>CAJOLC010000005.1 GCA_905235305.1 uncultured Bacteroidaceae bacterium | reverse complement strand
TTGCCTCGTGTCACCCTAATTTGGGTGACACAAAGATACAAAATAATCTGTATCAAGCAAATAGGAAATCACTGTTTTTTAAGTGACGAAGTCAGGAGAGCCGCCTCGAACTGTCTCTTCAGTCGTCTTTCCAAGTGCCAAAGCTTGCGAGGTGGGCCTGTGACGATGCATTTGTGCTGAGGTTCCGTAATGGTGCTTATGAAGTCCTCCGTCTCGAGCAAAGGCTTCTTGTTGGCTCGAGCTATGTAATGCGACCACTCGTCTGGTTGTCCCTGTACGACGATGCTGTTGCCCTTGTAGCCATGAATATGGAAATCATCTCCCTTCACTGCTGCCACAAGATGTGGGATAACATGAAGAGGTATCGACTGTTCACTGATGGCTTTACCCTTGGCACAATCCCAGACGAGACCGCCGTTGAAGGAAATGATAAAGCCTCGATACTGCTTCAGCTCGAGCTGCTCTGCAAAGGGAAGGATGCTGTAAAGAGGGCGGCCGCTTGCAAGAATGACGGTAAGTCCTTTCTGCTGAGCTTCAATAAGAACCCTTTGAGTGTAAGGCGTTATGGCCTTGCCCGAAGTGAGCAAAGTCCCATCAAGGTCGGTAGCAAGGAAACGTATCATTCGCCCTGAAGCTTAAGGATGAGTGTCGTGGCACCTATCGTGATGACGGAACCGTCCTGCAGACGGATGCGGTCTTGGTTGCGGAGAATTTCGTTCATGTAAAAGGTGCCAGTTCCTGATGGAGCATCACGAAGGATGAACTGCAACCGGTCGTCCTTCCCCTTCTGTACGCGGATGATGCAATGACGGGTGTCCACGCTTGGGTCGACCGTCTCGATGGGTTTGTTTATGTTTGTGCCGTAAACATAACGGCCAAAGACATTGTCTCCCATCTCCAAGGGTATCTCCTGACGATAGTGGAAGGCATTCTCTACAACTATAATAGAGGCGCCGATGCCTTCCTCCCGAGGGGAGCCTTCTTGAGGCAGGGTTTCTTCCTTCATGGGGGAAGGGGCGGGAGGCATCTTTATTGCGAACTGCTTGTTACACTGGCTGCAAACGAAGACGAGACGCTGACCTGGCTGGTAGCGCGTCTCGTCGAAGACCGTGTAACTGTTGCACTTGGGGCAACGGACTTTCTTCATGGATGTCTGTGTGTTTATTGGATGAGCTTGATGTCGCCTTTGAGGTGAAGAGGCCATCCGTTAGCGAAGTCCTTGCAATCTGCCTTGCATTCGCGGATCTTCTGATAGGCTTCGTCTTCCGATGCGAAGCCCGGGATGATGACACGCACCATGCTGCCGGTCTTGCAGGCCTGTGCGTCATAGCCCAATTCCTGTAGTCTGGCGGCATAAGCGACGGCGCGTTTCTCGCTGAGGGCGCTTGCGAGGACTATTGCATAATCCTTCGGAGCTACCTGAACCGGCTCTGCCTGCGGCTCTTCCTTTACTACGGGCTGTGCTTCAATAGCTTTCGGTTCAGGCTTTACAGAAGGCAGGAACCTTGTAGCGAAGAACATCTCGGCTTGCTGACTTACGCCGGAAGTGATGGACTTCCCGAGGGGTGAGGTGACGGCAAAGAACAGGAGGATGGAGGCTGCAACGGCAGAGGCATAGTTGAAGGCCTTGCGGTTGATGCGGATAGTAATCGTGTCGCGGTCGGCTTGGATGCTTGTCAGCTTCACCTTGCCGGCTGCCTGCTTCTTAGCTCTTTGCTGCCGGACTTCGTGGCTCAGCTTGGCGAAGGGAACTGCATCAAGCCCATAATAGGCAGGCGAAGCTATGCCGGACTGCTGTGGCAGGAAGCTTGTCTCGCCTCTTTCTGCATCACGGAGCAGATATCCCATGCTGCCGAAGGGGATGCTGCCCTCTTCGTCGAGCCTTTGGTTAAGTTCATCTATGTACTCCATGCACATCATTCGCGTCTCCTGACGCGAGAGGCTGTGCATCTTTGAAAGTGAAGCGACGAAGTCTTCGCCAGCTTCATGTTCGTTCCATTTGAAGGATACGGTGCGATACGGAGGCAGGAAGATGCCTTCATCATCTACCCTGCGGCTGCTCATCTCCTTGACTGTGAAGGTTCCCAACTGCGGGACGCTTACTTCGTCGCGGCGAAGGAGCAGGTACTCGATATGTGTTGAAAGTTCTATCATGCCGACAAAGGTACGACTTTCAAATGAGAGCCGCAAGCTTTTCGGCAATAAGTTATCAACAATTTTTCAACTAAAACTTTAATCTTCCTCTTCTTTTGAGGACTTAATTTGCTCAGCCACTTCGGGTTTTACCCTGTAGTGCTTATTCAATCCTTTAACGATGTCGTTAGTGATGTTATAGCGTGGATTTGCTATCAGAAGGTTGTCTCCAGCCTTCACCAGGACGTAGTCGAACTTCTTTGTCTTGTTGTATCTCTTGAGGAACGACTGTATGCTGTCGCGAGCCTCCTCGTTGATGCGTGCCTGTTCCATAGCGAACTCGTTCTGCAGACGGTCGGCGAGTTCTGCGAGGTCGCGTTGTTCCTTCTCGATTGAAGCCTGGGCGCGTTCCAGTTCGTCGCGTGTGGTGAACTCGTTGCTCTCGTATTTCTTCTGGACTGAGGCAGCATGGCTTTCCAGGGCGCGTTGTTTCTGAGCCAGCGTCTTCTGTATGTTGTTGCCCTTGCGGGTGAGGACTTCGCTGTAGTCTTTGTAGAGCTGGTACTGGCTCATCAGCGTGTCGAGTTCGACGTAGGCAACTTTGAGGCCGGCGCTCTCCTCCTGCTGGGCTGTCGGTTGCGTTGTTTCTTCTTCGTTCTTGGAGCCGCAAGCGGCAAAGAAAGCAGTGGTGCCCACAAGGGCCATGTAGGTAAGGTACTTCTTCATAATTTGATGATACATTATTTATTTTCCCGCAAAGGTACGGCATTTAATCCACAATTCATCATTCACTACTCATAAAAAAACTTAATTGTGCCATGAAGCGGCTCCTTCACCCTTGACAGATTGCTACGAAACAAGCGTTTCTGCTTACATTCTGATTTTCGGGCAGACGCACGAAATCGCCCGAAAGCCCCGAAACCATACTTTGGGTCGTTTTTTCAAAAATAATGGCTTAAATCGAATCCATGCTGAGAATCAATCGGTTACAAGGAAGAAAGAAAAGACGAAAACGCCAGACTCGAGATAGCAAAAAAGGGTTATTTTACAGCATTTTTGACCATTTTCGATAGTGGAGCTTCACTCAAGGAATGCAGTTAAGTTTGCAAACGCAACCTATTGTATTTGCAATTCCATTATATTGCATTGAGAAACGCTCCCTGTTAAAATGGCAAAATCGGCGTATTATGGGCCGTTTTTCTCCCTTATGGATTTTGACACTTTGGCAGGAATATCACAAAACGAGTTACTTTTTGTCAACTCTCTCCTTGGCATGAACCTTCTCCAGCCGCTCTATCGCATCCATGCTTTGGACGCAATGAATGCCCCGGTCTCTCATCGCCTTGCTGCCGCCGATATGGGTGCTGCCGAACTTGCTGCCTGGTTTCACGAGCATCTTAATACACAAAAAAAGCACAGATATGCCAACAATTCCGAGGGTAATGAGTAATAATTTCAACATTCTTCTATATATTTGCTGCAAAGATACAATAAAAAAGGGTAATTTATAGTTATAAATTAAGAGAAACTCAACTAAATTCAATTATTAACGCTCAACAATCAAAAAATCACTGCTCCATGGATAATCTACAGCCTCAAAGTGTGTTCAAGTGCTTCGCACAAGTGAACCATGTCCCACGCCCCTCAAAACAAGAAGAGAAGATGATTGATTTCCTGCTCGACTTCGGCAAGAGCCTGGGCCTCGACACCCGCAGGGACGAAGTGGGAAACGTCATCATACGCAAACCGGCAACACCCGGAATGGAGAACCGCCAGACCATCGTCCTGCAAAGCCACATGGATATGGTCTGCGAGAAGAACCGCGACGTGGAGTTCGACTTCACAAAGGACGCCATCCAGACCTACGTCGATGGCGAATGGATGAAAGCAAAAGGCACCACTCTCGGCGCTGACGACGGCATCGGAATCGCTATGGAAATGGCTCTGCTCGAAGCGAACGACATCGAACACGGCCCGCTGGAATGCGTCTTCACCCGCGACGAGGAAACCGGCCTCACTGGTGCAGAAGGCATGCAATCGGACTTCATGACAGGCCGACTGCTCATCAATCTCGACAGCGAAGACGAAGGACAAATCTTCGTATCCTGCGCCGGCGGCTGTCGCACCTTTGCGCAGTTCGACTATAATGAAGAAGCCCTGCCCGCCGGATACTTCACCTTCTCGCTCGCCATCAAGGGCCTGACCGGCGGCCACAGCGGCGATGACATCGACAAGAAGCGTGCCAACGCCAACAAACTCCTGGCGCGATTCCTATACCTCAGCCAGCAGAAGTACGACCTCCGGCTTGTCGACATACAGGCAGGCGGTCTCCACAACGCCATCCCACGCGAGGCTTGGTGCCTCTGTGCCATTCCCACGAAGGACAAAGAGAGCATCACCGTCGACTGGAACCTCTATCAGGCCGACGTCGAAGAGGAGTACAGCGTCACCGAAAAGCAGATGCAGTTCGTCCTCCAAAGCGAGACACCCGCCACGACAGCCATCGACAAAGACTGCAGCCAACGCCTCATCAAGGCCCTGCAAGCAGTGGACAATGGCGTCCTCGCCTACTGCCAGGACCTCGACCTTGTCGAAACAAGCAGCAACCTCGCCAGCATACATAAGACAGAGAAGACCATCGATGTGAACAGCAGCCAGCGAAGCAGCATCTTCAGCGCCCGCGTGAACATGGCCAACACCTTCGCCGCAGTGTTCGAACTGGCAGGTGCAAAAGTAGACATAGGCGAAGGCTATCCCGGATGGAAGATGAATCCCAACAGCGAAATACTGCATATCGCCGTCGAACAATACAAGAGGCTCTTCCAGAAAGAACCCATCGTCCGCGGCATACACGCAGGTCTCGAATGCGGACTCTTCAGCGAGAAGTTCCCAGGCATGGACATGATAAGCATGGGCCCAACACTTCGCGGCGTCCATAGCCCCGACGAGAAGCTCCTCATCCCTACAGTTCAAATGGTATGGGACCACCTGCTTGCCATCCTTAAGGAGGCTCCTCGTAAACATTAATAATTAAGAGTTAAGAATTAAGAAATAGATGAAACTTAAGTTTTTGCTGCCTTTGCTGTCATTGCTCGTCGTGGCCTGCTCCGACTACGAAAGCTTCTCGGACAATCCCAGCTTTCGCCTCGTCTTCTCGCAGGACACCATAGCCTTCGACACACTCATCAGCACCATCCCCAGCAGCACGAAGACTCTCTATGCCTTCAATAACAATTCGAACGGCATACGCATCAGCAGTATACAGCTCGAAGGAGGCAGCAGCAGCCGCTTCCGTGTCAACGTGGACGGTCGATACCTCGCCGATGGTTCATGGAACGACTTCGAGGTTCTGAAGCACGACAGCCTAATCATCCGCATCGAGATGACGCCTCCCGAGGTAGGAAGCCTTGAGCCTCTCTACTTTAAGGATAAGCTGGACTTCATCTTAGAGAACGGTGTAAGACAGTCAGTCGTGCTCAGCGGCGGCTCCATCGATGCCTATATCCAGAAAGGAGGAATGGTCATCGAGGAGGATGCGACGCTTCTGACGGACAAGGCATACGTCATATATGACTCACTCGTAGTCAGGAAAGGCGCAACGCTCACGCTCACAGAGGGCACGAAGCTCATGTTTCACGACAAGGCAGCACTACACGTCTATGGGAAGCTGATGGTTGAAGGGAGCTATGAGAAACCAGTCGTGCTCAGGGGCGACAGGATGGACCATATGTTCGACTACCTTCTCTATGACAACACGCCAAGCAGGTGGGAAGGCGTCGTCATACATCGCGGCAGCCTTGGCAACGAGTTCACACAGCTCGACCTTCACAGCTCATGCTTCGGCATCATAGTTGAAGACACGGAAGAGCTGAAGCCCGACGAGTCGAAACCATCCGTCGTACTCGACGGCTGCATACTTCACAACATCGGAGGCGACGGCTTGCAACTCAACAACTGTGCAAGTAAAGTCACAAACACACAGATAAGCAACACGTATGGGCATACGGTAAACATCAGCGGAGGAAGTCACACCTTTATATATAGCACGCTTGCCCAGTTCTATCCCTTCACGGCAAGTCGTGGCGACGCACTCCATCTGGTCTCCTCCGAAGGCGGTGACGAGTACGGACTCTTGCGGAAAGCTCACTTCATCAATTGCGTCATAACCGGTTATGGCCCTGATGTCATCATGGGAGAGAACATTCCGGACGACGGAAGCTGCGACTACTTCTTCTATCATTCATTCCTGAACACGCCACCGGTCAATGATGAAGAGCACTTCGCAGACTGCATCTTCGACCAGGACAAAAAGAAAAACGAGGAGGAGAGACTCGTCCGTCAGGACAACTTCATACGTTTCGACACCGAGAACTTCATCTATGACTTCACGCCGAAAGATGACAGCAGGATTCGTTCCCTTGCTGATGGGAGCTATGCAGACCTGCCTCCGACGGACAGAAGAGGTGTGAACCGAACCGGCGACGAAGGTCCGGATGCCGGTTGCTACGAGTATGTGGCACCGACGGATGCTGACTCGGAAGAGGAGGACAAGCGGTGAAGGGCGTGCTCATCGTGGTGGGCAAGACCACCGACAAACGCTTCGAAGCCATCACAAACGAGTATGTGGAGCGCATCGGTCACTACATCCCTTTTGCCGTCGAAGTAATTCCTGACCTGAAGAACACGAAGGGACTGAGCCAGAACGAGCAGAAGGAACGCGAAGGCGAACTTATCGCGAAGTGTCTTCAAGCGGGCGATTACGTCGTGCTTCTCGACGAACATGGCAGCGAACGCAATAGCATGGACTTTGCCACATGGATTCAGAAGAAGATGTCGGCAGGGCCGAAGCGTCTTGTCTTCATTGTCGGAGGGCCTTACGGCTTTTCGGAAAGCATACACAGACGTGGGAACGAGGAGATAAGCTTGAGTCGCATGACCTTCTCACACCAGATGGTCCGTATGTTTATTGCAGAGCAGATCTATCGCGCCATGACTATCCTGAACGGAGAACCCTACCACCATGAGTAAAGTTCCCTCCTCGCTCCCCCTTGTGGGACTGCATAAATAGTAACATGTAAATAGTCAAATAGTAAATACAAAAGAAATGTTATCAGTAGAAGAACTCAACGATCGGCTCATCGACCTTGCATTTGCCGAGGACATTGGCGACGGTGACCACACGACGCTTTGTTGCATTCCGGCTTCCGAGATGGGCGAAAGCAAGCTGCTCATCAAGGAAGAAGGCATCTTTGCTGGTTTGGAGATTGCCAAACAGGTGTTTCATCGCTTCGATCCCGACATGGAGGTAGAGGCATATATTGAGGACGGCGCACACGTCAAGCCTGGAGACATCGTGATGAGCGTCAAGGGAAAAGTGCAAAGCCTGCTGCAGACGGAGCGTCTCATGCTCAATATCTTGCAGCGGATGAGCGGCATAGCCACGATGACGCATCGTTACCAGCAGGCGCTCGTCGATGCAGGCACGAAGACGCGTGTGCTTGATACTCGCAAGACGACACCCGGGATGCGAATGCTCGAGAAAGAGGCCGTGAAGATTGGCGGCGGCATGAATCACCGCATTGGACTCTTCGACATGATTCTCCTGAAAGATAATCACATCGATTTCTGCGGGGGAGTTCACAACGCGATAAGTCGTGCGAAGGAATACTTGAAGGCAAAAGGCAAGGATCTGAAGATTGGTCAGGAACTGGCAGGAGTTGGACGAAGCGCTTGCAGAAGGCTGCGACCGCATCATGTTCGACAACTTCACGCCCGAGGACACGAAGAAGGCCGTGGCGATAGTTGCAGGCCGATGCGAGACGGAATCAAGCGGCGGCATTACTTTCGAGACGATGATTCCCTATGCAAAAGCCGGCGTCGATTTCATTTCCTTCGGAGCCCTGACGCACAGCGTGAAGGGTCTCGACATGAGTTTCAAGGCCGCTGGCAGCGACAAGTTAATCATCAAATGACCAGCCATGAGACGCATCTTCATACTTCTGGGAGCATCGCTCCTCTTGATGATTAATGGCGGATGGTCAATGGTAAACGCCTGCACGAACCTTATCGTCGGCAAGAAAGCCTCGACAGACGGCAGCGTGATTGTCTCGTACAGCCAGGACGACTACGGTTCCTTCGAGCCGCTTCGCGTGATTCCGGCTGCCGACCATCCTGCGGGAACGATGCACGCGCTGTATCATTACGAGTCGGGGAACTACCTTGGCGAGATTCCGGAAGCAGAGCATACATACGGAATCGTTGGTCTGATGAACGAATTTCAGGTGACAATCCACGAGACGACTTGGGGCGGACGGGAAGAGCTGACTGATACCGTCAGCGGTCTCATCGACTATGGTTCGCTGATGGTACTTGCCTTGCAGCGTTCCAAGACTGCACGCGAGGCCATAGATGTCATGACGAACCTGACCGAGACCTACGGTTACGAGAGCGAAGGCGAGAGCTTCACCATAGCCGACCCCAACGAGGTCTGGATTATGGACATGATAGGAAAAGGCTCAGGGCGCAAGGGAACCGTGTGGGTGGCAGTGCGGATTCCCGACGACTGCATCAGTGGCCATGCCAACCAAAGCCGCATCCGTCAGTTCCCGCTAAAGGACAAGAAGAACTGCCTCTACGCAAAGGACGTCATCAGCCTGGCAAGGGAAAAGGGATACTTCAGTGGGAAGGACGCAGACTTCTCGTTTGCAGACGCTTACAATCCCCTCGACTTCGGTGGACTTCGTTACTGCGAGGCGCGCGTCTGGAGCTATTTCAACAGGTGGGCAGACGTGAACATGGACCAATATCTGCCTTACGCGATGGGCGACACGAAAGCAGAACCGATGCCGCTTTACGTGAAGCCGAAGGCGCCGCTTAGCGCGCAGGACGTCAAGGACATGATGCGCGACCACTATGAAGACACGCCGATGGACATGACTTCTGACGTGGGGATGGGTCCATGGGAAATGCCGTACCGCCCCACTCCACTGAGCTTCGAGGTGGATGGGAAGAAATACTTCAACGAGCGCCCCATCAGCACTCAGCAGTCGGCCTGTGTCTACGTCGACCAGATGCGCAGTTGGCTTCCCAATCACATCGGGGGAGTCGTGTGGTTTGCCAACGACGAGGCGAACATGGTGGCGTTTACTCCCGTCTATTGTAACATGACGACTGCCCCGGAATGTTACGACAAGAGCACCGCAGATGCCTTCCACTTCTCCACACGTTCTGCCTACTGGGTGGAGAATTGGGTCAGTAACATGGTCTATCTTCGCTATAGCCTCCTCTTCCCCGAACTGCAGAAGGTGCGCGACAGGCTTGAAGCCGACTACAACTCCCTGCAGGCAGAGACGGAGAGCAGAGCAGTCGGCATGACCAAGGAGGAAGCAGTCAGGTCTCTGCCTACAGTCATCGGGTGGCGGGTGCAATGATGGACGAATGGAACCAGTTGGCCCAGCTCATCATCGTCAAGTACAACGACATGGCGGTAAAGCGGACGGACGAGAACGGGAAGTTTGAAAAGACCCCGGGCGGCAACCCGCGTCCGGTGGTTCGACCTGGGTACCCGGAGAGCTTCAAGCGTCAGATCGTCAATCAGACCGGCAGTCGCTACCTCATGCCTCAGCAATAGCGGGCAAACCTCTCGCGAGCACCTTTTGCCCGACAGCAGTCAACTTCGCAAATTACTCGCGTGAAGTCTGGCAAGTCCGTACAAGCTGGCACCTGTCGGGACAGGTGAGACAACACAGAATCTACTGACAAACAACAATTTAAGACATGAAAACACACCTCCGCATTCGTCTGCTGCTGGCAGTCCTGACGTGCCTCTCCTACTCTCTTGTCGAGGCAAAAGCGTCGCGGCCTGCTGAGGAGAACGACGAATATGCTGCTAATTATGCCAGTCAGCCCCGCTTCCGCGCACTCCTGCATTACGAGCCTGGAGCCGAGGAGGCACATGTCCAGTTCGACAAACAGGCGATAAACTTCTTCCGCAGACTCACCTACGGAGATGGCTGGACGCTGGATGTCACCACTTCTCTCGCGGACTATCCCTACGAGAGACTGAAGGACTACTCCGTCGTCATCAGTCTGAACGCCATGCCCGGCGGCAAGAGTCAGCGCGAGGCTTTCGAGAAGTACATGGAGAACGGCGGCGGATGGATGGGCTTCCACGCGTCTGCCTACAACGACCGAAACACGAACTGGCCCTGGTTCAACAGATTCCTGGGCTGCGGCCCCTTTTACTGCAACAACTGGCCTCCGCAGCCGGCACTCGTCGAATGCAATCAAGAGCACCCCGTCACCGTCAGCCTGCCGCAGTCTTTTGTCGCTCCGGCAAGCGAGTTCTACCAATGGAAGCCCAGTCCGAACGAGAATCCCGACGTCGAAGTGCTGCTCTCCATCTCGCAGAAGATGTATCCCTTCGGCCTGAAAGACGTGGTGAAATGGGGCGACTTCCCCATCGTGTGGACCAACACGAAGTATCGGATGCTCTACCTGAACATGGGTCATGGCGACGAAGCCTTCATCGATGCGACCCAGAACCTGCTTTTCGTCAACGCCCTTCGCTGGGTGGTAAGCCAAGACCCACACGGCGACCCGTTCCAGAAGTAACGTCAAGTCAGCACGGGCCTTGCAGGCGACACGGCGTCTCCACCACATACGAACGGGAGGCAAACACTTCTGAACAGCGTTTGCCTCCCGTCTTGTCGTACTATACTATATTAAATATTATATAATGTATTATTGGCGTCCGGTGAAAACCAGCCTGAAGCCCCTGTTGTCTATAATATGACGTTTTTTAGAACCTACAGTCGCTCTGCCAACAGGGACGCGTCGCTCCGCTCATAGGGACGCGTCGCATTGCCAATAGGGACGCGTCGCTCTGAAAACATCTTCTGTTGCCTGACGATAGCCAGAGCCTATGCGTCTCCAAGGTCTTCACTTAAATTAATGTAAATCAGCGCAGCCTGTCGAGCGAATGTACAAGCATCTCGTCCTTGTGGATGCCTCGGAAGGCAAGGTACAACAGGATAAGTGCCGCAGCAGGAAGTGCCGCCGTCCAGTTGGGCCGCCAAGAAGCGAGCAACTCCGACGAGAGACTGTAGCAGATGGCACCATAGGCGACGTACCACGCCACGAGCAGAATCATGCTCAGACTCGCCACACGCATCTGCAAGGCACGGTGCCTGTAGAGCCAGATGTCCATAAAGACAATGGCACTCGTGGTGACAAGTATGCCCATCATAACAGGGCAGAAGTAGAACAGGTGCTGACCTTCCGACACGAGCCACAGGTTATACATGTCGACTGTTTCCAAGCTCTCACTCGTCATGAAATGAGCGATGGGCGTACACAGGCAGACGATGCACAGGGCAAATGCTGTCAGCAGGTAGATGGTCTGGACTCGCTGGATCATGCTTTAGTCGAGGAGCGAAGCCTCTTTACTTGGGTTGCGATAGTAGATCTCGCCGTCGATGAACTCCTGCGTTGCCATAAGGGTGGACTTGGGAAGTTTCTCGTTAACGGCTGATTTCTATCTGCTCGCGGTTCTCGAAGACTTCGTCGAGGTTATCTTGCGTGCTTGCAAACTCCGAGAGCTTTTTGCTCAGCTCCTGCTTGATGTCGGCAGAAATCTGATTTGCTCGCTTGCCAATGATGACGACGCTTTCATAGATGTTACCTGTGTCCTCGCAAAGGCTCATGGGATCTCTGTTGACGGTGTCGTTCGGTGCTTGTGTCTTTTTGTAATCCATCATATAATTAATTTGTTTAGTTCAGAAACCGGTATGGTTCACTTTATGTCTCCCTCGTTTATAGGCAAGCCCTTCTTCGTGACCACTCGTTCGGCGTTGTCAAAGATGTCTTTGGCTTCCTTCATGTATCGGCTCTCGGGGAAATCATTCTGGAAAGCATAGTACTCGTCTATGGTGTCGCGGAAGCGCTCCATTTTCTTCCCTTCCACACTCTGGCGGGCAAGATGATACTTGGCCCTCAAAGCTAAAATGGAGAGATCTTCGCGGAGCCTTTCCGATGCATAAGGATAATCCTTCAGGGCATTCTGGGCAGTCACGACACAGGCTTGGTAGTTGTTGCCTCCGTAGGCACTGTTGAACGTGTAGTTTCCAAGGTCATAATAAAGTTTTGCCGCGAGATATTCCTTCTCGACAAGTCTGTCCTGCATCTCGTAGATGACTTGATGCACCTGATCCTTCAGCGTAGTCTCCGGACAATAATCAAGGAAACCCTGGAACTCCTTGATAGCTTCCATCGTACTCGACTGGTCCAGACGGATATCTGGCGTCTGCTTATAGAGGGCGTAACCGCTGTTGAAGCGTGCCATCTCCATATAACTGCCTTTTGGATAAAGCTGATAGTACTTCTTGAAAAACATGACGGCCGACTCGTAGTCCTTTGCCTTCAGGTTACTTTCGCCGAGCATATAGAGACTTTCTTCCCCGTAGGACGTACCCTTCAGGGCAGTCAGCAACTGACTGAAAAGCTCTGCAGCCTGACGATAATGACCGTCGGCATAGAGAGCCTTGGCTGCCTCGTATCTGTACTCGTAGTCGTTCGATTTGAGCACATTGGAGTACTCGCTGCAAGACTCAAGAAGCAAGAAGCAAAGTACAAGGAGCGATAAAAAGAGTCTTCTCATTCTCATACCAAGTTGCAAAGGTAGTACTTTTTACCTTCACAGCCAAGAAATGACCGAAAAAAAAGTGCTTTAGCACCTTTTTTAACGATTGTTGGCTTTAGTCGGGTCATAAATTGCCATGCCGACATACGAATCGGCACATCCGTAGAAGAGATACCACTTGCCCTTGAACGGCACAAGTCCTTCGGTGAAAACAGTCCCTGCCGGATACTGCCCGCTTTTCTCGAAGTCATCCTTGGGATAAAAATAGGGCTCGTCTAATCGGTCGAGGAGCTTCGTCGGGTCTTTCAGCGAGAAGAGTGCCTGCCCGGCACAATAGGCTCCTGCAGAGTAGCGTCGGTCGCCGTCGCTTCCCCCCTTGTTCTTCCCGTTGTAGAAGAGCATGATACCTTTCTTCGTCTTGATGGCTGGCGGGCCACATTCCACGAGCTGACTGTCAAAATAACCCTTGCGTGTATCCATCACATGAAGGAGTTTCCCGTCAGGAGTCAGCATCGGCTCCCAGTGAATGAGGTCGTCGCTCGTAGCGATGTTGACAAAGTTCTCGCCCCAGTACATCATGTATCTGCCCTTGATGCGTGCGATGACTTGTCGGCCGTTCTTCATCTCCGTCACAATACTGCCCGACTTTGTGTAGTCCTTGCTGAACTGACCTTTGTGGTCGTCGGAGAAGATGGGGCCATGCTTCGTCCAGTGCACGAGGTCTCGCGATGTGGCGACACTCAACCTGGCAAGCTTATGGTTCCAACTCGTATAAGTCATGACGTAAAGTCCGTCCTCTGTCATGCAGACGCGCGGATCCTCACAACCGCCCGGCACGTCGAAGTCCTCCCATTCATCGCCACCGGGGAAGAGGACAGGAGCACCATGATGTTTGAAGTGAATGCCATCTTCGCTGAAAGCATACCCGATGCGGGACGTTCTGGAACCGATGCCTTTTGCAATGTTGTCCTCAGCACGATAGAGTAACGCTATGCCGCCGCCTATGATGGTTGCGGCAGGGTTGAATGTCTCGCTGTTCTCCCACTGCGCCACCCTCTTCCACATGGGACAGAAGAAACGACTTGTCGTGTCAGGACGAATGACAGGGTTTATCCCTTCAGGTCTCTCGAAGCCTAACCACGCCCAAGACTTCTCGACGTTAGGAGTCTGCGCCGACAAGAGATGAGAAAAGCAAGGCGTAAAGAGTAATAATAAAGGAAGCCATGAGGATGATTTCATGATGAACGGTGAATTTAGTTAACTTGAATTGCAATCGAAATGATATAGTTTCGACAGATGTTCTCTATCGTCTGAAGCTCTATGCCATGCAGGTTATCAGGACTGAGGACGGAATGCAGGTCGTCGATGATGCCGGTTCCCTTTAGCTTCAGCACCGCCTCCTTTTGTGTCCAAAGGCGGGTAAATACAATATCCGGGAAGGGTGATGTGAAGATCTCTTCCGATTCCTGAGGGCTCATCGTGTGGCGTACAAGGTCTTCCTTTGCAGTTCGAATGTATTCGACATCCAAGCCGCAAGGTCGATTGCTCACGAAACAGCCAACGGCCTCCTTGCAATGGCTGATACTGAAACAGACCTCTGGATGTCCGGGCAGATATGGCTTGCCATGCTCGTTATAGGCAAAGGTCGGCATTTCATTGATGCCGAAACATTGCCGAAGCCCTCTCAGCAATTCGATGTAGCCTACAGCACACTCCTTTCTGCCCTGGATGTATCTGTAGCGCATAGCTTGCTCCTTTCGCCACCCGGGCAGAGATGTGACAAGCCTCTCTGTCTGCTCTTCGCTAAGCTCGGCAATATGGTCGTTGATGAATAGCATATGGGGCGGTTCTTGTGTTCTATTGTCTCCTCCAAGCAGAGTCCATGAGAGAAAGTAACAACTTCTATCGTTTCAGGCGTATCACTCTTATGCCAGTCTGACTGGGATGCTTCTGCATGTACTGATAGAGCGTCATGGGTTCGAGCACGACTTTCTTGTGGATGCTGCTGGCATTGAGCAGATGCAACTTGCCATCCGTGCCCCATACGGCAAAGCCTATATGGCTGACGTCGAGACCTTTCTTATTTGTCGTGATAGCTATGATGTCGCCGTCCTTTATGCAGCTTAACGTCTTCTTGCTGTCCCCCACCCTTTCCTTCGGGATGTATCTTATGATGGCTCCCGAGGCACGTTTCTCCATCTCGCGGATGAGCTTGCGTTCATTCATGTCGACCTTCAGCAAAGGATACGCGTCGGGATGTTCACTCATATAGGTCAGGTTGAGTTTCATCGGCACAGAGATATCCGAAGGCGGCACCACTTCCCCCACCATGCCCAGCCTGGTGCCTGATTGAATCCACTGGCTAAAGTAGTGGTTGCGGCTCTTGTAACCATCTATCTTGCCTGCATCGTAGCGCAGTTTCTGCAGCCACGAGAGGTAATCCCTCCAGTCTTTGCTGCCATGAGAGGTCGTGAGGGCAAGGGCACAGCAGTTCTCGACAAGAGTGGTGCAGTCGAGGCTTTGCAAGTTGATGGCAAGATGCTCTGACTGGCCTTTTATCTCGAGCGTATGAGCCACATAGGGCAGGTTCATGAGTTGCCTGGCGTAGTAGAGTGCTACTTCGCCTAAATCCTCTCCCGTAGGCAAGGACTTGTACTGCCTTGCTCCTTTCTCCAGAAGTTCAACTACACGGAGGCTGTCTTCCCTGGTGTACGAGATTCCTTCTGCAAATGCAGGCAGTAAAGCAATTAGGGAAAGGACTAAAGTGATACTTCTCTTCATTCCTGAGTTGCTTCTTTTGGCAGTTTAACTAATGCTGTTACGGCGAAGGTGACGAGGCAGAAGGCCATGACGGTGATGAAGAATTGCTGATAGCCCATACGGTCGGACATCCATCCGCTCACCATGCCTGGCAGCATGACGCCGCCGAGGTATTGGAACGCTGTACAGAAAGAGAACACCGAGGTGCTCCGCTCTCCGTGAGAGAAGCCGACGAGATAGAGCGTGTATGCCGTAAAGCCGAGTCCGTAGCCCACTTGTTCTATGAAGACACATGTGGCAATGAGTGGCAGGCTTTGCGACTGGATGTAGCTCAGGTAGACGTAGACTATGTCGGGCAATGTGATACAGAGCACGAGCGGCCAAAGCATCTTCCTTAATCCGTACTTCGACACAAGCCAGCCGCCGACGATGCCGCCGCCCAGCAAGCCGATGACGCCTAAGGTGCCATAGACGAAGCCATACTGGACGTCCGTCAGCGCCAGTCCTCCCTCCTCGACGGTGCGTTTCAGGAAGAGCGGGACAATCTTCGTGAGCAATCCTTCGGGCAAGCGGAAAAGCAGGATGAAGAGCAGAGCCGTGATGAGATGCGGCTTCGTGAAGAAGACTTTCAGGGTCAGTCCGAAGTCCTCAAGGATATGGAGCTTCTCGCCCTTGGGTGAGTCGGAGGCGGGCTTTGGCAATGCTTTCCAATGATAGGCAGCAAGCATCAGCATCAGTCCTGCCACAGCGAGGAACGTGACACTCCAGGAGAGGGGAATACTCATCCTGCTCTTCTGCAGCAGGCCTGCCAGCATAACCAGTCCGCCTTGCCCAAGGACCATACCGATTCTATAGAAGGTGTTGCGAAGGCCTACATAAAGTTCCTGGTCCTTATTCGTAAGGCCGAGGATGTAGAAGCCGTCGGCACAGATGTCGTGAGTAGCACTGCTGAAGGCAATCAGCATGAAGAGGGCAAGCGAGGCTTGCAGCCAGAAGCCGGTGGGCAACGTAAAGGCCAGCAGGGCGAGGGCAGCTCCGATGAGCAACTGCATGGCAAGAATCCACCAACGCTTCGTCCTGATGCCGTCCACGATGGGCGACCACAATGGCTTTATAACCCACGGCAGCCCGAGCCATCCCGTATAGAGTGTGATTTGGGTATCCGTCAGGCCCATCTCCTGATACAGGACGAGCGACATCAGCATCACCGCGGCAAAGGGCAAGGACTCACCGAGATAGAGCGTGGGAATCCATGAAAGAGGCTTGTTCATAAGCAATCGAGGTATTATAAAAGTGACCGAATTGAGTTTTGTGGCACAAAGTTACGAAATAATTCCAAGATGGCAAAGGGAAACACAAAGTATTTAGTTCAGGGCAAGCCTCTCCTGAGTGAGGACGCCTGCCGGCATTCCATGGAGAAACGACCGCCCCGAAACGGTCATCAAAGGCGCCTTCGCCACCCGCTCCTTGCACCTTGCTCCTTGCCCCCTTCACTATGGGTTGTTTGAACATACATGTATATTCAATTGCAGGTTCATGAATATTCAATTGCACATACATGTATGTTCAAACAACGCACTATGCTGCGTCGACCGACGCACAGGGCTGGAGAAGGTAAAAAGGAATAAAGGAAGAAGAAAAGAATGGGGCAAAAAGCAAGGGGCAGGGAGCAAGAGAATAGCCGCCGCCGGCTGTTTTCTCCTGCTCCCTGCCCCCTTACGTCTTGCCTTGCCGCCGTCTACCTGGCGTTATGCATGAAGCTGAAGCCTGCCAGGCGGTCATAACGAGCACCTTGCTGACGGTAATAGACCAGGACTTCATACTCGTTCTCTGTCTCGAAGAAACTGCCCATCGTCCGCTGCGTCAGCCCGTCCTTCTGGATGAACTCGTAGCTGTAGTAGCCTTGCTTCAGGAGAAGGGCAGCATGATAGTACCCGTGCTCGGCATCGTACTCCATCTTGCAGTCAGGATTGAATGTCTGGCCCGACCACCATCCGTTCACATAGACATCGCCGCCCTCCAGGCGGGGCGACTCGAGGAAGAAGTGGACAACAGTGTATTCGGCCGTAGTCCAGTCGTCGTAATTGTCGGAGCTCCTGACGACATAAACGCCATTCTGGTCCTCCGCATAGCTGTACGAATGGTCGACCACGGCAGGGAAGAGCGTGGCATGCCAATATGGATCGAACCAATCAATCCTGTCCACGCCGGTGGCAGTCCTGTGGACATCAAGTATCTCGAAGCGATGATACTCGTTTCCTGCAGGGAAGATGAGGCTGCGATTATGTGTGAACTCTATTCCGCCAGGCGTTCGGATGTTCGGCTTAATGCCTTCCACCCTGCAATCCCATCGGCGATTCTGCATCACGATTACCTTCACCTCCCTCTCGGGATCAAAGACCTGAAGGTTGCCAAAGCCAATGGAAAGCGTCATCTGCTGGTGTCGGTCGTTGAAGTCAACATCGGTATTGCTGCTAAGCTGAGCAATGATGCTCGCCTCCCTTTCATAGATACAGAAACGGGCTTCCAGCGCCGGCGTGTCCTCTTCATCTTCCTCATATATGAGCACGCGATAGTTCCCGCTCAGACGCAAGCGAACCTCCTTCGAAGGAAGGCGCAAACGATAGTGCGTATATATCTGTGTAGTGTTGAAGCTTTTCTCGTAGTCCTCGATGAGCTGGTCATTAAGGCCCTCCATGTAATCACTCTCGAAGATGCCATCAGTAGGATTCCAGTCCCAATCAAGGTGGTCGATGTGGTAACGGTAGCGCTTGTAGTCGTGGCTCATTTCGTCCCACTCTATTTCGATATGCTGACGGCTGCCATAAAGCAAATAAGGTGGCAAAGTGGGATCATCGTCGACGGTAAGGGTAAGTGTCTTGATGTTCCTATTGAAGATTTGCTGTGTCTGCGAGTGAAGAGTGAAGAGTGAAGAGTGAAGAATAAAAAGACTCAGGAGGACGATGCGGAGGATGCTGCTGTCATTGACACATGGTTTGTCTTCGCCTTTCAGCACGGGCAACTGCCAATGAAACTTGACGGCAAGGATGCGCGTCAGGATAACGACGAACGAGCTCAGCAGTGCACTTACCTCTACACTCAAACCAAGCTCTAAGCAAACAACATATACCAACCCTCCTGCAACACAGGCAAGGGCATAAATCTCGCTACGGAAGATGAGCGGGACATCATTCATCAAGACATCACGGATGATGCCGCCACCAGCTCCAGTGACAGCTCCCATCGTGATGGCTACCCAGTAAGGATGTCCGAATGTCAATGCCTTTTCCAGACCAACGACATTGAAGAGGGCAAGCCCGATAGTATCAAAGATGAACCACGTATATTTATAGTGAATGATGTATTTGCCGAACATTCCTACAGCCAACACAGCAAGGGCACAGCAGACAAAATAGCTGCCGTTCGTCATCCAAAACGGATTGACACCAAGCATGAGGTCGCGAATCGTGCCACCGCCTATAGCAGTCGCCATGCCTACAATCCAAGCTCCGAAGATGTCGAAGTGCTTGGTCGAGGAAAGACGAACGCCAGAGATGGCAAAGGCAAATGTGCCGATGAACTCGATGATGACGAATGTGACAGGCAACCTCAACGTATCGCCCATGTAGGAACTTCAGGAGCATAACCCTTAACTGAACTACTCTATCAGCCCAGCCTTCGTCCATTCGTCGAGCAGAACTCCCGCATCTCTTTTTGCCGTTTCAGCATCAACTTCATATTCCTGCAGGAGCAGGGAAACCAATGTCTCGACATCGAAATCCTTATCGACGACATTCTTCCAAAGGTAAGTAGCCGACTCGTTTAGGCTGATGACTTTGTTGAAGTCTATATTCTCAATTCCGTATGCTACGATGATGTGCTCGTCGCAAACATCGCGCAGTTCAAATCCTTTCTTAATCTTCATCTTATTGCATTATAAATAAACAGTAATTCTCTTCTGATTGGTCTTAACTTCCGCCACAGTCTAATGCGGCGAATGAGCCTGGGGTCATTGGCAGGAATGATACGATTGGGACGGATGTACCTCGTCACGACTCCACTGACATCCTTTTCTTTGCAGAGCTCCACTCCCCTCAGATTGCCATCGCCCTGAAGCGTCAGGTTCTCGCCTTGCTTCTCAATGATGCGATGCAGGACGTAATGCCCTGGAGCAATCTGGGCAAGGACAGCATCGCCTACATTATATATAGTGCGCTTCTCAAGGAAGACTCGGTCGCGGGTATGCTCAATGAAGGGTCGCATACTGTATCCCTTCACATAAATAGCATAAGGCTTGCCCTCTTTCAGCATCTGCGAGACTTCGCCCAGCCATGCATCGTTCGGAAGTTCATGACGAGGCTGATTGGAGGTCGTTCCGTTTCGCTTCTGATAACGCCTACGCAAAGGAGTCATCAAGACACGGGTCAGGCGTTTTATGAGTTCCTTCATTTTGCTATCGTATCATGGCAGAGTATCGCAGCTTCCGCATTGGGAAGGCATCCGAGTTCATACATTCCGACGATTCGGATGAGCTCGCTTATACTGTCGCACACGCCCTTATATACACGTTCGTCCCACTTCATATTGCTCATGGCAGGCAATAGATTGCAGAAAGCTTCAATAGAACTGAGCTTTCGAATCGTGTTCTCAGGACGTTGCTGTATACGAACCAGACCGCCTATAGGAGCTTGGATATTTCGGTAGCATCGCGTCTTTCCACTCCAAGGAGATCCATACACGATGGCTTGCCCGTCAATAATCCGAACCACAGGATTATCATCGTTCATGAGGTCACAACCGGGGATATTGTCGTACCAAAGACGCGTATGGGTGCTTTTGCCTGTTCCGCTTGGAGCGGTCATGAGATAGCCTTTTCCGTCGTGACGAATGACGGAAGCGTGCATGAGCATCGTGCCCATTTGAGCTGCCGAAAAAGCGTAAGCCATCATCAAGGCATTGTTCAAGCCATAGTTGCGTTGAGACCATGTCTCTCCGAATAGTGAAACCTGACAATCAGAGAAGTCTTTATTGCTTCGCATTCGACTACAAAGCACATCATTTACGTCATGCACAGAATACTGATAGCCTCCGTCGGCCATGCGATAGACTCCATGGTCACAACCTCCGCAATCGAACACACCGATTTCTTCGCCTTCTTCTTGCCACTCGAGATGATCGTCGACAGTTATCACAAAGAGCAAGTCTTCAGGTTTTTCTTCCAAACGAAACGGTGCAAACGACGGGATGAGCTGCTCGTCATTTGCATCATCGGCAAAGTTGATGGCAAGCGAGTGTCCGCCTACCCTATAGTAGTAACTTTTCATTTATTCTCCTCCCCAATATATTTCTCCGCTTTAAAACGGAATTGACTGACGTCGACCAGGATTATTCTCATTTCTTTACTTTGGACATAGCGTTTGTGAAGAGACAGGTATTGACGCTCCATCTTTCTCCTCTTCGTATGGAAGAAAACGCTTGGGACGTATGGGCCGCCTTTGTATGCAGCTTCCAGATAGTGCTGAAGCTGGAAGGAATAGAGCTGACGATCTTTCAGAAACTTCGTTTTCTTCTCGATAGAGACACTGTCTACCAACTGCATGTCGGTGATGAAGACCATAGAGTCGACTAACGAAAAGCCCACGCCAATCATATAGACCGGCTTCTGAACGACCTTCCTCTGCTTTGCTTCGACTGCTTGCACGGCAAACATGTAAAGCAGGCCAAAGCATATGATTATCTTCACTATTTTCATAAAGATTCAGTAATGTCGGGTGCAAAGATACGAAAAAAAGATTAGAGATTAGAGATTAGAGATTAGTTTTTTCCTGTTCTGTCAGGAATTTTGCAAAAGGGCCTGCCTAAATGAGGCTTCGGCCCCTAACTTCTAATCACTAATCCCCAATCTCTAATCCTTAATCTCCTATTCTTTACGAAGATTATTCGTCCAGTTCGATTACATAGCTTACCTTGCGGCCGCTTGGCGTGATAGCCTTGATCCAGAGTGTGCGGTCGGTACTTTGGTTAGCACTCTTCACGGCTTCTTCCCAATTCTCTACCGTCTGCATCTTCTGGTCATTGACTTGCAGGATGATGGTACCCTTGGCAGCTCCGGCGGTTTTCATCTTGCCGTTACGGATTGCCGTTACTGTCAGGCCGTAGTTGATGCCGAGAGATTTCTGTTCTTCTTCGCTGATAGGCTTGAGAGCGACGCCCATCTGGTCGAGGTCAACCTCTTCCATCACCTTGGTTGTGCCTTGAGTATTTCTCAGAGTAACATTGATCTTATGCTCTTTCTTACCACGCTTGTAGGTGATGCTCACTTTATCTCCCGGACGATGCTGGGCGATTGCTTCCTGTAGTTCAGACATCTTGGTGATATGCTTTCCATCAAATTCTGTCACGACATCACCTTTCTCCAGTCCTGCCTCTTCGGCTGCACTTGCATCAGTCACCTTGTCCACATAGACGCCTTCTACCACATCGAGGTCCGGGTCGTTGCCTTTGGCCTTTTCACTATCTATCCAGTTCGAGACGTCCATACCCTGCACGCCGAGGATGGCGCGCTGTACAGTGCCGTATACTTTGAGGTCGCCCACCACCTTGTTCATGATGCTGGTGGGAATCGCGAAGCCGTAGCCGCTGTAACTGCCCGTCTGACTGTAGAGCATGGCATTAATGCCGACAAGTTCGCCGTGTTCGTTGACGAGGGCACCGCCCGAGTTGCCGCTGTTGATAGCAGCATCGGTCTGGATGAAGCTCTCGATGCCGTTTGCGCCAAGCGTACGAGCCTTTGCGCTGACGATACCAGCCGTGACGGTACTGGTCAGGTTGAAGGGGTTGCCCACTGCAAGCACCCACTGGCCGAGCTTCAGGTCGTCGCTGTTTCCAATCTTGATGGCAGGCAAGTCCTTGGCATCAATCTTGATGAGCGCCAGGTCTGTAGTGGCATCGCAACCAATGATGCGGCCCTTGAACTCACGATTGTCGTTGAGCTTCACCTCGATCTCGTCGGCCTCGCCTACAACGTGGTTGTTCGTCACGATATAGCCATCGTTCGAGATAATCACGCCGCTGCCGGCAGCATGACGGTCGGGCTGCTTGTATTCGCGCTGTTGAAATTGTCCGCCCCTGCCGCCGAATCCGAAGAAGTCGCCAAAGAAGTCGCTGAGCGGGTCTTGAATCTGCACGCGTTGCGTCTTGCCCGTCTGCGTTACCTTAATATATACTACAGAACCCACGGCACTTTCAGCGGCGGAAGTCAAATCGACATAACCACCGACGGGAGCAGCGGAGGCTGCCGGAGCAGCTGCTGAAGCTGCCGGTTCCGAGGAGAGAGGCTGCCGGTTTGATGCCGTGCCTCTTACAACAGCACCTGTTACTGCACTGCTGCCCAAGATGAGAAGGGCTGCGCCAAGCCAATTCTTTGTTGTCTGTTTCATAGTTCTATTGAGTTTTAGGTTTATGAATTTGTTTGTTGTTTCTCGCTGCAAATGTATACACATTTTACATTATGCTCTACTTTTTATTCCCAATCTTTAACACACTCGTAGTGTCGCTTAACTATCTTTCAAATTTCCATTTTCGTTTTTCAACTTTATTAATCACCTGCTGAAAGAGCATGTACAAAAACGATGCCAAAGGGTCGCGACCCTTTCAGATGGCAGGAAAAAGAGCCTGACACCCGTCTTTCTCATCCAAACATGACAATGTTCCGGCCGGGTAAAGCTGAGAACTTGGCAAAGGAAACGTGTGGCGACATTTCTCCAGCCGCCTGCATTTAGGAACTTTGCCGGCAGTATGATGCGGATAGCTGCAAAAAATAATCTTTTCCCTTTGAGATTCGCGTACTTATTTATATCTTTGCACCCGAAACAGACAGTGAACCGGCTTGTCGCTGCCTTTAGTGGGGAGAGGAAAGTCCGGGCAACAAAGGGCATCCCGCTTCCTAACGGGAAGAGGTCCGCAAGGGTCAGTAAGTGCAGAAGAAAACAACCGCCGTCAAGGTAAGGGTGAGAAGGTGAGGCAAGAGCTCACCAGGTTGGCAGTGATGTCAATGCTGTGCACTCCGGGAGTTGAAAGTTCATGTAAACCGGCGTCTCAAGAGAGGGCGGCCCGTCCAAGCCGGAGGGTAGAACGATAGAGGGCAGTGGTGACGCTGTTCGTAGATAAATGACAAGCATCCTTTCACGAGGAGACAGAACCCGGCTTACAGGTTCACTGCCTTTTCTTTTCTGCACGACAGCATATGGTAAGTATAGAACATATATGGAGCGTCAATGAGAAGCACCTGACCTTCCTGGAGAAGTCGGGGCTGTGGCTGCTGAAGCGGTTCGTCATCACATATGAATGTATCCGGAAGAACCGCATCCTGAACTATGCATCTGCCCTCACCTACAGCAGCATGCTTGCAGCCGTTCCCGTACTTGCCATCATCTTTGCCATTGGCAGAGGCTTTGGCTTTGACGCGATCATTGAAGAAAAGCTGAGGAGTTCTCTGGAGGCGAATCCCGACATCGTCGATTCAATCCTCTACTTTGTCGACTCATACCTGAGCCATACACAGGGCGGCGTCTTCATCGGCATTGGTCTGGTTTTCCTGCTTTACACGTTGCTTTCTCTTACTGCAAACATCGAGGAGGCCTTCAACACGATATGGTACGTGAAGCGTTCGCGGAGCATTTCCCGCCAGATTATCGACTACTTCGGCGTCTTCCTGCTTCTTCCCTTCATTATAATCATTACGAGCGGCCTCGGTTTATTCCTGCAGACCTTCCGAACCTTCTTGCCGGACGCCCAGGTTTTCAGCAAGACGATGACCTTCATTCTGCACGTTTCTCCGGTTTTCTTGGCAATCGTCGTCTTTATGTTGCTTTTCACGCTGATGCCCAACACGCGTGTCAAGTGGAAGAACACCATCTTGCCAAGCATCCTGACGGGTACCGTGTTCATGGCTGTCGAGTGGGTATACGTGCATTATCAGATCAAGCTGAGTGCCTACAACGCCATCTACGGTTCGTTTGCCGCGATTCCCTTGTTCATGTTATGGATGCAGATTTCATGGTGCATCTGTCTGTTCGGGGCACAACTCTGCTATGCCAACCAGAACATACACGCCTACGCCTTCGAGCGCATCAGTGACGAGCTGAGCCGGCGCTACCGTGACACGCTCATCCTTCTGCTGATGAGCCGCATCTGCAAGCATTTCTCCAACGGCCTGAAGCCGTTTACGGCGCATCGTTTAGCTGTCGACACGCATCTGCCCGACAGTCTTGTCGGCATTCTTCTCACGGAGCTGAAGGAGATTCAGCTCCTCGTCGAGGCGCGCGACGAACCGGGCGATGAGCCACATTACCTGCCGGCCATCGACATTCATCGCATCACGGTGGGCATGGTGACACGTCGCATCGATTCCCACGGCATAGAAAACCCGTCGCTTGTCTGGCAGACCGGCACGCCGGAATGGGACGCCCTGCGCAGTCTCCGATATGAAAACAAGGATGCTCTCCTGATTGACTTATAGCTGACAGACGAACGTGAAGTGCCCTTCAAAGGTGTGCTCGCAGTCGGGACGCGAGCGGAAGAGGCCGAAGATGGTACTGCCGCTGCCGCTCATCGAGGCATAGGCGGCTCCCCGACTGTACAGTTTCTCTTTTATCTCGCGAAGCAAGGGATAGTTCCTGAAGATGTTCGCCTCGAAATCATTCGTCATCCTGCCCTCCCACTGCCCTACCGGCAGCGTCGATGTCTGGAGCAACGAACAGGCTGGCTTGTGTGGACTGACGCCGGCATAGGCTTCGCGGGTGGAGACATGTACTGCCGGCTTCACGAGCATCAGGTACCATCCGCCCAGGTTCAACGAGAGAGGCGTGAAGACATCTCCAGTCCCTTCGGCAAACAAGGGCTGTGGACTGATGAAGAACGGACAGTCTGCGCCCAGCCTGCCGACGAGTTCCCTCATCCTTTTTTCCGAGAGAGAGAGGTCGCAGAGTTCCGAGACGGCCCTCACCATCTGGGCTGCATCGCTGCTTCCTCCGCCGAGGCCTGCCCCGCTGGGAATGATTTTGCGGAGGCTGATGTTCAGTGGCGGGACGTCGTAGCCCTCGTTCCGGAGCAGGCGGACTGCTTTCAGCACCAAGTTGTCCTGCACTTCCCCCTCCAGCGGCATGCCGTCCAGGATGAGGACATCTTCGCTGCCGGCCTGCTCCCTGACGGTTATCTCGTCGTAGAGCGGGACGGGATAGAAGATGGTTTCTATATTGTGATAGCCGTCCGGGCGACGTTCGATGATGTTCAGGCCGAGGTTAATCTTGCAGCCTGCTTTGATGTAGTAAGGTGTGTTCATCCTTGATGTTTTACGTTTTTCCTGCTTCCCACCATTTCGGCGTTCAGTGATGTTTGCTCTGCAAAGGTATGAAAAAAAGTTGAATGAGCGAAGGCGGGAGACGGGGAAAAGGAGAAAAAAGGGAAATGCGAATGGTGACAGCATGGAAACGAATCGGTAATTCCGTTTACTTTCATTGGTCTCCGGTAATAAAACGACCAATAAGCCCCTTTTGTTTATAATGTGGCGTTTTTTTAGTCCTTTAGTCGCGCTGCAAATAGGGACGTGTCGCTCCGACAATAGGGACGCGTCGCGCTGGCAACAGGGACGTGTCGCGCTGGCAATAGGGACGCGTCGCTCCGACAATAGGGACGCGTCGCGCTGACAAACTCGACTTGTGTCGGGCTGAAGCTTCTGGCGAAATGGCGGCTTCTTTCACTGCCGGCGGCGTTTATCTTGTTCAAAGACGCACTATTTTTTGTTATTTTTCTCGTATTTGCAAAAACATTATAATTATAATTAGGTACTAAGCGAAAAAAGTCATATCTTTGTGCGACTTTATAAGCGAAATGAGTTATCAAGAGACGGTTCGCCACAGAGGCATCGTGGAACATGTAGGGAAAGAGAGCTGCCTGATTCGTATCCTGCAGACATCAGCCTGCAGCAGTTGCAGCGCGCGACAGCTGTGCCGCAGCAGCGAGAGCAAAGAAAAGCTCGTGGAAGTCAGGGGACACTACCCCACCCTTGAGGTGGGCAGCACCGTCGAGATTGCAGGCTCCGTCCGGCAAGGGCTGAGGGCAAGCGTCCTGGCATACATCGTCCCGCTCGTGCTGATGCTTGTCGTGCTCTTCATCGTGACGAGCTGCTGTGGGGAACTACACGGCGCACTGGCCGCCTTGACGGCTCTGGCTCTCTACTACGTCGTGCTCCGCCTCCTGAAAGACAAGCTGAACAGACGGTTCGAGTTCAGAATAGAAAGCAGGCGAGAGCCATGAAAGAACGACAGAAAAGTAAATCTTCAAATAACAAATCAACATGGTGAATGTAATTCTGATTGCAGTATGTGTGTTGGGACTCATCGGACTTGCCTCGGCGATAATCCTGTATGTCGTCTCGCACAAGTTTGCTGTGCATGAAGATCCCCGCATCGGACAGGTGAGTTCTGTCCTGCCTCAGGCAAACTGCGGCGGTTGCGGCTATCCGGGATGCGCGGGATTTGCAGCCGCTTGTGTCAAGGCAGCCGACGGCGGAAGCCTGGAAGGCAAGCTCTGTCCCGTGGGAGGGCAGCCCGTCATGCAGCAGGTGGCCGACATCCTCGGCCTAAGCGTCGAGGCCTCTGCCCCGAAAGTCGCAGTCGTTCGTTGCAACGGCACATGCGAGAACCGTCCACGTCTCGTACAGTTCGACGGCGTGAAGAGCTGCCGCGTACAGCAGATGACCGGCATGGGCGAAACGGGATGTGGCTTCGGTTGTCTGGGGTGCGGCGACTGCGTGAGCAAATGTCAGTTCGATGCCATCCGCATGAATCCCGAGACAGGACTGCCCGAGGTGGACGAAGAGAAGTGCACAGCATGCGGCGCTTGTGCCAAGGCTTGTCCGCGAGGCATCATTGAAATCCGCCTCAAGGGGCCGAAAGGTCGGCGCGTCGTAGTGCTCTGCAACAACAAGGACAAAGGAGCCGTGGCCAACAAAGTCTGCAAGGCTTCGTGCATCGGCTGCGGCAAGTGCGTCAAGACCTGCGAGAAGTTCCAGGCCATCACACTCGAGAACAACCTGGCACACATTGATGCCGAGAAGTGCAAGATGTGCAGGAAATGCGAGGAAGCTTGCCCGAAGGGAGCCATCCACGGCTTTAACTTCCCGCCCAGGAAACCCAAGGAAGAGGAGCCCGTCACGCCGAGTAATCAGAATAACCTGAGTACGCCGACAAAAGAAGTTGAACCCTCAAAAGCCGAATAAACATGAAAACATTCAAGATAGGCGGCGTTCATCCCGAAGAAAACAAGATTTCCGCCGCAAGCCCCATACGCGAGGCAGCTCTGCCCAGACAGGCCGTCTTCAGCATGTTCCAGCATATCGGAGCTCCCGCCAAGCCAATCGTCAAGAAAGGTGATGAGGTGAAGGTAGGAACCTTGTTGGCAGAAGCCGGCGGCTTTGTCAGCGCCCCCATCCACAGTAGTGTGAGCGGCAAGGTGGCAAAGATTGATGTAGCCCTCGACGCCAGCGGCACACGCCGGATGGCTGTTTACGTGGACGTGGAAGGCGACGAATGGGAAGAAAGCATCGACCGCACCTCTACCCTCGTCAGATTAGCAGACCGTCCGGACCTCGACAGCAAAGAAATCGTAGAAAAGATTAAGAATGCAGGCATAGTCGGCATGGGTGGAGCCACCTTCCCTTGTCACGTGAAACTCTCCCCGCCCCCAGGTTGCAAGGCAGAGTGTGTCATAATAAATGCCGTGGAATGTGAGCCGTACCTGACAGCCGACCATCGTCTCATGCTGGAACACCCCGAGGAAATCCTCGTCGGCCTACAGCTCATCATGAAAGCCGTGAACGTTGAAAAAGGATTCATCGGCATAGAAAACAACAAGCCCGATGCCATCGCCCTGATGACCGAGAAGGCACAAGCCTACGAAGGCATCGAGATAGTCCCCCTCAAAGTGAAGTACCCCCAGGGAGGCGAGAAGCAACTCATCGATGCCGTCGTCGGCAGACAGGTTCCCGCTCCACCCGCCATCCCCATCAACGTGGGCGCAGTCGTCCAGAATGTCGGCACGGCCTTCGCCATCTATCAAGCCGTCATGAAGAACAGGCCCCTCATTGACCGCATCATCACCGTCACAGGAAAAAGCGTCAAGCAACCAAGCAACCTGCAGGCAAGGCTTGGTACTCCCTTCCAGCAACTCATCGACGAGTGCGGAGGTCTTCCTGAAGACACAGGAAAGATCATTGGTGGCGGCCCCATGATGGGCAAGGCCTTGCTCGGACTTGATGTCCCCATGACCAAAGGCTCAAGCGGTCTGCTCATCATGAACGACAAGGAAGCCCGCCGCACCGCACCGCAGCCATGCATCCGCTGTGCCAAGTGCGTCACCGCCTGCCCCATGGGACTCGAACCCTACCTGCTCAGTAAGATGAGCCACAAGGCCGATTGGGAAGGCGCAGAACAGAACGACATCACGAGCTGCATAGAATGTGGCAGCTGCCAGTTCACCTGTCCGAGCCATCGCCCGCTGCTCGACATGATTCGCATCGGCAAGCAAACCGTCATGGGCATCATCAAAAGCCGCGCAGCCAAATAAATGAACATTGAAAACAGTATTGAAGTTATGGCAAATAAATTGACAGTTTCCCTTTCACCCCACGTTCACGGCGGCGACTCCGTCAGCCGTAACATGTACGGTGTCTGCATCGCACTCGTGCCAGCACTGCTTGCCAGCCTCTGGTTCTTCGGACTTGGAGCCGCCATCGTGCTCGCCACATCGGTGATTTCCTGCGTTCTCTTCGAGTGGGCCATCACGAAGTTCCTGCTTAAGCGTCCAGACAACTCCATCTGCGACGGCAGTGCCATCCTGACAGGTCTTCTGCTCGGTTTCAACCTGCCCAGCAATCTACCCGTCTGGATTATCATCATAGGAGCCCTTGTCGCCATAGGCATCGGCAAGATGACTTATGGCGGACTCGGACAGAACCCTTTCAATCCGGCCCTCGTGGGACGTGTCTTCCTGCTCATCAGCTTCCCTGTGCAGATGACGACCTGGCCCGTAAGCGGCCAACTCACTGCCTACACCGACGCACAGACAGCAGCGACTCCTCTCTTCATCATGCAGAATGCCATCGCAAGTGGCGACCCGTCGGTACTTCAGCAACTGCCCGATGCGACAGACATGCTCATCGGTCAGACCGGAGGCTCTTTGGGCGAAGTCAGCGCCTTGCTGCTTCTTCTGGGCTGTGCCTTCATGCTTTGGCGCAAAATCATCACCTGGCACATCCCCGTAAGCATTCTTGGCACGGTGTTCGTCTTCTCTGGCATCATGCACATAGCCAACCCAGTATATGCCATGCCACACGTTGTGCTGATGAGCGGCGGCCTTATACTCGGCGCATGCTTCATGGCAACGGATTATGTTACGTCGCCCATGACGGCCAAAGGCCAGCTTATTTACGGCACATGCATTGGACTGCTGACCGTCATCATACGCTACTGGGGCGCGTACCCAGAAGGTATGTCGTTCGCCATCCTCATCATGAATGCCTTCACCCCACTCATCAACACCTATTGCAAGCCGACACGTTTCGGCGAAGTCAACGGAAAGGAGGATAAGAAATGAAGAAACTTGAATCCACATGGTACAACATGTCGCTCGTGCTGACAGGCATCGCTGTGGTGGCAGGCGCAGCTCTCGGCTACGTCAATAGCATCACTGCACCTACAATCGCGAGCATCAAGGCCCAACAGGAAAAGGCTGCTGAGGAGGAAGTCCTTAACGGTCAAGAAGGAAAGGCAGTCAAGATAACCGACCCGAAAGGCTTCGGCGGCCCATTGACCGTGATGGTCGGGCTTGCGCCTAACGGAACGATACTCGGATACAAAGTGCTTGAGTCGAGCGAAACACCGGGACTGGGTGCGAAGGCACAGGATTGGTTTCAGAAAGGTCAGAAGGGCGACATCATCGGCAAGACGGCAGGCAGCCTGACGGTCAGCAAGGATGGAGGCGACGTGGATGCCATCACGGCATCGACCATCACGAGCCGTGCCTTCCTGCGCTGCATCAATGCAGCCTACGAGGAACTCTCCAAGAGGTCTGCCGACACGGAGAGTGGTGCGACGAAGCAGGCCTCTGAGCCTAATAATAATATATAATGTATAGGAGGAAAGCATATGAACAACATGAAAGTCCTGCTTAATGGCATCATAAAGGAGAACCCCACGTTCGTGCTCCTGCTGGGTATGTGCCCCACGCTGGGTACGACCAGCAGCGCCATGAACGGCATGTCGATGGGTCTGGCTACAATGGCAGTGCTCATCTTCTCCAACCTTATCATCTCACTCATCAAGAATCTGATCCCCGACATGGTGCGCATTCCTTCGTTCATCGTAGTGATTGCGTCGTTGGTGACCATCCTTCAGATGCTCATCAAGGCATACGCTCCGGAGGTTGACGCAAGCCTTGGGCTCTTCATTCCCCTCATTGTGGTGAACTGCATCATCTTGGGAAGAGCCGAAGCCTTTGCCGCCAAGAACGGAGTCGTCAGCAGTGTGTTCGACGGCATCGGCATGGGTCTGGGCTTCACCATAGCCCTGACGTTGCTTGGTGCCACGCGTGAGTTGCTCGGCACCGGCAAGGTGTTTGGCCTGACGCTGTTCCCCGAGAGCTACGGAGCCCTTATCTTCGTGCTTGCCCCTGGCGCATTTATTGCCCTGGGCTACCTTATTGCAATCATCAACAAGGCTAAATCGTAAATCGTAAATAGACATGGCTTACATACTTATATTCATCACTGCGATATTCGTCAACAACATCGTCCTTTCGCAGTTCCTGGGCATCTGCCCTTTCCTCGGAGTCAGCAAGAAGGTAGACTCGGCCCTTGGCATGGGAGCAGCCGTAGCCTTTGTGCTCACGCTGGCAACCATCGTGACCTTCCTCATCCAGAAGTATGTGCTGGAGGCTTTCGGCCTTGAGTACCTGCAGACGATAGCCTTTATTCTTGTCATTGCAGCCCTCGTTCAGATGGTGGAGATCATCTTGAAGAAGAGTGCTCCAGCCCTGTATCAGGCCCTGGGAGTCTTCTTACCTCTCATCACGACGAACTGCTGCATCCTGGGTGTAGCCATACTTGTGGCGAACGGCACCTACGCTACTCAGGGCCTGGAGCCTAACCTCCTGACCGGCGTCGTCTTTGCCCTGAGCACAGCCATCGGCTTTGCCTTGGCACTCGTCGTCTTTGCCGGCATTCGCGAACAGCTGGCTATGATGGACGTGCCCAAAGGCATGCAGGGCATGAGCATCGCCCTCGTTACAGCCGGCCTGCTGGCAATGGCCTTCATGGGCTTCAGCGGCGTGGACAACGGACTGAAGGCCTTGTTCGGACTGTAAGCAATTGGTAGTTAGAGGTTAGCGGTTAGAGGTTAGAGAACACCTTAAGTCCCTAATCTGCAACCCAACCTATCCTCTAACCACTACCCCCTAACCACTAACGACAAACAATTAAACACTAAATAATCAAGATGAACATCCTACTTACAGGCGGTGCAGGCTACATCGGGAGCCACACCCTCATCGAGTTAGACAAGGCAGGCCACAGTGTGGTCGTAGTAGACAACTTCTATAACTCACAGCCCGAAGCAATCCGTCGCGTCGAGAGAATCATCGGTCACGAGGTCACGATGATAGAAGCCGACATACGCGACCGCGATGCCCTGGAGAAGATCTTCAGCGAGCACAAGATAGACGCCGTCATCAATTTCGCCGGCCTCAAGGCTGTAGGCGAGTCGGTGGCAAAGCCTCTGGAGTACTACGAGAACAACATGAACGGCGTGTTCGTGCTGGTCGACGTCATGCGCAAACACGGATGCAAGAACATCATCTTCTCCTCCAGTGCCACCGTCTATGGCGATCCGGCCATCATCCCCATCACTGAGGAATGTCCGAAAGGCCAATGCACCAACCCCTACGGCTGGACGAAGTCCATGCTGGAGCAGGTTCTGACCGACGTGCAGAAGGCCGACCCCGAATGGAACGTAGTGCTGCTGCGCTACTTCAACCCCATCGGAGCGCACGAGTCTGGCCTCATCGGCGAGAATCCCAACGGCATTCCCAACAACCTGATGCCCTATATCACGCAGACCGCCATCGGCATCCGCAAGGAGCTCGGTGTGTTCGGCGACGACTACGACACGCCTGACGGCACTGGCGTACGCGACTACATCCACGTCGTCGACCTCGCCAACGGCCACGTCTGTGCCCTCAAAGCCATTCAGGAGAACAAGGGACTCGCCATCTACAACCTCGGCACGGGCCACGGCTACAGCGTCCTCGACGTCGTCAAGGCTTTTGAGAAGGCCAACGGACTGAAGGTGCCCTACTCCATCAAGCCGCGTCGCCCGGGCGACATTGCCACTTGCTACTGCGACCCAGCCAAGGCCAAGCGCGAACTCGGCTGGGAAGCCCAGTTCGGCATCGAGGAAATGTGCCGCGACTCATGGAACTTCCAGAAGAACAACCCCAAAGGTTACGAATAAAGTCAAGCGGGAGGAAAACGACGAGTTTTCCTCCTACTTTTGTTTTCCAGCCTATCACACCACCGTATGCGCAGTTCCGCACACGGTGGTTTTTTGTTTCCGGCAACATCACGCAGTAATCCATCAGGCCGCGACGACCTACATTGATGAGATTCACCATACGTGTCTGCAGGTTCATCCGGCACTTTAAGACGCTCAAGCCAATGTGCCTTTTCTGTCACCGCATCAGGATGGGTTGTTTGAACATACATGTATGTGCAATTGAATATACATGTATGTGCAATTGAATATACATGTATGTTCAAACAACGCACTACGCCATGTCGTGCATCGCAGCAGGCTGGAGAGGGTGAATCACTGCTGTTCTGCTGATGTTTCATGCAGCGACAAAGGTCGCTTTCCGCAGAAACGCATCACGGAGCAGCCTTGTCCTGCCGGCCTCGTCCCCATGCACGCTCATCCCTTCATTTGGCCGGAACGACAAATAAATGCTTATTTATTTGGTTCGGAAACCAAAAAAAACTATCTTTGCGGCACAATATGACTGATTTCAGAAATGAAAGGATGAGGCACTGAACGCTGAAGCATCCCCCCAAAAACAACAAGATTGACAACTCTTAACAACCGCAAAGAAATGAAAAGATTCACTTTAGCCATCCTGATGCTCTGTTTCACCATCACAATGGCGGCAGAACCCGTCGGCAAGCAAACAGCACTCTACACGGCGCAGAACTACATGCTAGCCAAGGGCAAAACCATCCAATCCGCCCAGCCCACCTTCAAATCCTCGAGAAAGGGAGCTGCCCCGTCTACCGACGAAGAAGCATACTACTACGTATTCAATGCCGGTAACGACGGAGGATACGTCATCGTATCAGGCGACGACCGCACCGAACCCATCCTCGGATACGTAGACCATGGCTCGTTCGACCCCGAAAACATCCCCGACAACATGCGCTCGTGGCTCCAAGGATATGCCGACGAAATAAAATACATCATCGACAACAACATCAAGACCGGCGACCCGCGCATCAGGAAACGCAATAAAGTAGCCGGCACAAAACACGCAGTGCCCGAACTGCTCAGCACACGATGGAACCAGTCACGCCCCTATAACATCCTCTGCCCCATGTACTACAAGCAAGAGGACGGTACGCGAGACTATCCCGCCACGGGCTGTACGGCCACGGCAATGGCACAGGTCATAGCCTTCTACAAGTTCCCGGACAAGACAAAAGCCATCATTCCCGCCCACTCCAACACCTATACATACACCGAAAACGGCGTCCAGAAGAGCGCCACAGTTACAGCTCCGGCCATTCCGCGCAACACTGTCATCGACTGGGAAAACATGCGCGACACCTACAACTGGCCGAATGGACACGTCAGCAACGCACAGGACTCCGCCGTCGCCAAGCTGATGCTCCTCTGCGGACAGTCCGTCAAGATGGGCTGGGGACCATCCTCCGGCGCAAACTTCGACGCAGAAGTCTTCATCAAGATATTCGGTTATGACACCAGTGCATACAAAGCCAATCGAAGCGACTACAGCATCGACGACTGGTTCGATATGTGCTACAAGGACATCTCCGAAGGCTATCCCATCTGCTTCGCCGGCTTCGCATCAGGCGGCGGACATGCCTTCGTACTCGACGGCTTCGATGGCGACAACCTCTTCCACGTCAATTGGGGCTGGGGAGGCGGCAGCAACGGATGGTTCCTCGTAGGCATCCTCAACCCGGGCGACACCAGCGGCATCGGTGCCAGTAGCAGCAGCGACGGCTACAGCATGGGCCAATACGCCGTCTTCAACCTGCGTCTGCCCGACAACAACAACGCCGACACCTACCTCTACATGAAAGACGTGGCCGTCACCAACAACACATCCATCAAAACCACATTCGAGAACAGATCAACCATATCAGGTTCCTTCAATACGGCAATCGTGAAGCTGGACGACGACGGCGGCCTCTCCGTAGTAGGCTCCCAGCAAAGCATCAGCAGCATGGCCAGCGGCAGTTCGCAGACAAAGACATTCAACCTCAAGAATAAGCTCCCCGAAGGCACATATAAACTCTCTCCTGCCAACAAAGCCGCAAGGAATACCGAATGGCGCACTAAGTATAACCTGCGCGACCACTACATCGAAGCCGTCGTAGATAGCACGGGAGCCCTCACGCTGACACCAGTCAATATCTCCTCCGGAAACAGCATCAGCATCGACACAATCGTCTTCCCCGGCACACGCATCGCAGGCAAGCAGCAGGAAGTCAAAGTGACCTTCCGCAACGACGGCGACGAATACAACAGGGAGATTCACTTCTTTGCCAGCAAGACGAACCAGAAGGTATATACCAACACACGCTCGATAGTAGCTGTGCGCTCCGGCGAGACAGTCGATGTGTCATACTACTTCACGCCAGCAGAGACAGGCACCTACAACCTCTGGTTCTGCACCGAAAGCAATGGCAACGGCGAAGTGGGCAGAGGCACGATGGAAGTCATCACCGAGGCCCAAGCGTCCAAGGCCAACCTCACTGTCAGTTCATACAACGCCACCAACGCCGTGAACGGTGTTCTCTACGGCAACGCCCTCGTAGGCAAGGCAACCATAAAGAACAACCGCAACGTGGAGTTCCACGGACGCATCAGGTTCCAACTCTGGAACCAGCCGAGTGGCAGCAACGTAGCATGGAGCGGCCCTTCCACTACCCACGAGATTGACATCGCTGCCAACAAGTCGGTTTCAGTGGACTTCTCGTTCGACGGCCTCAGCGAGAACAACAAATACTACATCGCCACTTCCTATGTGGACCAGGACGGTTCGCCAACCAACGGCGGCATCTGGGACCTGGGCGGATGGGATATGAAGGCAGGCATCGCACAATGGAAGACAGATGGCACCCTCACAGGCAAGGCATACGGAACTTCTATATCCATATTGTCCAATATCTGCGGAATCTATGCTGATTGCAGCAAAAAGATTAACAGAATGCCTACGAACAATAACCCCAATACCATCTATGCCTTTAGTGCAAATATGGAATTGCCCATCAACCTCGACACAGCCAGAGTCGCAAACGTCATAAGCGGCAGCCATGCTAATCACATCTTCCTCAACAGCGACAATCCATATTTCGTTCCCGTAAACTTCGTGGCAGACAGTGCATCCTTCACCTATACCTTCCCCGAAGAAGAGACTGGGACTGGATGGCATACCATTATGATGCCCTTTGAGGCTGACTCCATATTCATAGATGATACAGAAGTCTCCCTCGAAAACAGCACCAACCATTTCTGGATTTACGAGTTCGCAGCACAAGGCGACGATGGAGAGGTTATCTTCACACCTGCCACCGTACTTCGCGGCAATACTCCTTACATCATTGCAGGCGACAAGGAGATGGCCGGACGCTCCATCGTATTCCGTTCGCTCAACGTGCCTCTCTACAAGATGATTACAGGGAAGGGCGCCGTCACATCCCCTGATTATAAGTTCCATGCAAATACGTTTGCGCCGAAAGTCAAGGACTGCTATGTGCTGAATAATGAGGGGACAGCCTTCGAGTATGTCACTACGACTAAGGCCTTGCCTGCGCAAGCCCCTTACTTCACGACGGATTTGCCCGAGGAACTGCGTCTGGAATCCATCGTTCTGCCCGAGGTTCCTGTTCGTGAGGACCTACATTTGGCAATCAACGACGAAACGGAATCTCTTTCCATCGAAGAGATGAAGGAAGGCTATACAGTGGATTTCACGCACAACTTCAACGGACAATGGGAAGCCATCTACCTGCCCTTCTCGCTTGATTACGAGGCTATACGGAATGACTTCGACCTGGCCGAGATAGATGGCATATTCCAGGATGACAACGACAACGATGGTGTGCCCGACATCATTGTGTTGACCACCATGGGCTTCAATGGGCAACAGACGACGCCCAACATGCCTTACCTCATCCGCGCGAAGCAAGCCGGAGAGCAAACCATTACTCTCGAGAACACATGCCTCTATCCTACTGCCATCAACGCCATCAGCTGCTCGTCCACGCAGATAGACTATCAGTTCCAAGGCTGGTACAATACTCCGGACGACGATGCTCCCGGACTGGGCGAATGCTATGTAGTAAAGGGCGGCGCACTGCTGAGGGGCGAGTCGTCCCTTGCACCCTGCCGCTGGTACATGACTGCTACTGCAAGGTCGGGCGAAATAAGTCTGCCCAGCCAGATACGCATCATGGATGTGGGCGAGACCATCACCGGCATCTCATCCATAGGCGAGAAGACCGAGCCGACCTACATATATAATATTGCCGGCCAACGCTTAAGCAAGATGCAGAGAGGCTTTAACCTCATGAACGGAAAAGTGGTGCTGAAGCGATAGCAACACTGTTTTCTACCGAGTGAACTAAGGCGGCTTGTCCATGACAGGTCGCCTTTTTATGTATTAGACAACATTATCGCGTATTTTTTCCCCCTATCTTGCCGCCTATATTGGAATTTTGCCGTATCTTTGCACTATAGATAAGACATTAAAACCGACTATATGGCAGAGACAATTGGAAGTGTTGAGGAGAAGAAGAGCCTCAACTTCATAGAGCAGAAAGTAGAGAAGGATTTGGCAGAGGGTAAGAATGGCGGACGCATACAGACGCGTTTCCCGCCCGAGCCCAACGGCTACCTCCACATCGGCCATGCCAAGGCCATCGCCCTCGACTTCGGTATCGCCGACCGGCAAGTGCAACCTGCGCTTTGACGATACGAACCCGACAAAGGAGGACACCGAATACATCGAAAGCATAGAGCACGACATTCAATGGCTGGGTTTCCAGTGGGACAACGTATACTATGCCAGCGACTACTTCCAGGAGCTTTGGGACTTTGCCGAGTGGCTTATCCTCCAAGGGCGCGCCTATGTCGACGAACAGAGTGCGGAAGTCATAGCCCAGCAAAAGGGTACGACGACGAAGCCAGGCACCAACAGCCCCTTCCGCAACCGCCCCGCCGAGGAGAGCCTCAAGCTTTTCCGCTTCATGAACAGCGGCGAGGCAACTCCGGGCACACTCGTGCTTCGTGCCAAGATTGACATGGCTCACCCCAACATGCTCTTCCGGGATCCGCTTCTCTACCGCGTCATGAACATTCCCCACATCCGTACCGGCAACAAGTGGAATGCCTATCCGATGTATGACTTTACCCACGGACAGAGCGACTATCTGGAAGGCGTGACCCACAGCCTATGTACGCTCGAGTTCGTAGAGCATCGTCCTCTCTACGATCTCTTCGTTACATGGATGAAGGAATACAAGGGCGAGACCGATGCCATAGAGGACAACCGCCCCCGCCAGACGGAGTTCAACAAGCTGAACCTCAGTTACACGCTCATGAGCAAGCGCAATCTGCTGGCTCTCGTCAAGGAGGGACTAGTCAGCGGCTGGGATGATCCGCGCATGCCAACCATATGCGGCTTCCGTCGCCGCGGGTATAGTCCGGAGAGCATCCGTGGTTTCATCAGGAAGATAGGCTACACCACCTTCGATGCCCTCAACGAGATGGCGCTCCTGGAGAGTGCCGTTCGCGAGGACCTCAACAGCCGCGCCATCCGCGTCAGCGCAGTGCTCGACCCCGTGAAGGTCGTCATCACGAACTATCCGGAAGGTCAGGTTGAGATGCTCACCGCCATAAACAACCCCGAGAACGAGGCCGACGGAACGCACGAGATTGCCTTCAGCCGCGAAATCTGGATAGAGCGCGACGACTTCCAGGAGGAGGCAGAGAAGAAGTTCATGCGCCTCGCGCCCGGAAAAGAAGTGCGGCTGAAGAACGCCTATATAATAATGTGTACCGGCCTGACGAAGGATGCCGACGGAAATATTACGGAGATTCAGTGCACCTACGACCCCGAGACGCGCAGCGGAATGCCCGGCGCCGACCGTAAGATTAAGGGAAAGACCCTGCATTGGGTCAGTTGCCAGCATGCCGTCAAGGCAGAAGTGCGCCTCTACGACCGCCTCTGGAAGGTGGAGAACCCCAGGGACGAGCTCGCCGCAATCCGCGACGCGCAGGACTGCGACGCAGTGACCGCCATGAAGCAGATTATCAACCCCGACAGCCTTACCGTCCTGAGGGACTGCTACATCGAGGAGTATGCGGCCACGATGCCTGCCCTCTCCTACCTGCAATTCCAGCGCATCGGCTACTTCAACGTAGATACCGACAGCACGCCACAGCATCCCGTCTTCAACAAGACCGTAGGCCTGAAGGACACCTGGGCAAAGAAATGAGAGACCCAATAGCCTGAATCACCCAACCCATCCAAGGGGATTGATTGCAGGTTCATGAATATTCAATTGCAGGTTCATGAATATTCAATTGCAGGTTCATGATGCTGCAACGAATGCACTATAGAGCATCCGGTAAGAAAAGGTGGAAAGATGAGTGAGAAATGCAGGAGGCAGACCTGCACAACACGCCGGTTCGCAGAGCCGTAAACAGATAAACCGTCAAGATAAAAAGGTGGAAGACAGCAATCAATACTACAAGTCCAGGCATTTCCAGAGGTTGCTTCATCGCTACGAGAAGTCAATCTCCGAGGGTCAGACGCCATATATGGAGGCTGACGAACTGACTGACATTGCCGAATACTACATGACCGGCAAGCAGGATGCCAAGGCAAATCAGGCCATCCAGGCTGCCATCGACATGCATCCCGACAGCGTCGACCCGCAAATCTTCCTTGCACGGCAGCGGATGTTCTACGGCGAGCTCGACAAGGCACGCGCCATCGTCGACGGCATCACCGAGCAGGAAGTCATCTATATCCGGGCCGAACTCCTCATCAAGGAAGACCAGGCAAACGAGGCTTCCGACTTCCTCCTACAGAAGATGGAAACCATGCACGACAGCCTCGACACCTACATGTACGACTGTGTCTCCATCTTCATGGACTACGACATCTGGGATTTGGCCTATGAATGGCTGGAACAGCTCAAGGATGTCTGCCCCGACCACCCGCGTCTGCCCATCATGGAAGCCGAGATCCTCATGGGGCTCGACCGCTATGAAGAGGCCCTGCCACAGCTTCAGGAGATACTCGACAACAACCCCTACGACTCCGAAGCCTGGAATCTGCTGGCCGAGACACACGTCGCTCTCGAGAACTATTCCGAGGCAGTGGAAGCCGCAGACTACTCACTTGCCATCAATCCTGAGGATTCAAGCGCCCTCCTCATGAAGGCAAACGGCCTCATGAACAGCGGACAGATAAGGGAAGCAATTGACCTGTACGAGCGTTACCTCGAGCTGCAACCCGACGACCTCAACGTCCACATCACTCTCTCATTCTGCTACTGCACCGAGAAACGCTATAGGGAAGCCCTGCCGCTGCTATTAAAAGCCGAGAGACTTGCTACCCAACAGTCCGACAAGGACGCAGAGCTCTCGCAGATACTCCAGCTGAAGGCCATCACCGTATGCAGCCTGAATATGTTCTACAAAGCATTGAGCATCATCGAGGATGCCAAAAGAATCACCCCCGAAGACCTGATGTGGAAATGCTACCTCACAGAGGGAGACATCTATCTCCAGGAAGACAGGGCAGATCAGGCAGAGAGATGTTTCGCCGATGCACTGGATTGCTGTCCCAGCCAACCCGAAGCCCTCTTCAGCATAGCAGTATCATACATGAACGCCGAGTACTATAAGATAGCCATCGACCTGTTTCATGATGTGTGGATAACACTCGGGACAGACGACGGGAAGTTCGTCGTGCCATTCATCGCTAACTGCTTCCTCCGCCTGAACGACATGAAGAATTTCCTCGCCTTCCTCAAGCAATCAGCCTCATGCAACCGCGAGGCAACCTTCAAGTTCTTCCATGACCGCTTCCCCAACATAGCCCCGGAAGACTACTACGCCTATGCCTATAAGGAAGTCCATGGCGTCTTCCCCGACATCAGCGACAGCCTTTCGGATTAGAGCAAGCGGCCTGCTCACACAAAAGGCACCTTGTCCTCGGCCCCTTGGGCTGCATTCGGACACCTCCTGCCCTTACCTTACCTGATAAAATGCATCGGTTCCCAAGGCTCACGCTCAGGGTAGCCGGGATTACCGTCAGCATGGACCTTCTTCAGCAGCCACGCCATGTTGTTAGCCAAGGTTCGCATTGTCTGCAAGCCTTCCTTGTCGAGCGCAGCCTGCCCCTCTTCCCTGCCATAGACGATGTTCCAGTATTGCGAAGTGACAACCGGCATGTTCATCATCATGAAAGGCATGTTCAAGGCTTCGAAAGCTGCAGTGGCTCCACCCCGACGACACACACAGACGGCCGCAGCCGGCTTATTCTGTACCTTCTTTCCTGCGGAAAAGAACATGCGCTGCATTAGCGAAAGGACACTGCCGTTGGGCTGTCCGTAATAGACCGGAGAGCCGATGATGAGCGCATCCACAGCATCAAGTTTCGCAGAAATGCTGTTGCAGATGTCATCATCGAAGACACAACGGTCCAGTTCCTTCATCTTGCACTGCCCGCAAGCAATGCATCCGCGAATCGGCTTCACGCCAATATGCACAATCTCTGCCTCTATGCCGTTCCTCTCGAGCTGCTTTGCCGCCTCACTCAGGGCAATGAATGTGTTGCCGCTCTTATGAGGACTTCCGTTTATCAACAGGACTTTCATTAATGTCGCTCGCCTTTCGTTATCTTCTTTCAGCCACCACTTCAATCTCCAGCATAGCACCCTTCGGCAGCATCTTGACTGCCACAGCCGAGCGGGCAGGATAGGGTTCGGAGAAGAACTCTGCATAGACACCGTTCATGTCGGCGAAGTCTGCCATGTCTGCCAAGTACACCGTCGTCTTCACCACATCATTCATCGTCAGGCCGGCCTCCTTTAGGATAGCCTGAATGTTGAGCAGCGACTGGCGAGCCTGCTCCTTGATGCCACCCTCGGGAAAGGCTCCGGTAGCAGGATCAATGGGAAGCTGACCAGAAGTAAATACAAGGTTACCAATCTCAATGGCCTGGCTGTAAGGACCAATAGCAGCCGGAGCCAAGTTCGTGCTTATTGCTTTCATAATATTCCTATATAATTATCTGTTTCCGCCACAAAGATACAAAAAATCACTTGTATAGCCTCTCTTCCTTCCTTTTTATTTTTTATTTTTATTATTATTCCACTGCAGGACGACAGCCCTCCTCTATATGCTAAGCCAGACAAGGACTACATAGACGACGTTGACTATGCCGGCTTGAAGCAAACAGAGATTGTACTGGACGCCTTGAGCACGTATGACATTATGATAAAGGACAATTGCCGGGATGATGATTCCTACTGCCCAAGTCAGTCCGAAAGCCAGCCAGGCGAATAGCGGCATCAATGCAACGACGACTCCCAAGAGGATGAGCGCCCACTTCTTCCCCACCCTGACAGGAATCGTATGCTTGCCTGCCAGACGGTCATCATCCATGTCACGGATATTGTTGATGGCAAGAACACACATCGAGATAAGGCCGCAGACAGCTCCGGCATAGATAGGAGTCAGGAGGCTGATGTCGAAAGGATGTCCCGTCGACTGGTATTGCAGCCATACAGTTCCCCATGTAGCAATGACTCCATAATAAAGGAACACGAAGACATCAGCTATGCCCAGATACGAAAGCGAATAAGGTGTTGCAGTATAAAGCCAGGCAAACAGAATGGCTGTAATGCCTATGGCCACGATTACCCAGCCGCCTATGTAGCAGAGGACAGCGCCAAGAATAAAGCAGATGGCAAGGGTGATGAGGCATGCAGAAAGGATTTCCCGTTCGCTGACCAATCCCTCCGCCAAGGCACGCTTGAAGCCAACCCTGCCCTGCTTGTCTGTTCCGCGTTTGAAGTCATAGTAGTCATTGATGAGATTACTCAGGATTTGCAAGGCCAAAGCACAAAGGACTGTCAGCAAAGCTACGCCAGAACAGGATTGAGAGAGGAACATGCGGGCAACCATCAGACCGACCAAGACAGGACAAAGCGATGCGAACAAGGTTTGCGGACGAATAATGCGAAGCCAAAGGGTAATATGTTTCATAAGGAATATAGACAATTGTCGCACAAAGTTACGAAATAATTCTTCACCCATCACCCTCTATTCCTCTTTTTTTCGTAATTTTGCGAATGAAACACCACACACCGTATGAAACAGATTGAAGTCGTAGCGGCCATTATCCGCAAAGGAGACCTTATCTTCGCCACACAGAGAGGCTATGGCGAATGGCAAGGCTGGTGGGAGTTCCCAGGCGGGAAGATGGAGGCTGGCGAGACAAGAGAAGAAGCCCTTCAGCGTGAGATTCGCGAAGAACTGTCGGCAGAAATCTCGGTCGACGACTTCCTTTGCACCGTGGAACACAACTATCCGAAGTTCAGACTCAGGATGCATTGCTTCCTCTGCTCGCTGCGTTCGGACAGGCTGAGCCTTAATGAACACGAAGCAGCACGATGGCTTGGCAGGGACGAAATGGACAGTGTGAAGTGGCTCCCTGCCGATCTGAAAGTACTGGATGAGTTAAAGAAGAGACATCAGAGCGTAAGCCCTGACCTTCAGCAATACATCGAGGAGAACATCCTACCCCGATATGATGCTTTCGACAAGGCTCACCGGCAGGCTCATGCCCGCATGGTCATCCGCCAGAGCATGGATTTGGCTGAACACCTGGAGGTGAATATCGATATGGTTTATGCCATTGCAGCCTATCATGACACGGGGCTTTGCGAAGGTCGGGAGCATCATCATGAGGTCTCTGCCAGAATCATTCGTGCCGACCAGCACCTGCATCGATGGTTCTCGGGAGAGCAGATTCAGGTCATGGCCGATGCAGTGGAGGACCATCGTGCCTCTGCTGGCCATGAGCCTAGAACCATCTATGGAAGAATCGTGGCAGAAGCAGACCGGCATATCGACCCGCAGGATATCATAGAGCGCACTGTTCAGTTCGGGCTGGACCACTATCCGGAGCTGAGCCGCGAGGAGCACTTCGAGCGCATGAAGCAACATCTGCACGAGAAGTACGGCAGGAATGGTTACCTGAAACTATGGTTCGCCGAATCCGACAACGCACGTCAGTTGGAGAGGCTGCAAGGAATGATGGACGATGAAGGCCTGCTCCATGAATTGTTTGAGAGGTTCTACTACACCGACAACAATTAGGAAAGGTATCTCCCTACTTATGGTTGAGGGTTGGGCTCCTCCCCTCGTCAAAGAATGAAGCCCCGGCTTGTAGGCCGGAGCTTCATTCACTATAGTTTTGTACTTTTCAGCGGTGCGGACGAGGCTCGAACTCGCGACCCCTAGCGTGACAGGCTAGTATTCTAACCAAACTGAACTACCGCACCAGTGTCAATGTTTCGGAGTGCAAAGGTAATGCATTCCTGCGACATTTGCAAGTTTTTAGGCAAATATTTTATGATTCATCTTATTTTACAGATGCTTTTCGCAGCCACTTCGCTTCTCCCGACTATAGGAACGATACTCGTCGATGGGTATCTCCACGTCCGGCTCTACGAGAGGGATGTCCTGCTGAAGCTTGAAGCACAAGTACTTGATGTCGATTCCTCGGCCTCGCCACATGCTTTCGTAGTAGGTCTGGATGGCACTGGCCAGCTGGATGATGTGCTCCTTTCCCTGGGGGGCCGGCACGGAGCCATAGAGGTTCCTTGTCTTCACTTCGGGTCCGATATGATTGACCTTGAGGAGTTCCTCGGTGTATGTGAAGAGGAAGTTGGAATCGGTCTTGAGGTGGACGAGGCCCCCGTCTGTGAGGAACTGACGGTATCGTTCGAGGAAATAAGTGCTGGTGAGGCGCTTGGTGACCTTCTTCATCTGAGGATCGGAAAAGGTAAGCCATATCTCGCTCACCTCATTAGGCGCGAAGAAGCGTTGGATGAATTCGATGTTCGTACGCAGGAAGCCCACGTTCTCCATCTTTGCCTGCAGGGCTTCCTTTGCTCCTGTCCACATTCGGGCGCCCTTGATGTCGACGCCGATGAAGTTCTTGTCCGGGAATTGCTTTCCCAGTCCTACGGTGTATTCACCCCTGCCGCATCCGAGTTCCAGCACTATAGGGTTATGGTTGTGGAAGAATGCTTCGTGCCACTTGCCGCGGAGCGCGAACTCCTGCATGGTAGCTGCCATCGGGCATTCAACCACCAGGGGGTTCTCGGCCATCTCGGCGAACTTGGCAAGCTTTCCCTTTCCCATTTACTTCTCGAAGGTGAAGTGGGTGGTGCCTATATTCTGCCCGTCGGCGAAGATGTCTACACGATAGGAGCCTGCACTAAGCGCTTCTGCCACATCCCAGTACACTGTCACGCTCTGCTCCTCGCCTGTGTATTCGATGTCTTTTCGGATACTGTACTCGAGTTGCCTATTCTCGTAGGCAAAGGTTCCACCCTTGGTGAGGACGTCGCCCGTCGGCGTGGTGATGCGCACATAGAGGCTTCGGATGCCGGTTGAAGTAGTGACGTTGCGGGCTATGGCGAAGCCTATGACGAACTTCTTAACGTCCTTTATCTTCTTGGCAGGCTTACCTTTCTTGTTATGGCCGAGGGCGTAGATACCCGTTGCATCGAGTTGGCTTGCGATGGCCACCTTGTCGGAGAGCGTTTCGTTCTCAGTCGAGAGGTTCGTGATATGCTGCCGTGCCTGCTCGTTCTGTGTCTTGAGGTTCGAGTTCTCCTGTGTCAGAGCTTCATTCATACGGTTGAGCGAGTCAATCTGCAACACATAGCTGCGCAGGACCTCCCTGAGTGTGGCAAGTTCCTTCTTCAGTCTCATTATCTCGGCAGCATCGCTGCTCTTCACCCTGCGCAGTTCTTCGAGGAGCTCCTCTGTACGTTTCTGCTCCATCTCGAGCTGTGCAACGAGCGAGTCGTTGTTGATTTGCGTCTTCATCTCATTGTACTGCATGGCAAACTGCTCATACTCGTTCTCCATCTCGAGTTTGTCCATCTCGACCAATTCAAGCATCTGCTTGCTTTCGAGTGCCTGCTCGCGCATGGTGTAGAGCAGGAATCCAACGACGAGGGCAACCAGGAGGGCCACCACGCCGAGTATTATCTTCGTCTTCTTGTCCATATCCTTCTTCTGTTTATCTGTCGTATGACATTAGTTTCCGGGGGCAAAGGTACGGAAAAAGAATGAAGAATGAAGAAAGAAAGATAAAGATTTTAGAAGAATTAAGAATAATTGCATGCTTCCTTATACAAAACGCAACATTACCGACCGCAAAAGCCCATCCGACGCCACGAAGAGGCATAAAGCACCAAGCCCAGCCTTCTGCTTCGCCCGACATAGCATAGTGGGTTGTTTGAACATACATGTATATTCAATTGCAGGTTCATGAATATTCAATTGCACATACATGTATGTTCAAACAAGGCATAGTGAAGGGAGCAAGGGGCAAGGAGCAAGGAGCGGGCGACGCGGTACACTGACGGCCTCCTCACACGCGCGTCTGCGCATACATTATTATATATGCATGGCCGGAGGCATGAGCCTTCATTTTGAGGCATAACACAAACTTCTGCTCCTTTCGCTTGCATAAGTCCGGTTTTCTTGCTAAATTTGTGCCGTAAAACAACCGTAGGGAACCCTGAAGAAGAGCGGCTGGCCCGCTCGCCTTGCACGCCAGAATCAGACAGGGCTCCGCATTAAACTTCACGACAAAGAACCTATGAACCTCTATCCGCAACTCATACTCGACGCCCTCTCCACCGTTCGCTATCCCGGCACAGGCAAGAACATCGTGGAGATGAAGATGGTGGACGACGACATGCACATCGCCGGCCTCAGCGTCTCGTTCACCCTCATCTTCGACAAACCTACAGACCCCTTCATGAAAAGCGTGGTAAAAGCAGCCGAGGCAGCCATCCACGCCTACGCATCAAAGGATGCTGAGGTGGAGATCAAGACGCGTGCCCTGCAGGCTCCACGCCCGGACCTGCCCGAACTCTTGCCAGGAGTAAAGAACATCATCGCCGTCTCGAGCGGCAAAGGAGGCGTGGGAAAGAGCACGGTAGCAGTAAACCTGGCAGTGGCGCTCACCAGGATGGGAATGAAGGTAGGCTTGCTCGACTGCGACATCTTCGGCCCCTCCGTGCCCAAGATGCTGCAAATGGAAGACGCCCGACCCTATAGCCAGAACATCCGCGGGCGCGACCTCATCCTGCCGGAGGAGAAGTATGGCGTCAAGGTACTCAGCATCGGTTTCTTCGTCGACCCTGATCAAGGCATCATGTGGCGTGGAGGAATGGCCAGCAACGCCCTGAAGCAACTGATAGGCGATGCTGATTGGGGCGAACTCGACTACTTCATCCTCGACACACCCCCCGGCACTTCCGACATCCACCTCACGCTTGTCCAGACCATCCCAATCACCGGAGCCGTCATCGTCAGCACCCCGCAACAAGTGGCGCTCGCAGATGCGAGGAAAGGCATCGACATGTACAGACAGGAGAAAATCAGCGTCCCCATACTCGGTCTGGTAGAGAACATGGCATGGTTCACCCCCGTGCAACACCCCGAGGAACGCTATTTCCTCTTCGGCAAAGAAGGCGTCAAAGAGCTGGCCGCGCAGATGGAACTGCCCCTGCTGGCACAGATTCCGGTCGTCCAAGACATCTGCGAGAGCGGAGACAACGGCGTGCCTGCTGCCACGAAACCCGACAGCATAACAGGTCAGGCATTCCTCCAGCTCGCAGCAAGAGTCGTTACAGAAACCGACAGACGCAGGGCCACACTGCCTCCCACACAGATAGTCGGAGTAAAGAATTAACAGAAACGCACAACCAACACATATTCAACATCATGAGACACATCAAGAGCTTGCTTTTCGCAATGGCCTTCACCCTGTCGGCAATGGCACAGAGCATGAGCGTCTACAACGGAGAAGAACAGACTGTATTCAACCTGAACGAGGTGGACAGCATTACTTTCGACCCGACGCCCAACCTTTGGTACAGTGCAGATAAAAGCATTCGTTTCTATTACGCCCCTAATTGGAGCCAGATTGCAGACCCAAGCTACACCGAAGGGAATGGCATATACACCCTGACGCTCACCAGAGCAACCAGTGCACAATGGCAAGCTCAGATGCACTTCATCACCGGTCTGGCAACAGATGCACACAAGAACTACAGCTTCCGCATCAAGCTCCGCTCGGACAAGGCCCTCACAGCAACCGTAAAGCTATATGAGGACGGCAACGACAACTTGCACTTCTTCGAGGAACGCATATCCCTCGGAGCAAACGAGGAATGCATCTTCGAGCGCAAAGACATGCCCGGGCTGGACATGAGCCACGCCAGTCTCGTCCTCGACTTTGGCGGCAACAGAGCCAACACAACGATAAAGATCAGCAGCATCTCCCTCACCGAAAAGGAGTATGACTCGTCGCTCGACCGCAACTCCTGCCCCCTGCCGGACTACAGGCTGGTATGGAACGACGAGTTCACCTCAACAGTTGTCAACACAAGTCGCTGGACTTACCAGACAGCCGATGCCGGATGGGTCAACAACGAATTGCAGACATACGTCAGCGGGAAGAGTCCGAAAGGCACAAAGGTAGCAGAGCAAAGCGACGGAACCCTTAAGATACATACGTTCAAGGAAGACGGCAAAATCTACAGCGCACGCATGTACGGCCGCAAGTCCGTAGGCTTTAAATACGGCTACATCGAGGCTCGCATCAAGCTTCCAAAGGGGAAAGGCACCTGGCCCGCATGGTGGATGATGCCCGTAAACGGCGGCGGATGGCCGGCCTGCGGCGAGATAGACATCATGGAAGAAGTAGGTGCCGACCCCAACGACGTCTCCAGCAGCATCCATTGCACCGCCTACAACCATCCCTCGAACACGCAGAAGACGCATCACCTCTACTGTGTCGGCGCGGAAGAAGGCTTCCACGTCTATGCCCTCGAATGGACGGAGGACTACATCCGAACCTATGTGGACGGCGAGGAACAGCTCTACTTCGAGAACGACAAGCAGGGAAACAACGACACATGGCCTTTCGACAAAGCCTTCTATCCCATCCTTAACGTGGCCTGGGGCGGCGACTGGGGCGGCTACAAGGGTATTGACGAATCGGCTCTTCCACTGACGATGGAAGTAGACTACGTACGCGTCTGGCAGAAGCGGTAGCCTTTATTTCTGCCTCCCGATAAATACGTCAGCCATCCCCCTATAGGGCGCCAGTCATTCCCCCATAGGGCGCCAGTCATTCCCCCATAGGGCGCCAGTCATTCCCCCATAGGGCGCCAGTCATTCCTCTATAGGGCCGTTGATTATGCCCCTATAGGCGCTTTGTCAACCAGACATGTTTAATTGAACAATAAGGCATGTTTTTCCGCTCAAACCCTTGCACATTATTGCAAAAAAACTTACCTTTGCAGAGATATAGCAGGCGGTTTTGAGACACCATTTACCGTATAGAATCCTCAAAATCGGCACAATTGATTGGATATTAGAGTCTTATATAGTATTCAAAGCCCCAGAGATGTGTATATAAGTCAAGCAGGACAATGGTAGAATACAACGTATCCCTTGAAGGTAAGACCATCCTTGTGACAGGTGCAGCCGGCTTCATCGGCAGCAATCTCGTCGTACGTCTCTTCAAGGACTTCAGCAATATCAAGGTCGTCGGAATCGACTCCATGACCGACTACTACGACGTCAGCCTCAAAGAGGAACGGCTGGCAAGGATAGAAGCCCTCGGGCGCGACTGGACATTCATCAGGGAAAGCATCGCCGACAAGGCTTGCATCGACAGACTTTTCTCAGAGTACAAACCTGCCGCAGTAGTCAATCTGGCTGCACAAGCCGGTGTGCGTTACAGCATCACCAACCCTGATGCTTACATCGAAAGCAACCTCATCGGCTTCTACAACATACTGGAAGCCTGCCGGCACCACAGCGTGGAGCACCTCGTCTATGCCTCCAGCAGCAGCGTCTATGGCTCGAACAAGAAAGTCCCCTACTCCACCGACGACAAAGTGGACAACCCCGTCAGCCTCTACGCCGCCACAAAGAAGAGCAACGAACTGCTGGCACACGCCTACAGCAAGCTCTACGACATCCCAAGCACCGGCCTCCGCTTCTTCACCGTCTACGGTCCCGCAGGCCGCCCCGACATGGCCTACTTCGGCTTCACCGACAAGCTCCGCCAAGGCAAGACCATCCAAATCTTCAACTACGGCAACTGCAAGCGCGACTTCACCTACGTCGACGACATCGTCGAAGGCATAGTAAGAGTCATGCAACATGCCCCGGAAAAGCAAACCGGCGAAGACGGCCTGCCCATCCCGCCATATATGGTCTACAACATCGGCAACAGCTCACCCGAAAACCTGCTCGACTTCGTCACCATACTACAGGAAGAACTCATCGTCGCAGGCGTACTCCCCAACGACTACGACTTCGAAGCCCACAAGGAGCTCGTGCCCATGCAGCCCGGCGACGTACCCGTCACCTATGCCGACACCACACCCCTCGAACACGACTTCGGCTTCAAACCACATACCCCCCTCCGCCAAGGCCTCCGCGCCTTCGCCCAGTGGTATGCAGAACATAATCGGAAGTAGACATGACTTGCAGAAGCAATACCCCAACAATTAGAATCAAAGTGAATAGAGATTCGCTCTCTGCATAATCCCCTGAACTCTCACCACTGTATACACAAGACATCTCTCGCATCAGATACCATACAAGACTTTAATCCACAGACTTATTTAGTGAGGAGTAACCCCTCCCGCTAACTTAGATATTCAGTTAGCAATATGAAATCAAGTAATTATAGGAAAGTATTGACTGTCGGCGTATTTGACCTCCTTCACAAAGGGCACGTAGAACTTTTTCGAAGGGCTAAAGAACTAGGAGACCATCTCATCGTCGCCGTTCAAGATGGTGACTTTATTCACAAATACAAGCCAACAGCTCTAATTTATAATTCAACAGCAGACCGCATGTACATGGTCAAGTCTATTCGATATGTCGATGAAGTCATCACATACACGACAAAATTATATCTCAAGTATACTTCGATGTTTTAGTTACTGGTCCGGATCAATGCCATGAAGGTTTTCAGCGAGCTATTAAATGGTGCATGGAACATGGGAAGGAACATGTAATACTTGCACGAACTGAGGGAATTAGCAGTAGCGAACTAAAGGCACGGATTACAGCAATCTAAGCAAGCAGCTCCGCCTTACTTCACATATGTTACACATCTTCCTCGAATTTCCAATATGAAAAAAACAATACTCATCGATAATAGGCCGTTCTCCTTTGAAGAAGAAATTCTATCTCTAGATACCAGTCCAGCCATTACTAACGAGGATGCAAAAAAAGTCTTGTGCCTGACAAAAAAACTGTTAGAACCCATCGGATTAGAATTTTGTCTGTATTGGGGGACACTACTTGGTGCTGTTCGCGACAAAGAAGTCATTAAAGGTGATGAAGACGTTGATGTTTATGTTACTGATGAAGATAAATTATACAACAGCATCCCCTACCTATATGACAATGGTCTCAAGCTAGTTCGTTTCGAAAAAGGTAGCCTTTATTCTTTCAGGGCAAACAACAATTGCTACATTGATTTTTATATTGTCAGGCCCCTCAGAAATAGTATTTGGGCATCAACATGCTACAGGATTACTCGCTATAATCAGCCGAAATGGATTTTCAAAGAAACCGAGAAAATAAGTTTCCTTGGAGAGGTCTTTACTTGTCCAAAGAATCCCGAAAAAGTTCTTGCTTTTCTATATGGTGACACTTGGCGGACACCAATGAAGGGACATATATTCCCCAGCGAAGTAAAGTCTGCTTATTATTTTCACACTTTCCGAAACATTATAAAAAAATGCATATTCTATGACCAATGGTATATGTATTTTAAGAAATCACAGTAGGTTCTGATGACAAAAGTGTTCAGAAGTCGTCTTTTTGAGAATTTCATATCACTTGGCCTCATTCAGGGCATCAACTATTTGTTGCCTCTTATTACTATTCCATTCCTTTTCAACCAATTGGGAGTCGAAAACTATGGTCTAGTTAACTTCTCGTTTGCATTTATACAGTATTTCATCATACTTACAGATTTCGGTTTTGGTCTTTCAGGAACTCGCTTTATTGCAGGTAACAGAGATAATATAGAAACGATTAATAATTATCTCAACTCGGCCTGCATTGCACGATTATGTATGTCTGCTATCTCATTCTTCATAGTTTGTGGTTGTATTTTTCTTATTCCAACTTTAGCTAAACACAAATTATTTACCATTCTTTTCTTTGGTCAAGTTATCGGCAATGCGCTGAATCCCGTGTGGTTCTTTCAGGGATTGGAGAAGATGAAGTTCAATACTTTACTACACATCACGACACGCCTAATCAGCATATTGCCACTCTTTATCATTATACGCAAGCCTGAAGACTACATATACATTCCCATTTGCTATAGCACCGGCGCTATAGTAGCTGGCATAATGAGTCTCTCGCTCATCCGCTGCCAATTCCATATGCATTTTTATTGGACATCAATTCGTGATATATGGCATGTCACTTATGACTCTAGTAAATATTTCCTGTCTCGACTCTCTGTCAGTCTATATACCAATACTAATTCCTTTGTATTAGGTCTTGTTTGTGGAAATGCTGCGGTCGGATACTATAGCTTAGCTGAAAAAATATACATCGCACTTAATTCTGTATATGGACCGATTAATGGCACCATATTCCCATATATGACCAAAGAACGGAACTTACCATTATTTAAAAAAATCATAGGTTATGGAACAATAATCAATGGACTTCTTTTGCTTGCATTCTTGTGGCTATTTCCATACGTATGTCCAATCATTTTCGATGACTTTAGTCCACAAAGTTTTGCGGTACTTAGTATTCTTATATTTGCCAGCTTCCTTAGTCTTCCTACTACTTTTCTGGGATATCCATTCCTCGCAGCATGGGGGCATCCCAATTTCTGCAATTACTCACTCGTTTCATCCTCGATATTCCATGTATGCGGACTTATGATACTTTGGAGGATTAACCACATTAACATATATAGCGTTGCATGTATGGTTGTCGGATGTGAACTATTCTTATTTGTTTTCAGGATCTATGGTGTCAAATTATATCATTTATGGAAATAAACAACACAGAATCATTCTATAACGAATCAGACTACAACATTCACGAGGACAGCAATTTTGGTAGATGGGCAATAATATTAATATTCCTATCCACTATACTACAAGCATACTTTGGCTTTGCCCGTGATGCCACCCCATTTTTCAAATTATGCATAGCTTTATTGTGTTGGGGAAGCGTTTTCTGTTCTTTACGGATGATTCGTGACATGACGACATATCCTTTAGCAGCAAAAGTAACATTATATACTCTGTTCGGGATACTTTCACTTTCTATTATAAAGTCATTAATGGGAGGTTCAGTGGTCGCAGGAATAAAGTATATTGTTCTATTTACCAATATGTACACGGCGTTAGCTTTGGTTGGGATTTTTTTTATTACAAGCATTAAAGCAGCACATGAGATTAGATTACTTCTAAAAACAACCATTTTGACGATATTCGTTTCAACGTTATTCCTTGTTTTCAATTACGATATCACGGTTTCTTCATATTCTCTAACATACATCTGCGCATTCGCACCAATCTTCATCCCATATGTTGGATACAACAAAAAAGCCATATTGCTCATCGGTATGGCATTAGCAATTTTTACATACTACGGAGGAGGGAGACAGGCAGCATTTATTCTAGGAATTGCCTTTATTTCACTTGTTATCAGCAAACTATGTAATCATTTTATTAGTTACATCCTCTCAATAGTCATTTTGCTAATTCCCTTCTTTGCCATCGCATACAGTCTTAAACATGGTTCTATTTTTGATATCGCATCAAACACAATAGCCGTGGGTGAAATGTTTCAAATCGAGAATGACAATGTAAATTTAGACACGCGTACTTTCCTATGGGTTGAACTATTGGCAGATTTCTTTCAACAGGATATTTGGACACAATTATTTGGCAAAGGCGCTATTGCATATTACTCGTCTAACTTTTTTAGGACTAATAATAGATTGGGCATTGAGGTGCCCATTCTTCAATGGCTACTACAATGTGGGTATCTGTTTGTAATAGCATATACTGTAATTGTAGTAACTGCTATAAATAGGCTCTATCGCTATGGAAATAATAGGCTTTGTAAAATTGCATCCATACTTATTGCCGGTTTCTATTGTAACTGTTATGTCAGTAACCTAGTAGGATGCTCCATCATGCAACTTGGATTTTGGTTCCTCGTCAGCATTGCATTCAACAACTCATTATTACAAGCAACAGATGATGACATTCTTGGGATTTTATCCTATGATGAAGACTTCATTAACCAATACTATGATGTCAATGAACAACAAGAAGATTATAATTGCTGACATCAAAACATTGAGCCCTGACGGGATAAACATCGGCGGACACCCTATTGCTGTTGCAAACAATTATATGGAAATATTTAGGGAAAGATGTATTGTCGCAGGTGGCTATGCCATAACGCATAATTTTCCAGTATCTCAAACAATAACACTTCCGTACTGCATTAACCATGACTCTTTGCTGTCCAAACTAAAAATTTTCATAAATGCTATAGTTCTCTTCAGGAAAGGACGCAACCAAATAATTGTGTTGCAACAAAGCACAACCATCACATCATTCTTGTGTATTGCCTTATTTTATCACTGTCATAGTAAACTTTTCCTTATACAATATAATCTTGAGGGGTTCCGTTCAAGAGTTGGCAAACTTCTCTTCAAACTGGCAAAGCGTAAAATTAATGGTATTTTATGTCCATATGATATGATTGGCGATGCTTTTCAAGGTATTCCATTTTGTACTCTACCAGATTACATTTATACAGGTAATGCACAACAGACTGAGATTCCATACTCCAAGCGCAAATATGATATCTGTGTCGTAGGAAGGATATCCCCAGAAAAAGGAGTCATCGAAGTGGCCAGGCACTATGCAAAAACCAAATACCATATAGTGATTGCAGGAAAGCCGCAAAACGAAAAAATTGCAAAACAGTTAGAATCTGCTTGCGAAGGAGCTGAAAACATTAAATTACATTTAGGACTTATTCCTAATGAAGAATACTATGGGTATTTGCGCAATAGCAAATATGCATTACTCAATTATTCCGAAGTATACTCTGAACGTAGTAGTGGCGTTGTATTTGATACACTGTTCAACGGAGTGCCTATTTTAGGCAAAAAATGTAATGCTCTTTATTTTATTTCAGAAAATCAATTGGGGGGGCTGTATGATTGCATTGAGAATCTTGATACAGAATCTTTTTTCCAAGAAGATATTCATAACAGACTGGTGTGTAACATTCGGATATATCGCAAAAGCCTCAATTCATTCATTAACAAACTGTATAGTTTCCTGACGCAATGAAACACATTATCCTTATTCTTTATTACATATTAATACAATACTTCCCAATGAAACCAATGCCTATATATTAATATAACAAAAGACTATGAATATCAAAAAAGACATACACAATGTGATTCGGAAAAGAGAGGCGTGGAGTCTTATTTTTTCCTTGCCTAACACAATTTGGTTCAATTTAAGGTATTTATCTTTTTCTCAAGCAATTAAGCTACCTATTTGGGTTCACTATTCATGTCGATATAAAGCTTATAGGGGAGGAATTGTATTGTCTGATAAAATTAATACAGCAATGATTCGGTACGGTTTTTCTGTAGATTATGCTAAAAATTATAACGACAATACATATTTTTATATTAGAAAAGGTGCCGTATGTAAATTCGAGGGCAATGCACACATTGGTAGAGGCTCTAAAATCATAGTACAAAAGAATGCAGTTCTTGAAATTGGAGATGATTTTTCCATTTCTGCCAGTTCCACTATCAAATGTTATAAACACATTGTTATCGGTAAAGGTGTTTTATTTGCATGGGACTGTCTCCTCATGGATTCTGATGGACATCAAATATATGGCATAGATAATAAACTAATCAATCATGACAAGGAAATTGCCATTGGCAATAATGTTTGGCTAGGTTGTGGAGTGACTATTCTAAAAGGTGTAACAATACCCAATGACTGTGTGGTAGGTGCAAAAACGACCATAACTAGAGGAACTTTTGAATCCAATACCATCATCGTCGGTAATCCTCCTAAATCAAAGAAAGATATTAAGAATTGGGTTATATAATAAAGAAGTATTTACCCCATGAATAATAGTATATTAGTCAGATTAGCTCGTCTGCTTCCAGACAAGCCATACCTATCGTTGAAATTTTACAAAACATTTGGACGATTCCCAAGTTGGGAAAATCCCCAGACGTTTAGTGAAAAGTTGCAGTGGTTGAAAATTTATGACCGTAAGCCAGAATATACCATGATGGTAGATAAATATGCCGTAAAGAAATATGTGGCAGACATCATCGGTGAGGAATATGTGATTCCGACATTAGGCGTCTGGGAAAAACCAGAAGATATAGATTGGGATTCATTGCCCAATCAGTTTGTACTGAAAACAACACATGGCGGCGGCAATGATGGTGTAGTGATTTGCCAAGACAAAAGGAAGTTTGATAAGAAAATGGCGATGGAGAAGCTGAATGAGAACCTCAAAACTGATCTCTATAAAATCTGGCGTGAATGGCCATATAAGGACGTAACCAAGCGGGTTTTAGCAGAAGAATATATCGAGCCGCGTCCTGACATTATGGATTTGCCCGATTACAAATTCTTTTGTTTTGACGGGAAGGTGAAAGGACTTTTTGTGGCCACCGAACGACAGAAAGTTGGTGCAGAAGTTAAGTTCGATTTCTTTGATGCCGACTTCAATCACCTACCCTTCCGTCAAGGTCACGACCATGCAGCGATAACACCTGCTAAACCAGAGAACTTTGATTTGATGAAAAAGGCTGCCGAACTGTTGTCGAAGGGATATCCTCATATGCGTGTGGACTTTTATGATATAGGGAACAAAGTGCTATTCGGAGAACTTACCCTCTATCATTTTAGCGGAATGATGCCCTTTGAACCAACTCACTGGGACAAAGTGTTTGGCGATATGCTAACCCTGCCAAGTGAGAAGAGACGGCATAAATGATACAAGCAAATAGAATTTCAGCTATAAATTCATCCGTTTGGTGGCAAACATAGGTACTATCAAGTAATCTCCGGGCATAAACCATGAGCACTATCTACTATGGTGTGAGCTACAACAATAAGTTCTTCTTTGAACTTGAGACTTATCCCATTACTGTTTCCGAACTAAAAAAACCATACTACTTTGAACAGCTGTACTATATATGGCTAAATGATAGATTTTCCTCAAAAACGATTAAATGAGAATACTCTTCATACATAATTCATATAGTGACAAAAAACCTTCTGGTGAAGAACATGCATCTCGGGAGTTGGCAAGCCTTCTTGAAGAGCACGGACATGAGGTGAGATGGTTTAACCGTAGTTCAGACGAAATACGCAGCGGGTTCGGACCTGTTAAAGCATTCTTCACTGGAATATATAATCCTCTGAGTGCAAGAAAGCTGGCAAAGATATTGAACGACTACAAGCCTGACATCGTACAAGTACAGAACCTCTACCCATTACTGTCATCCTCCATCTTCAAACCCATCAAGGAACGTGGCATACCAGTCGTCATGCGTTGTCCGAATTACCGACTCTTCTGCCCGAATGGGTTATGTTTTTCTCCTAATGGTATTGTCTGTGAAAGATGTTTTGGCGGCAAAGAATGGCATTGCATCACAAACAACTGCGAAGAAAGTTTGACGAAAAGTATAGGTTACGCCTTGCGCAATTACTATTCGAGAGTTTCCGGAAACATAATCAACAACGTTGACAGATTTATCGTACAGTCCGAATTTCAGAAGCTGAAGTTCATTCAACAAGGATTGTCGGCTGAAAAGTTAGTTATTCTGCCAGGTATCTGTCCGGAAATCAGAATAGAATATAATGACAGCATCGGGGAATATGTAAGTTTCGTGGGACGTGTAAGCACGGAAAAAGGTATAAATGAATTTATTGAAGCAGCCAGACTGAACCCAACCTTGCCATTCAAAGTGGCGGGGAGTGTTGACCAGAAGTTTGTCATGCCATCCGACTGCCCGAACAATGTGGAGTTCCTTGGCTTCGTCAAGGGAGACAAGTTGAATGAGCTATACTTAAAGTCCAAAATAATTGTCGTCCCAAGTAAATGGTATGAGGGATTTCCTAATGTCATTACAAGAGGAATGTTGTTGAAGCGACCAATTATCACGACTGACATAGGAGCAATGCCGTCCATTATCAATAATGGTATTCACGGCTTTTTAGTAAAACCTGGAGATACGCAGCAACTAAGTGATGCCATCAAAAAACTTTATCTTGACAACAGAATGTGTCGGCAATTCGGAGAAGCAGGTTATACGAAAGCATGTAACGAATACTCCAGAGAAGCCATATACAAGATATTAATCGACACCTATAATCAACTCGCAAATAGTATAGATTCCCCAAAAGATCACGAGCATTTCTCATAAAAGTCACCTAATTCGTCCTGTTCATGTCCAAGAAAATCGAGCGACTGAAAAGTGTCACGACGGTCCTTACCTACATCGGAAGAAAGTTGCTCTACATCATGGCTCTGCACATAGCTAGTTTCTTCCTTTGCACAAAACTGATAGACATCGTGGGACTTGGAACGGACTTGAACATGTCGGCAATGCTCTACACCTACCGAACTGGCGCAAACGCATTGCTGGCAGCAATGTATTTGCTGTTCGGAATCGGTGTTCCTCTTCTCATAATGGACACCTACGACAATGCTATAGAATTGATTATACAACACACACAACTAATTCTGAATCATGTCACTCAGACTGAAGACTCTTCGCATCGTGCCGTCCATGGCAGAACTCCGTGGGATTCCTGATGGCAAGGCACTCATCAACACCATAAATGCCCATTCTTTCAACACGGCGCAGAAGGATGATGCGTTTGCCGAGGCTCTCAAGGGCGGGGACTACCTAATTCCTGACGGGGCTGGCATTGTGAAGGCGTGCAGATGGTTGAAAGCAGAAAGTCGGCCGAAGGAAAGGATTGCGGGATGGGACTTGTTTACTTTCGAGATGAACCGTCTCGACTCGAAAATGAAAGAATGCAAGAATGAAGGAATGAAAAAGGGGAAGGTCATGTTCCTCGGGTCGAGCGAAAAGGTGCTGTCGCTCATCCGGAAACGGGCGGCGAGAGACTATCCGAACCTTGAGATCGTGACCTTTTCACCGCCCTACAAGCTGGAATTCTCGGAGGAAGACAACAGGACAATGATAAAGGCCATCAACGATGCCGACCCGGATCTGCTGTGGATTGGCATGACGGCACCAAAACAAGAGAAGTGGGCCTACAGTCATTGGCAGGAACTCGACATCCATTGTCACTGCGGAACTATCGGTGCGGTGTTCGACTTCTATGCAGGCACCGTGAAGCGGGCACCGCTGTGGTGGCAGAGGAACTCGCTTGAATGGCTCTACCGTCTGCTGATGGAGCCGCGGCGGATGTGGCGACGCTACATCATCGGCAACGCGATGTTCCTACATTATATATATAATGAAAAGACATCTGCCATTCCTTCTGCGGAAGGGCTGGACGTCAGAATGAACTGAAGACAACCAAAGGTAACATTATGACACTGACATCGGAAATACTGGATGCACTGAGCCTGGAGGCAAAGACCTGCGGACGCCTGCGCATGAACTACGACTTGCGGACGTCGCCTGCCGACCAGAGTCAGCGGATGCTCAATGCTCTGGAGCCTGGCACTCAGGTGCCAATCCACCGCCATCCACACACATGCGAGACGGTCATCATGCTTCGCGGTAGCGTCAAGGAGATGTTCTTCGACGATGAAGGAAACGTGACGGAGTGCGTCTTCCTGAGAGCAGGCACGGAGCCTTCTGCAATGAACATACCGGCTGGCATGTGGCACACGCTGGAATGCCTTGAACCGGGGACGATTCTCTTTGAGGCGAAGGACGGTCCCTTCGAGCCTCGACGCGAGGAAGACATCCTGTCGACATAACGTCCTATCTATCAGACAACCCGACATTCCACTCATCACATACGATGCTTTTCTTTGAACTCATACGCATTGCCATCGGTCGGCAGCAGTCGCTCAGCCACACACCTTCCAAGGAGGAATGGCACGACATCTACGAGATGGCGAAAGAACAGACCCTGCTGGGCGTCATGTACGAAGGGCTTTGTCGGCTGACGGCAGAGCAGAAGCCGCCACATCAGATGATAGTCGACTGGCTTGCTTCTGTCCAGAAAATCATCAGCGACAACAAGCGCCTCAATCACGACACTGCCTGGGTGAGCAGGAAATGGGAAACTCTTGGCTACAGGAACGTCATCCTCAAAGGACAAGGCAACGCCCTACTCTACCCAGACCCGCTGCTTCGTATGCCCGGCGACATTGACATCTGGCTCGACGGCGACCGCAAGAAGATAGCAAACTACATCCGGAGTCGCTTTCCAAAGCTGGAGGTGACACGCATCGAGATGGAGTTTCCCGTCAGAAAGGACACAGCCATTGAGGTCCACTTCCTGCCAAGCTTCCTATACGACCCCTTCAAGGACCGCAGGATGCAGCGCTACTTCCGTGAGCAGCTGCGCGATCCGAAGCAAGTGGAGCTGCCCGACGAAGGCACCATCTGCATCCCGAACGACGAGATGAACCTGGTGTTCCAACTAAGCCACATCTACCGCCACCTCTTCTACGAAGGCATCGGACTGAGGCAGTTGCTGGACTACTACTATCTCTGCACCAAGCTCGTCACGCCAGGCCCGGACAGTCTCCGGCAGAAAGTCTTGCCCGTCATCAGAGACCTCGGGCTCCTGGACTTCTGCAAAGCCCTGATGTGGGTGCTTGGGGAAGTCTTCGCCTTGCCAGAAGAACACATGCTGACCGAGAGAAACGAGCGCCGCGGACGTTTCCTGCTGAGCGAAGTGATGCGTGCCGGCAACTTTGGTCACGCCGACGATCGCGTCGGCAACTGGGAGAAGATGAGCCGCTGGAAACGACTGACGTGGGGAACACGCTGGAGTTGGCGACTCATCGGACAGTACCCGAGGGAAGTCCTCTGGCATCCCGTCTACCGAATTTCACAATACCTCTGGAGGCTTTCCAACGGCTACCTGTAACGCCCGAACGGTGAAGAAATGCCGGAAACATACGCAGACGAGTCGCGCACTTCCTCTTCCCGCATGACCAGTGATAAGTTCTCCAGAGAAATTACGGCTTTACACGAGAGACATCCGAGGCATTCACATGCAGTCCCCGCCAATTCAGCCTTAGAATCCTTATAAGCAGACACTACAAACCACCATGGTAAAAGCAAACAAAACCTCCGACGGAAGCATCCGATGGTTCATCCTGACAGGTGAGCTGCTGGCACTCAACGCAGCCCTACTGGTGATGTCCTTCACATATCAGCACATGGGCAACATCACAACGCCCCACTACAAACGCCTGATGCTGCTCATGACCTTGGTATATGCGCTGTGCGACCTGCAGAGCCACCACCACATTTATGACCGCTTCGTGCGCGGCGACCAGTTACTGCGCAGCCTTTTAAAGAGTCTGACGCTCTTTGTTCTGCTGAGTCTCATGGTAATGTGGGTGTTCCGCTGGCCCCTGATGACATGGAACTTCATGCTGCCATTCTACGGATTCATCATCATCTTCATCAGTCTATATCGCTGGCTTCTGAGGCAATGCATCAAGTTTTATCGCAAACGGGGCCGCAACACCATGAGTGTCATCTTCATCGGGAACATCAATGTTGCCAGCGAACTATACAAGACGATGGAACACGACACCACAACGGGATACATCGTCAAGGGCTATTTCGCAGATAGGGAACGCAAGGATGTGACCGAGAACAACTATCTCGGCACACCGGAAATGGCCTTGAACTACATCGAACGTCAGCCGCCGCACCAAGTCTTCTGCCTTCTGCCTTCTGCCAGAAACGAGTTGATCAACCAGATTATACTGGCGTGTGCGCAGAATATGGTCCGATATAATCACATCCCTGATTCATTCAACTATCAACGGCACACGATGGCAATCTCCATAATGGACGGCACACCTGTCTTCCGTCTACACAACGAACCGCTATCGTTGCCAGGTAATCGCATCCTGAAGCGCACGTTCGACCTGACTGTCTCTACCGTCTTCCTCCTGACCATCTTCCCTTTCATATACATTATATTCGGTTTGCTCATCAAGCTGAGTTCGCCCGGACCGGTCGTCTTCAGGCAAAAACGTTCCGGACTGAACGGCAAGGAATTCTATTGCTATAAGTTCCGCTCGATGCGGGTCAACACAGACAGCGATGAAGTTCAAGCCACAAAAGACGACCCTCGAAAGACGCGCATCGGAGAGTTCATGCGTCGCACGAGCATAGACGAGCTGCCGCAGTTCATCAATGTATGGCAGGGAAGCATGAGCATCGTTGGTCCGCGCCCACACATGCTCAAGCACACTGCACAGTATCGTGAGCTCATCGGAAGCTACATGATACGTCACCTCGCAAAACCTGGCATAACAGGCTACGCACAAGTTACAGGGTTCCGCGGAGAGACCTCTGAACTATGGCAGATGGAAGGACGCGTGAAGAAGGACATCTGGTACATCGAGCACTGGAGCTTCGCCCTCGACCTCTTCATCATCTTCAAGACCATCTGCAACGCCTTCACCGGAGAAGAGAACGCATACTAAAATGAGGAATTAAGGAAATAAGAGATTTAAATAAGATATTGTCTAACCGAAAAACTATACGAATTATGAAAAAGACCGTTCTTTCACTCGTACTTGCAGCTATTGCGACAAGTGGACTGGCACAGAATGCCGAGTTCTTCAAGCCGTACAAACCGACCGACCTGCGTCTGCCCAGCGTTCCACTGCTCGTGAGCGACCCATACTTTTCCGTGTGGAGTCCTTACGACAAACTCACCGACGGCAGTACTCGCCACTGGACAAACGACGAAAAACCCCTGGAAGGACTGCTCTACGTGGACGGCACGACCTATCGCTGGATGGGTTCTGCCCAGAAGACAATCATGGAAACAGTCGTCCCCACGTCCTATCAATCCGATTGGGAAGCTCGTTTCACCAGTCAGAAGCCCTCGGCCGACTGGATGAAACCCGACTTCAACGATGCCTCGTGGCAGAGCGGCAAAGGTGCTTTCGGTTCGGACAACTACGAGCACATAGGCACTTCTTGGACGAAAGAAGACGACCACATATGGCTCCGTCGCACAGTTGAGCTGACTTCCGATGACATCAAGGGCGACCTCTACCTCCTCTTCTCGCACGACGATGCCTGCGAGATTTACATCAACGGGCAGGAAGCTGCCACAGGCATCATGGACTACGTGGATGGCGTCACCGTAAGGCTCGACGGTGAGAAGTCGAAACTCCTGAAGGAAGGAAAGAACGTCTTTGCAGTCCACTGCTACAACAAGACGGGTGGCGCACTGATTGATTTCGGCATCGTCCGCAACATCGCCAAAGGTAACGACAAGATTCAAACAGCAACCCAGAAGAGTGTTGACGTCCTTGCCTGCAACACCTACTATACATTCGCCTGCGGACCTGTCGAGCTCGACGTCGTCTTCACCGCACCACACATCATCGACGACTACGACCTCCTGTCGGCTCCTATCAACTACATATCCTACCAGGTGCGTTCCGCCGACGGCAGGAGACACGACGTGAAGTTCTTCGTCTCTCTTACGCCGCAGATGGCTGTCAACAAGATTCAGCAACCGACTGTCTCCACACGCGTCTTCGAGAACGGCACACAGTACATCAAGTCCGGCACCATCGAGCAGCCGATACTCGCCAAGACGGGCGACGGCATCTGCATCGACTGGGGTTACGTCTACTTATCCGGCGCAAATGGAAGGGTCTGCATTGCCGGCGATGACGACATCCGCATGCAATTCGTGGCAAACGGCAACCTGCCTCGCGGGGAACGTTCCGTGACGAGTCATGACCCGTCGCTTATGCCCACACTTGCCTACGTGCATGACTTCGGTTCGACAGACACGGCAAGCAGCTTCGCCATGATTGGTTACGATGAAGTCTGGGACATAGAATACTTCTACAAACGCTACAAAGCATACTGGGCTCACGAAGGCAGCGTAAGTATATTCAACATGTTCGACCGCATGAAGAACAACTATGCAAACATCATGCAACGCTGCCGCCAGCAAGACAAGACTATCTACGACGACGCCCTCGCAGCAGGTGGTGTGAAGTATGCAGAGATTCTCTCCGGTTCCTATCGCCATGTCAACGCTGCCCACAAGCTCTTCCGCGACGACAAAGGCAACGTGCTTTTCTTCTCGAAGGAAAACAACTCCAATGGCTGCGTCAATACCGTCGACCTCACTTATCCCGAGGCACCTCTCTACCTCTGCTACAACCCGGAACTCCAGAAGGGCATGATGACGTCCATCTTCGACTACAGTCTTTCCGGCCGATGGACCAAGCCCTTTGCCGCTCACGACCTCGGGCAGTATCCCAAAGCCAACGGACAGGTCTATGGAGGCGACATGCCTCTTGAAGAAGCCGGCAACATGATTACCCTCGCCACACAAATATGCAAGCTGGAGGGAAACACGACCTACGTCGACAAGTACTGGGACATCATCACCACATGGGCAGACTACCTTGTCGAGAACGGACTTCACCCCGCCAACCAGCTCTGCACTGACGACTTCGCGGGCCACTGGGCAGGTAACTGCAACCTTGCCATCAAGGCCATCATGGGCGTGGCAGGCTATGCCGAACTTGCCAAGATGAAAGGACTCGGCGACATCTACGAGAGATACAACGCCAAGGCAAAGGAGATGGCAGCCGCATGGGAGAAGGAGACAAAGGTGAAGGACCACTACGAACTGGCCTACGGCGCAGGAGCCGACACCTGGAGTCAGAAGTACAACATGGTCTGGGATAAGCTCTGGCAGACCCACATCATCCCAAACAATGCCATGCAGACCGAGATAAAGTACTACCTGAAAAAGCAGAACAAGTACGGCCTGCCGCTTGACGTCCGCAAGGACTACACGAAGAGCGACTGGATCATGTGGAGCGCAGCGATGGCCGACACCGATAAGGATTTCCAGGCCTTCGTCGACCCTCTCTACAAGTACATCAACGAGACAGACAGCCGCGTGCCTATCTCCGACTGGCACGACACGAAAACCGGACTCAAGGAAGGCTTCAAGGCACGCAGCGTCATCGGTGGCTACTGGATGAGAGTCCTGATGAACAAGACCCTGTGAAGCTGCAGCTTTTCGTAAAAGTCGAGAAAGAATAAAGGGCCTGCACCTTGATGTGGGCTGACATCCTGGCGCCTTCAGCAGGGCCCCTTCAGAGATGTTTGTAAGAACGACGCGTCGCTATGTCCATAGCGACGCGTCCCTTTGCTCAGTGCGACGCGTCCCTATTGGCTACGCGACTGTAGGACTAATTAAACGTCACATTATAAACAACTGGGGCTTACCGGCCGCTATTTACCGGACACCAATAGATTTCTATGGGTATGGCTCTTCCGGCCGGAGTCTTATTTGCCTTCTTTCTTGCCGAACACTGAGAAGTGGACATAACGCTTTGGATGGGCCTTGAGGTCGCTGACGAGACTGTCGGCACTCTGCACCGTATGGTTCAGGTTATCGTAAACCGACGGGTCGTTCATCAGCTTGCCGAGCGTTCCTTTGGGGCTCTGCATTGCTTCCATCATGCCATGGACGCTGGTAATGGTCTGGTTGACATTGTCCATGGTCTGCTGCAGGTCGAGCTGATTCAGTTTATCCGTCAACGCGGTCACATTCTCGCCAGCCTTCGTAAAGGTGCCCGTCATCTGAGGTATGTCGTTCCGAAGCAAGGTGTTCAGCTGCTCAGTGCTTTTATTGAGGTTCTCCGTGATGAGTTCTGCATTCTGAATGATGAGAGGCAGGTTAGGGTTGGAGAGCAGGGTGTTGAGGGCCTCGACGAGCGTATCGACCTTCGAGACGATTTGCTCAAGTTGTGGCATCATGTCGCCCACCTTTCCCATAAGGCCACTGACGTCACTTCCCTCGATGGTGTCGCCAGGATGGTAAGCCTCGGTCAGGTTGGTGGCAAGAAGCATGTTGAGCGTACAGCCGCCCAGCACAGCCTCGTCGAGTCTCGCCGAACTGCCTTTCGGGATGCGCAGCCCTTTGTCTGTGCTGATTTCCACAATGACATTCCCAGGGCGACGGTAGTCATAGTTGATGTCGCTCACGATGCCTACCTTGTAGCCATCTGCATAGACGGCACTGCTCTTCGTCAGCCCCTTTGTGTTGGCGAAGGCGATATAATACGTCTGGCTGGCACTGAAGAGATTGATGCCCTTTAGGAAGTCAATGCCGAGGTAGAGTGCCACGATGGCTACGACTCCCGTTATTCCTATCTTTACTTCTGTTCTCATCTTAAGAAAATAAAAGATTTAGAGATCTATAAGATCTTTTTCATTTCTTATATGCAACGAATGCGTTGTAGATGCTCTTCGCGAGGGCATTCACGCCTGCGCTCGAGGTGAGATATGACGCTTCGCTCGCATTGTTTATGTATCCCAGCTCTATTAGGACACTTGGCATACTGGTGGCGCGAAGCACGAGGAAACCTGCCTGGTGCACGCCTTTGTCCACTCGGCCCGCCGTCTGTCTGAACTGCTTCTGTATGAGGCCAGCGAGCTTCACGCTGCTTTCCATGTTTTTATCCTGCATGAGCTCAAAGATGATATAGCTTTCGCTTGAGTTGGGGTCGAAGCCTTCATACTTCTGCTCATAGTTATTCTCAAGGGTGATGACTGAGTTCTCACGCTTGGCGACAGCAAGGTTATCGGCAGCCCTATGCATACCGAGCGTGTAGGTCTCTGTGCCTCGAGGCCCCACCGTTGCTGCTGTGGCGTTCGTGTGGATGCTGATGAAAAGGTCTGCTTTATTGCGGTTAGCGATGTTCGCGCGTTCGTTCAGCTCGACAAAGACGTCTGTCTTGCGTGTATAAACCACTTTCACATCCTTGCAGTTCTGCTCGACAAGCTTTCCGAAAGCAAGAGCGACGGCCAGATTGATGTTCTTCTCCTTAGCGCCATTTTTCATTGCCCCCGGGTCTTTTCCGCCATGACCGGCATCGATGACAAGTGTGTATGGCATCGCCACAAGGCAGGCCATGAAGAACAGGAGCGAGGCAAGAATACGTCGAATCATATAATAAGCATAGCATTCCGCATGCAAAGGTACGAAAAAACAAGAACAACACAAAATAATGAATATTATTTTTTATCGTCGAGCGCAAAGTAACTCGGCGAAGCCAAGGTACGAAGAAACGAGAACAATACAAACTGACTGAATAAACAAGGGGGGAGGGCAAATGTGAAGTGAACATTTGCCCTCCCTCTTGTTCATAAGGAATAAGCTCAGGGTCGATTGCTGAGGATTAGATTCCCTATTCTTTAATTCTAAATTTAATTCGTGCTCCTGCCATGACCCAGATGCCGGGCTGAGGCACTGAGCCGAGGTCGTAGTAGCGATGGTCGGTGATGTTCGTCGCCTGGACATACACTTGATAGCGGGGTGCATCCCATTGCATCTTGGCATCGAGCGTGGCATAAGGATGGTAGGGTACCAGCTCGCTGCCGCTCACATAGCTGCCCACTCGCTCCTGCCAACGCACGTCCCACGACATGGAGAGCCGGCTGAAGATGCGATGGGTGAGGCTCGCCACTGCCTTATGGCGCAGATACTCCATTGCCATGTTGCTCTTGACGACGCCTTCTGCATCATGCTTCGTCTGATGAATGTAGGTATAACCCATGCTGAGGGAACGCACCCAGGTGTTGCGGTCAAGGAGCTCAGGGAAGGATATCTTGCCCTGAACCTGCACTCCCACATTGTCGAGGTCGAATGAAGCTGTGTGGAAAATATCGTCGGGCGCATACATCACCCAGTCGATCATGTGTGTGCCTCGGTGATAGAAGCCTCTCACACTTGCCTGCGCCCCACTCCACCGGCGTTCGGTTCCAAGCGAGAAGGAGTGATTGTGCTCAGCCTTGAGGTCGCGGTTGCCCTCATGCGTCGGGCTTCTGTAGTAAAGCTCGGTAAAAGTAGGCAGGCGGAAACCCTTGTTGTACGAAAAGAGCAGCTTCCAGCGGGAATTGGGACGATAGGCTACATCGATGCCAGGATAGAAGCGGAAGCGGTGGTCGATGGCCGAAGTCATGCTCGCCATCACGCCTGCCGAGATGGTCCAATGTTCCAGCAGGACATTGTGCTCCAGGCTGAAGGAGACCGTCGTACGATTATCGTTCCAAGTATAAAAGTCCCCTTCGGGCTGGCGATTACATCCCAGGTTCGTGCTAAGGATGTTTTCGTGGCGAACGATTGCCGAGACTGCCGTCTTTCCCAGTCGCCAATCTATATGCCCACCGGCCTTAATGCCATAGACATCCGAACGGTGGAAGTTCTCGCCAAAAGTGGTGTTATGAACAAGCTCGAAGTTATCCCACGAACGATTCCAGAAGACTTGTGGCGTGAAGTGAAAGCGCCCTTTTGTCTCAGCGCTGATGCTCGTCATGATTCGCTGGTTGCGTTCGTACTGGTCGGGATATGCGGCACTGTAGAAAGTGTTGGCACCGTAGCTCTTCTTCGAAAAGCCGAACTGCCAGTCGAGCTTGAGCATGTCGTCCTCATAGTCGCCCTGATAGAAGAGTTGCCCTTTGCTCCACGAGCTGTTCCGTGTGCCGCCGTCGCTCCTGCCGCCTCCGCCACTGATGCGATTGGCAAGCCTGAACTTGTCTGCCGCGGTCGTAAAGGTAGCCCTTGCCTCGGCTTCTGCAGTACCGAAGGAACCGCCTTGGGCAGCCATTTCGATGCCTTTTCCTGCGTCATGTTTCGTGACGATATTGATGGCTCCACCGAAGCTTTGGCCGCCATAGACGCGGCTTGCCGCTCCCTCGAGCACCTCTATGCGTTCAATGTCACTGATGCTGACGGGGAAATCTGCCGATAAGTGTCCTGTCTGGGGATTGCCGATGTCGATGCCGTTAAGCAGGAGCGTGACCTGGTCAAAGGTGCCGCCATCGATGCTGATGTCCGTCTGAATACCAAAGCCACCGCGTTGCCGGACGTCCACGCCGATGACTAATTTAAAGAGGTCATTGATACTTTGTACCGCCGCCTGCTCGATGTCCTGACGGCTAAGTACGCTGACGATTCGTGCTGACTGCAACTCAGTCAGTGGTGCCATAGTGCCGCTCACGGTCACTTCCGCCAGTTCCTCCTCGTCGATGGTCTCGTGCGTGTCGGCTTCCATGACGACGCTGTCGTTCAGCCTCGCGTGTGCCTGTGCCGCCACAGCGAGGGTGGCGACGCTGAGGACACCGATGCGCACTTGCCTGTGAAGGCTTGCGAAGGCAGAGTAACCCTTGTTGGCGAACTGCTTCCAAGTGATGACGGCTGGCCTGTTCTGATGTCTGTTGTACATATTAATTAATAAAGTTAAGTAAATAAAAAGCCCCTCTCCCGGGAGAGGGGCTGGGAGTGATGCTATATGAGTTGCATTCCTGCTTCCCGGCATTCCTTGCGCATTGCCTCGGGCCAGATGCTTGCTTGCGTCTCGCCTATGTGTGCCTTGTGCAGGAGAACCATGCAGAGCCTGCTCTGTCCTATGCCGCCGCCGATGGTGAGGGGCAGTGTGTCGCTGAGCAGTCGCTGGTGGAAGTAGAGTTCCTTGCGCTCTTCCTTGCCTTGCAGGGCGAGCTGGCGGAGCAGGGCTTCCTTGTCGACGCGGATACCCATCGAACTGAGTTCGATGCTGCGGTTAAGAAGGGGATACCATACAAGCAGGTCGCCGTTCAGGCCGAGGAAGCCGCTCTCGTTCGGCGTGCTCCAATCGTCGTAGTCCGGAGCCCGGTTGTCGTGCACTTCCCCATTGGAGAGTTTGCCGCCGATTCCCATTATGAAGACGGCTCCATAGGTCTTGCAGATGAGGTCCTCGCGCTCTTTCGGGGTCTTGTCGGGATAGAGTTTCAGGAGTTCTTCGCTATGGATGAAGTGGATATCCTCGGGCAGGTAGGGTGTCAGTTGAGGATAGTTCTCGCAGACGTAGAACTCTGTGCGCAGGATGGCGCTGTATATCTTATTGACGATTCGGCGCAGGTAGGCTTCGTTGCGGTTCTCTGCGAGGAGCACACGTTCCCAGTCCCACTGGTCGACATAGAGGCTGTGCAGGTTGTCGAGCTCCTCGTCGGCACGTATGGCATTCATGTCTGTGACGATGCCGAAGCCGGGCTTTGTCTGGTATTCTGCGAGTGTGATGCGCTTCCATTTAGCGAGCGAATGCACCACTTCTGCTGTGGCGTCGCCCATATCCTTGATTGGGAACGACACCGGACGCTCTACGCCATTGAGGTCGTCATTGATGCCGAGGCCTCTGAGCACGAACAGGGGTGCCGTGACACGCCTGAGGCGCAGCTCGGCCGAGAGGCTGTTGAGGAAGAAGTCCTTTATTTTCTTGATTGCCTGCTCTGTCTGGTTCAGACTCAGCAGGGCAGTGTATCTTTCGGGCTTTAGGAGTTTGCTCATAATTTATGTGTATTCTATCAAATTTTCTGCAAAAGTACAACTATTATTTCAAATTGTCGAAGAAAACGGCCAAAAATGTTACAAAATATAAGAAAAAAGGGTAAAATAAGCTCCGCAGGCAAGTTCATCGGCCCTCGGATTGCTTTGGAAAGGATGGTTCAGTATATGTGGATTTGGGTTCCCTGCGGCCGCCGTGAACATTTTTGGCGGGCGCTACGGTTTCTTTTGGCGGCCGCTACGAATTCTTTTGGCGGCCGCCAAAACGTCAGCACTACTGTTAATCTACCCTATGAAATACGCTGAATGACCCGATTCGGCTGCCTTTGTTGCCTCGGGCACTACGCTGCCCCCTACTCTATCTCGCTGAGCTCGAGCCAACGCATCGACTTTTCATCGAGCATGCTGACTACTGCGGGCAGTCGCTTACTGAGGTCGATGATTTCCTGGGTACTTATAGCGCCGCTGCTGAGGGCTGCTTCGATGTCGGCTTTCTCGTTCTCGAGCTCGTCGATTTCCCTGCCGAGTGCCTCGAACTCCTGCCTTTCGCGGAACGTCATCCTGCGCTTGCGGGCAGCGCCCTCCCCGCTGCCCTTTTGGGGGAGTGCTTTTTTCTTTTCTTCACGACACTCGGCACCGGCCTTCGAGGCACTATCCCCCCCAAGGGGACGCGGAGAGGGGGCTGCCTTCTCCCACTCTCTGTATTGCGTGTAATTGCCGGGGAAGTCCTTCACGACACCGTTGCCGCTGAAGACAAAGAGGTGGTCCACCACCTTGTCCATGAAGTAGCGGTCGTGGCTGACGATAATGACGCAGCCGCGGAAATCCTGCAGGTATTGCTCCAGAATCTGCAGGGAATTGATGTCGAGGTCGTTGGTGGGCTCGTCGAGAACCAGGAAATTGGGGCTCTGCATGAGCACGGTGCAGAGATAGAGCCTGCGCTTCTCTCCGCCGGAAAGCTTGTAGATGTAGCTCTGCTGCTGCTGGGGCGAGAACATGAAGTGCTGCAGGAACTGCATCGCCGAGAGTTTCCTGCCGCCTCCCATGTCGACGTACTCGGCCGTCTTCTTCACGGCATCGATGACTTTCATCTGTTCGTTGAACTCCATCCCCTCCTGACTGTAATAGCCGAAACGTACTGTCTCGCCTATGACGAAACGGCCGCTGTCGGGCTTCACAAGGCCAAGCAGCATCTTGACGAACGTACTCTTGCCGGTGCCGTTGTTGCCCACGATGCCGAGCTTCTCGTAGCGCGAGAAGTTATAATAGAAATCTTTGAGCAGGATGCGGTCGCCATAAGCCTTGCTCACATACTCAGCCTCGAATATCTTGCTGCCTATGTAGGTCGACTTCATCTCGAGCCTCACCTGCTGCTCCTCTATCCTGCGATGAGCCTGCTTCTCCAGCTCATAGAACGCTTCCTCGCGATACCTGGCCTTATGACCCCTTGCCTGTGGCATCCGGCGCATCCATTCAAGCTCCGTCCTATAGAGGTTCGCAGCCCGGGCCACCTCAGCCCGAGCCACCTCGAGGCGTTGGGCACGGTGTTCCAGGAAGTAGGCATAGTTGCCCTGATAGCTGTATACAGTCTCGCCGTCAAGCTCGAGGATGACGGAACAGACGCGGTCGAGGAAGTAACGGTCGTGCGTCACCATAAGGAGCGTAATGTTCGAGCGCGAGAGATAGTTCTCGAGCCATTCTATCATCTGCAGGTCAAGGTGGTTCGTCGGCTCGTCGAGGATGAGCAGGTCCGGCTCCATGATGAGCGTATTGGCAAGTGCCACACGCTTCAACTGACCACCGGAAAGCTGCGAGAGCGGCTTGTCGAACTCCGTAATGAAGAGCTGCGAGAGGATCGTCTTGGCGCGGTTCTCGTAGTCCCAAGCCTTATGCTGTTCCATACGGTCGAGGATGTCCTGCAGCCCCTCTTGCTGCTTCGCATGTTCAGCAAGAGTCGGCTGAGCATTCACCCTGGCAGCAGCCATATACGACTCATACTCGCGGATGAGGTTAGTCGTCTCATTGCCATGCCAGAAGCAAGCCTCTATGACAGTCAGGTCAAGGGGATAGTTAGGCGTCTGCTCCAGATAACCGACGCTCAGGTCGTTGTGAAAGACGACCTGCCCCTCGTCGGCCTGGTCCGCACCACTCAAGATGTTCAGGAGCGTACTCTTGCCCGTGCCGTTCTTGGCAATAAGCCCCACCTTCTGCCCCTGGCCAATGCTGAAGCTGAGGTCGCGGAAAAGCGTCTTGTCCCCAACACTTCGCGTCAGATTCTGTACCTGTAAGTATGAAACCATAACCTTTTTCGTGCAAAAGTACACAAAAAGCAAGAATAATCCATAATTTTGAAATTAATTATTTTGGATTATGGATTATTTGTCGTACCTTTGCACCCGTATTACCAAGATAAGTACTGCCTGTATATCCTTTTGGCAGTTCGTTATTCTCCCATATACATTATATATTATATAAAAGCATACGCAGATTATGCACAAAAGTGAACTTGAAGGAATGACTCTGGCAGAGCTTACAGCACTTGCCGGAAAGCTTGGTGCGGAACTCAGTAACGACCAGACAACACTCATCTACAACATATTGGATGCCCAGTCCCTGCAGGCTCCCATGGAAGCCGCCCCGAAGAAGAGAGGCAGGAAACCTAAGGCAGTCAAAGAGGCAGAGGCTCAGCCTGCCGAGGCAACTTCCGCCTCGTCCGAACACACGGAGGAGGTGAAGGTCCCCAAGAAACGCGGACGCAAGTCAAAGGCAGAGAAGGAAGCCGAGGCAGCACGCCTGGCAGCTGAGAAGCAGGAGGCTGCAAAGGAAGACGAGGCAAATAATGAGGCTCCAAAGGAAAACGAAGTAAAGGACGAGGCCCCAAAGGAGGATACGGCTCCGGCAGAAGCTGCTCCCGTGAAGCGCCGCAAGCGCATCGGCGAAGAGGCACAACAGAGGGAAGAGCCGGCCGACTTTATCATCATACAGGACATCCCATCGGCAGAGGAGCAGGCAAAAGAGCTGCTCCCCGCTCCTGCCCCCTCTATTGAGGAGGAGGAGAATAAGAAGAGCCTGCCTCCACGTGGAGATGTCGGCGGGGGACAATTCAACTTCGGCGAAAGCATCCGAGGCGAAGGCGTGCTCGAAGTGATGCCCGAGGGATTCGGCTTCCTCCGCAGCAGTGACTACAACTACCTCAGCAGTCCCGACGATATCTACGTCACACAGCAAACCATCAAGCAGTATGGACTAAAGACTGGCGACGTTGTGGAAGGCCCGGTTCGTCCGCCGATGCGTGGCGAGAAATTTTTCCCCCTGATTCGGGCAGAGCGTATTAACGGCTGCACCCCCGACACTGTACGCGACCGCAGCCCATTCGAGAACCTCACGCCCCTCTTCCCTGACGAGAAGTTCCAACTATGCAAGGGCAAGGGCGACTCACTCTCGGCCCGAGTGGTGGACCTCTTTGCTCCAATCGGTAAAGGCCAGCGCGCCTTGATTGTGGCACAGCCAAAGACAGGTAAGACGCTGCTTATGAAGGACATCGCCAATGCCATCGCCGCCAATCATCCCGAGGCTTACCTCATGATGCTGCTTATTGACGAGCGTCCGGAGGAAGTGACCGACATGGCCCGCACCGTCAAGGCTGAGGTGATTGCCAGCACCTTTGACGAGCCTGCCGAGCGTCACGTCAAGATTGCCGGCATTGTGCTGGAGAAGGCGAAGCGCATGGTAGAGTGCGGACATGACGTGGTCATCTTCCTCGACTCCATCACACGTCTGGCACGCGCCTACAATACGGTATCTCCTGCAAGCGGCAAGGTGCTGAGCGGCGGCGTGGATGCCAATGCCCTGCACAAGCCCAAACGCTTCTTCGGAGCTGCCCGCAACATCGAGAACGGCGGCAGTCTGACCATCATAGCCACTGCCCTCATCGACACCGGCAGCAAGATGGACGAGGTCATCTTCGAGGAGTTCAAGGGCACGGGCAACATGGAATTGCAGCTCGACCGCGTGCTTTCCAACAAACGCATCTTCCCGGCTGTCAACATCGTTGCCAGCAGTACGCGTCGCGACGACTTGCTTCAGGACAAGATGACACTGGACCGTATGTGGATCCTGCGCAAGTTCCTTGCCGACATGACACCCATCGAGGCCATGAACGAAGTGAAGTCACGCCTCGAGAACACAGAGAGCAACGAGGAATTCCTGTTGAGCATGAACTCGTAGAAACTCTGAGGATTACTCCCTCCACCCTACTGCATCGCCCGACATGGCACAGGGCATCCTTTGAACATACATGTATGTGCAATTGAATATACATGTATGTTCAATTGAATGTACATGTATGTTCAAACAACCCACCCTAATGCATTGACGAATCAAGGGTGGCATGTCGGGTGACGAAATGTATGAAATCGTGCGATTCTCCTCGCTTCAAGGAGGAAAGTACGCAGACAGAAAAGACGCTTCCATTGGAGGCGTCTTTTTTTTCCTCTCAGAGTCTTAATCCGACGAAAGCGCGTGCCACCCACTTGTTTTGGTTGACGATGACCTGCTTATCGTCGAAGAGCGAGTTGCTCATCACGAGTGTTGCACCGGCAAACCAACGTGGCGAGAAGTTATAGACAATGGCGGCTCGCTCGTTGAACAGCATGTTGAAGCGTACACGTCCTGACCGCTCACTCTCTCCATTGATGGTCATTTTGTTCCAATTATATATGACGAAGGACGGAAGGCCTGAGAGATGGAACAGCCATTTCCTGCCAAGCACGAGGTTGTAGCCATAGCCTCCGCCTATTCCATACTGTCCGCCTCTGATGCTGACTTCGGGTGTGTCGGGCATGCGATCCATGAGCTCCTCTGAAGTCTTGAGGCTTCCCCCCTGATAGCTCAAGCCTGCGAGCCACGAGCCTGCCGAGCGTCTTTGCAGGAAACTCTGGCTGAAAGCTGCGGGGAAGGAGAAGTGGCGATGGTTGAAGCAATAGAACGCGGCTATGTTGAACGTTTCCATCGAGGCGTCGCCCTTCTCCACCCGGCTTGTCCCGTCGTATTCAATGTTACCCGCCAATGACTTGGACCGCTGGTAGCTTACATCGAAGCTCACCCGGCTGCCGTTGTAGTTGAAGTTCAATTCATAGTCGTTGTACTTGCCTGCCAGCTTTGCCGGATTGATGGAAATGCTGGCAGCAAGGCCCCGATAGGCAGCTCCGATGGAAATCGTCGTCTTGCCCGACGTACTGAGGTCTGCCCTCGTACGGATGTCATCCACCGTTCCCTTTGCATGAATAGTGTTGCCCGTCTGATTGACCCGGAGTTTGAGAGTCCACTTCCCTTCGGGCCTGACCACATAGTTCGTGTCGTACGATGTGCGGTAATAGCGTTCTGACAGGATGTCGTCGGCCTTCGACCATACCTTCTTGAAGAAGTCCCTTGAATCTCCCTTTGCAGAGAGGTGAAGGCACGACAAGGTGAAAAGTGAAAACAACAGCAGCTTAGAACTAGAACTCATAACCGATGTTCAGATAGAAGTATGGCTTCTTGGTACAGTTGCTATAGCCAAGGGTTGCCCCGATGGGACCGACGAAGGTCTTGTAGCAATAGGCAAGCTGCGCGCCCAGAAGCGTCTTGTGGTCCAGCAGTTCGTTGAGTTCCTCGGCCTGCTGAGCCACACTGATGCGCATCAAGGCATAGTGATTGGTAGCCACACGGAACTGTCCCTGTACCTGTGCCGCCACGAACTGATCATCGACAGACTCTACCCTTCCAATGCCGGCAAACGGCATCTGCTGCTCGATGTAATGCCCGTAGAGCGTGCCTCCCACTGTGTTAGCGAAGATGAAGGGCACAGTCTTTCCCAAGAGCAGACGCCCATAGACCATCGGCTGAAGCGTGAAGCGTTTGCCAAAGGTGAACGACTCTCGCCAGCTCGCACTGATGTCGCAGAGTCCGGCATTGCCGTCGAGTTTCAGAAGATTGTCTGTCAGATAGGCAAACTCCGCCTTGAGCCGCGCCCCACGCGTCGGGAAGTACCAGTTGTCCTCGCTGTTGAAACCCAGTCTCGCCCTGTAGCTGAAGTAGTGTCCATTGCTGAGCTTCACGTTCGCCGACGACTCCGACTCGAGCTTGTCCCTGTAGTGCAAGTAGTCCCAGCGCAAGCCCATCTGGAAGTTGACACGAGGGAAATCGATGTTGACAGGTATGGCTTCAGCCTGAAACTGGTTGTAGAGAAGGTTGTAGGAACGGTCGCCCCCGATGTAGAAATCAATGTCGTTGCGCCGGAAAGTGTAGCAGATGGAAGGTCGCGTAAAGCTTCGCGGATGGATAGTGTACTCGCCGCGAGCCATGATACGCTTGCCCAGCCTCACGGTAATATCAGTGTTCATCGGCACGGAACTCTGCATCGGCACGTCGAGCCCCAGCAGTACGGCGGCATATTCCTCCGTGTCGAAACGCAGTCCGGCACTCACCTTTGCCTCTCTCCGCTCGCCTGCCGTCAGTTCCACACGCACACCATCGTCCTCCGAAACAAGGCGGCATTCGGCTGTCTTGTAGAAGAGATCGACACGCATCGACGTCGTGAGCTGCCTCTCAAGCTTGGCATCAATGCTGTCCAGACGCTGGAGGAGGAACTTGTGGCGCAGGAAACGCTCATCCTGAGCAGTCATATTATTAAAGGTAAAGCCCGTGACATGCTGCCGCTCAGTCATGACATTCGGGCGCAAAGGATGCAGAGGTGCAGGCCGGAAGTCGTCGTCGATGCCTATGCGATGCTTCAGTGCAATCAGATCATCCCAACGGCTCATGGCTTCTTCCTCACCCCTGCGGATAAGGGTATCTATGGCAGCAGCTGTGAAACTTGCCGTACTGTAACCCGTCGTATTGATGCGGAAATGGATGTCGGTAATGGCAAGATTCTCATCATACTTGTTTTTGCAGTTGATATCCACAATCTGTCCCAGCACTCCAGCCGTACCTTTTATGTCGTCAGCCGTCTTAGCTTCGCCCTGAACGGTGATGCCTATGATGATTTCGGCCCCCATCTCTCGGGCGACATCGGCAGGATAGTTGTTCTTCAGGCCCCCATCGACCAGCAGCATCTTGCCCAAACGGACAGGCGAGAAGGCAGCAGGAATGGCCATCGAAGCTCGCATAGCCTGTGGCAGACGGCCGCTGTGGAAATCGACCTCGCTATTGTCAATGATATTCGTTGCCACGCAAGCAAAGGGTATCCGCAAGTCGTGGGTGAAGTCGATGGAGTCGGTATAGCCCGTACAAAGCTTTTGGAAAAGCTCGCCCAGGTTCTTGCCTTTGATGATTCCCGCATCACTGGCAGTCCTGTTGAAAGAGAGGCCTGTAGAGAAGATATAGGTGTTTTGCTTCTGTTTGTCACTGAGACTCTGGCTACCGAGGTCTTCCCTGTCGCTGATGACGAAGGCCCAATCTTGTTTCCGCACGATGGAGTCGAGCGAATTGGCATTATAGCCAATGGCATAAAGCCCGCCAACGATGCTTCCCATTGACGTGCCTGTTATGATGTCAACGGGAATGCCTGCACGCTCCAGGACCTTCAGCACGCCAATGTGTGCCATGCCCTTTGCACCGCCGCCGCTAAGGACTACGCCTACCTTCTTCCTGCCAGCATAGGCGTTATCCTGCTGAGCAATCATCAAATGGAAAGGAAAAAAGGTGAAAAGGCAAAAAAGTAAAATACTCAACACTTGCACCCTCTTCCCTTTGGGCCTTCTATGATTATACCTCCCTTTCATTCTCTACACTTCTCACCTTTTAACCTTTTAATAATACAGGTGCTTTCCTGCCGCAAGTGTGTTGAGCATGAGCATGCAGATGGTCATCGGCCCTACTCCACCCGGGACAGGAGTTATGTATGAGCAAAGCGGTGCCACATTCTCGAAGTCGACGTCGCCTTGCAGACGGAAGCCGCTCTTCTTCGTTGCATCCGGCACGCGAGTTGTGCCTACGTCGATGACGACAGCCCCCTTCTTCACCATGTCTGCCTTGAGGAAAGCCGGCTGCCCGATGGCTGCGATGATGATATCTGCCTGCTGACATTCCTCCTTGAGCGTCTTGCTACGGCTGTGGCAAACGGTAACGGTAGCGTCGCCATATTGCTTCTGCATCATGAGCTGCGCCATGGGTTTGCCCACGATGTTGCTTCGGCCGAGGATGACACACTTCCGTCCGCTCGTAGGTATCTCGTAGCGTCGGAGCAGCTCGAGTATACCTTTGGGTGTCGCGCTTATGTAGCAAGGCAAGCCGATGGCCATGCGTCCGACGTTGATGGGATGGAATCCGTCCACATCTTTCTTGTAGTCGATGGCTTCGATGACTTTTTGCTCGCTGATGTGCTTGGGGAGGGGAAGCTGCACAATGAAGCCGTCCACCGAGTCGTCCCTGTTGAGTTTGTCGACTTCGGCAAGCAGTTGTTCCTCCGTGATGTCATCCTCGAAGCGGAGCAAAGTGCTTTGGAAGCCGCAAGCCTCGCATGCAAGGACTTTGTTGCGCACGTATGTTTCGCTTCCTCCGTCGTGTCCGACGAGGATGGCTGCAAGGTGCGGACGCTTGCCGCCTCGTGCTACGATGTCTTCTACCTCTTTCTTTATCTCTGCCTTAATCGTGGCAGCAGTCTGTTTTCCGTCTATCAGTTCCATCTTTTAACTATGAACTATGAATTATATACTATGAACTACATTCCCGGCATACGTCCTTTCATCATAGCAGCCATTTGTTGCATCTTGCTCTTGTCCGTGACGAGCTTCATCATCTTGCGTGTCTGGTCGAACTGCTTGATGAGTTTGTTCACCTCTTGTATGTTGGTGCCTGAGCCTTTGGCTATGCGCGTACGCCTGCTTGTATTGAGGCATTCCGGATGGGTCCGCTCGCTGGGAGTCATGCTGAGGATGATGGCCTCGATGTTCTTGAAGGCATTGTCGTCGATGTCCATATCCTTGATGGCCTTGCCGACGCCGGGTATCATGCCTGCCAGGTCCTTGAGGTTGCCCATCTTCTTTATTTGCTGAATCTGCTTGTAGAAGTCGTTGAAGTCGAACTGATTCTTCTTGATCTTCTTTTCCAGGCGTCGGGCTTCCTCCTCGTCGTACTGTTCCTGAGCTCTCTCAACGAGCGAGACGATGTCGCCCATGCCGAGGATTCTGTCGGCCATTCGGCTTGGATGGAACGGATCGAGCGCTTCCATCTTCTCGCCAGTGCCGACGAACTTGATGGGCTTATTGACGACGCTGCGGATGCTGAGGGCTGCGCCGCCTCGGGTATCGCCGTCGAGCTTGGTGAGGATTACGCCGGTATAGTCGAGGCGGTCGTTGAAGACCTTCGCCGTATTGACTGCATCCTGACCTGTCATGGCATCGACCACGAAGAGTATCTCGTCGGGCTGGACGGCATCACGGATATTCTGAATCTGCTGCATCAGTTCTTCGTCGACGGCCTGACGGCCTGCCGTATCGATGATGAGCACGTCGAAGCCCTGAGCCTTGGCATGCTGGATGGCATTCTTGGCAACGAGCACGGGGTCAGTTGCGCCTTCTTCGAGGTGTACGGGCACGCCTACCTGCTCGCCGAGGACACGAAGCTGCTCCATGGCTGCAGGCCTGAAGGTGTCGCAGGCGGCAAGAAGCGGGTTCTTCCCTCGCTTTTCCTTGAGCAGCTTTGCCAGCTTGCCGCTCATCGTGGTCTTACCTGCACCGTTCAGGCCAGCCATAAGGATGATGGCAGGATGGCCTTTGAGGTTCATGTCGGTGGTCTCTCCACCCATCAACTCGGCCAGTTCGTCGTGCACGATCTTTACCATCAATTGCTGTGGCTTGATGGCTGTCAGGACGTTCTGACCAAGTGCTTTCTGCTTGACGGTATCGGTAAAAGACTTTGCTACCTTGTAGTTGACGTCGGCATCGAGCAGTGCCCGCCGCACGTCCTTCAGCGTTTCGGCAACGTTTATCTCGGTTATCTTGCCTTCGCCTTTCAGTATCTTGAACGACCGCTCGAGCCGTTCGCTTAAGTTTTCAAACATCTTTTATATTTACGATTTGACGATTTACTATTTACTATTTACTATTTATTATTTTCCCGTCTAACTTTCATTCCTTCATTCTTTCATTTTTTCATTCTTCGATGAGGCTTCTTTCCACCAGTGGCATCACCACCTTGCTGAGCACTTCGCTATTGAGGAAGTGTTCGCCCTCGAAGAGCTGCATCTGCTCCTTCCCGTAGTTCTTCAGGAAGTCGGCCTGGCAGTTGACGAGCTTGTCTTGCGTGCCGAAGAGTCCCCAGACAAGGGCTTTCTCGTTGGCGTCGATGCCCTTGAAGCTCTCCTTCTCGACCTGCTGGAACTCCTGAATCATCTGTCTGTCGACCTTGAACTCCGTTGCCCCGTCCTGACGTTTGTTGCGGAACTCACGCTTTCCAAGGCCTCGGAAGGTCAGCAGCCGTGCCATGTGGAACGACGGATTGACCAGGATGCGCTTCACTCCCCTGAGCTGTTCGCCGTAAAGCGCGCCCATGCTGGTTGCCACAATGAGGTCAGGCTGCTCGCGCTCCACGAGGCTCTTGAGGAAGACGATGGCTTCGGCGGGCGACACAGGCACGTCGGGACTGAGCACCTGCACGCCTTTCGGGTAGAGGTGATTGCGCATCTGAGTGGCAGAACCAGTACTGCCGGCACTGGCAAAGCCGTGAATGTAGAGCACCTTTTTCATTTACACGCGCACGTTATTTGTGTGCAAAGGTACGAAAAAAAATGAAGAATGAAAAATGAAAAATGAAGAATTATTCGTTTCTTATCATTCCGTTAATCAAACATACCCCATTTCAGACGGCAGCAACTCTTCCATCTCCATCCCGCCTCTCTTCTTCATTTTGTCAAGATATTTCCTGAGCGACGCGTTCTGACGAAAGATTTTTCCTGCTGTGGCACTTTCCTACCCCGAAGACAAAATAAGGGCTTAAATCGCGTTTTTCCCTGTTTTCGGCACTTTGCAAGGGGTCGGCTGACGAGAAAAAGCAAAGAAAGTACAAGAAGATTGTTCTATTCAGCCAAGAGAAGCAGGGTTTCTCTACAAATCCGACGTGTTTCATCACCCGACTCAATACTGTTAAAAGTCAAACGCATAGTATTGAGTTGGTCAACTTAACACTATGCGTTTGACTTTCCTTCACTGAGGGATGCCACACTTCGCGTATTTCGTCACTTTTTTTGTCAAGGAATTTTCCACCAAAACATCCGCATGCAAGAGGAGCATGCCACGCCATCGGTGCCCATTCCCCTATAGGGCGTTTGCGAAGGCATTATAGTTCTTCGGGCAAGGCATCAGCATTCCTGTCGGTTCAAATCGCCGTGCCGCGTCGGCCGGAGTGTGCCGCGTGATAAACTTTATGGCAGTGATGCAGCCTTTTTTCTGCTATTAGTAGATAATTTTTCCTCATTATTTGCCTTTCTATCCTTTTTTTCTTAATTTTGTGGCAAATAACATATAACTAAGACTATTATGAGAAAAATTCTTATGACTCTGCTCCTGCTGGTGGCAGGCTTGCAGACAATGCTGGCACAGGAGGCCTATGCTGCGCTGAATGGCAAGACACTGACCTTCTACTATGACGACCAGAAAGCCAGTCGCAATGGCAAGCGCATCGGACCGTTTTCGCATGATTATGAAAGGGGTTGGTATTATCATCGCAAAGTCATCACTACTGTGGCGTTTGCAAAATCGTTTGCCAACTATACTGAACTGACCAGCACAGCCTACTGGTTCTATGAGCTCTCGAATATCACCTCTATCGAAGGCATCGAGAATCTCAACACCTCCAACGTGACGGACATGATGTCTATGTTCGAATACTGCTCCCGCCTGACGAGCCTCGACCTGAGTAGCTTCAATACCGAGAAGGTGACGAACATGGGCGCGATGTTCAGATGCTGCTCCCGCCTGACGAGCCTCGATGTGAGTAGCTTCAATACCGCCAAAGTGACGAACATGTCGTTTATGTTTCAATACTGCTCCAGCCTGACGACCATTATATGCGACAACGACTGGAAGGACGTGACTAATTCAAGCAACATGTTCTATGGTTGCGAAAGTCTGGTGGGCGGCAACGGCACGGCGTATAATTCGTCTCACATCACAGCCGCCTATGCTCACCCCGACGTAGCTGGCAACCCGGGCTACTTCACCCCACGTCCCTATGCCGTGCTCAACGGGGCGACCCTCACCTTCTATTGCGACACGCAGCGC
>CAJOLC010000004.1 GCA_905235305.1 uncultured Bacteroidaceae bacterium | reverse complement strand
CAGGCTCAATGTACCCACCACAAGTTGGTATCCACAAAGCGGAATCATCACCACCGTGAGGTTCGATGACTCGTTTGCCGACTACACTGAACTGGCCAGCACCGACTGTTGGTTCTTTGGATGCACGAATCTCACCACTATCGATGGCATTGAGAATCTCAAGACCGACAATGTAGTGAGGATGGGGAGAATGTTCCATCTTTGCCGTAGCTTGAAGACCCTCGACCTAAGCGGCTTCAATACCGAGAAAGTGACGGACATGAGAGACATGTTCCGGGTCTGCTCAGCCCTGACGACTATATATGTCGGTGATGGCTGGAGCACAGGACAAGTGACGAACGGAACGGATATGTTCTCTGGCTGCACGAGTCTCGTGGGCGGCAATGGCACGACGTATGATGCCGACCACACTGACTACACCTACGCCCGCCTCGACAAGCCTGGGCAGCCGGGATACTTCACTTCGAAGAAGGGCGATACAAACAATGACGGCAAGGTCGACATTGCGGACGTGGTTACAATCCTGAACGCCATGGCAAGCGACTCGAAAGACCCAATCTTTGATGTCAACGAGGATACAAAGGTTGACATTGCCGACGTAGTGAGCGTCCTGAACCTCATGGCAAATCAGTGACCTCCGCAGGCAGCCGCGTCAGCCGACGGGAGCCTCCCCTCTATCATCCGTCATGTCTGTCGGTTCAAATAGGTATGCAGTGTGGGGCGTGGAGTGCTGCGTGAGATGCTTTATAGCAGTGATGCGGTTTTATCATTGTTGTCTGCGTGTCTTTCGGCTAATCTTTTTTCCCTTCTGATGTGTTCTTGGTGGTTTATTGGGTTATTGTTTACAATATTTAATATTATTGTGTCGTAAGACAATAAATCGTCGGCGGAATACGTTATATTATCGTACTGCGGTACGATAATGGTTTCTCGAATGATAACAGCCTCTATTGTAACATATAATAACAACTTGTTGGATTTGGAGGGCATCTTGCGTAGTCTGCTCATTTCGCCTGTTGAGAAGGTGTGGATTATTGACCACAGTGATGCTCTTACGCACTTGGATGATGAGTTGCAGGAGTACAAGAGGCGGGATGATGAGTTCCTGAGACATGAGGGTAGGGGCTTTAAGCTGGAATACATAAAGGAGGCTAACTGTGGCTATGGCTGCGGTCATAATGTGGCGCTCCGCTTGGCGATGGAGGAGGGCAGCCAGTATCATCTTGTGGTGAACCCTGATGTGTGGTTCGGTGCGGAGGTGATTCCTGCTTTGTGGCGGCTGATGGAGGAGGACGAGACGATAGCTCATGTGATGCCGAAGGTGCTCTTCCTGAATGGCTCGGTGCAGTGCCTTGCCAAGCTGCTTCCTACGCCTTGGGACCTCTTCTGCAGGTTCTTTCTTCCTGCCCGCCTGATCAGCAAGCGCAACAATCGTTTCGAACTGAGGCATTCCGGCTATGACAAGGTGATGAATGTGCCTTTCCTGTCGGGTTGCTTCATGTTTTTCCGTGTCAGTGCCCTTAGGAGCGAGGGTGTCTTCGACGAGCGCTTCTTCATGTATATGGAGGATGTGGACATCACGCGCCGCCTTCATGCGAAGTACAAGACGCTGTTCTTCCCGTCGGTCAGCATATATCACAGGTTCAGCCGCCTGTCGTATCATAAGTGGAGCCTGTCGTTGGTGCACATGATGAGTGTGGTGAAGTACTTCAATAAGTGGGGCTGGATATATGACAGGGACAGGAAACGCTTCAACAAGAGGCTTCTGAAGGAACTAAAAAAGAAAAGCGAAGGATGAAAATCAGAGACTTCATAACCTTAACCTTGTGCCTGATACTTTGCCCGACGGTTGCCGGGGCGCAGACGGACCGCTTGGGCGAGGACATACAGTATGGCTTCAGTATGCGCGGCACGAGTGGCGGCGGCGACAATGCTCCATTCTGGTTCACCAACAACAGGTATGGGCTGGGTGCTGTGGACAATCATACGGTCTTGGCCAGGGCTTATATCAAGCGCGATGCAGAAGCCGACTCTCTCCGCTTCTGGCGCATCGGCTATGGCGCGGATGTCGCCGCAGGCTATGGCAACGAAAGTGAGTTCAACGTCCAGCAACTGTACCTCGATGCAGAGTGGAAGATGCTGCGACTGTCGATAGGTCAGAAGGAAAGACCGTCGGAACTCAAGAACGAGGAGCTCTCGACGGGTGGCATGACGCTTGGCATCAATGCCCGCCCCCTGCCACAAGTCAGGCTGGAGCTGCCCTACTTCTGGGTCGTCCCAGGCACGAAAGGGTGGTTTGCCATCAAAGCACACATCGCTTACGGCATCTATACGGATAACAGGTGGCAGCGGAACTGGAATGACGGCACTAAAAACATCTACACGCAGAACAGCCTCTTCCACTCTAAGGCGCTGCTCATGAAGATAGGCAACGAGAAGAAGTTCCCCTTGATCCTGACATGGGGACTGGAGATGGCGTGTCAGTTCGGCGGCAAGGGTTACAACGAACTGAGCTATACGGGCGAGCGGATAGAGGACGGCGTCAGCCTCGGAGGCAACATCTTCAAAGCATTCATCCCGGGGGGCAGTGACGTGAACGACGATGCCTTCAGCAATGCTGCCGGCAATCACATCGGCTCGTGGCATGTCCGCCTCGACTGGAAAGCCAAGACATGGAGCGTGGGCGCTTATGTGGATCACCTCTTCGAAGACCATAGCCAGTTAGGCATGCAGTATGGCTTCTGGAAAGACATGCTCATCGGCGTCGAAGTAAACCTCCCGAAGAACCCCTATGTGAGCAATGTCGTCTATGAGCACAACGGTACGATGAATCAAAGCGGACCCCTGTACCATGATGCGACCCAGGAGAATCCACTGCAGATAAGTGCTGCCGATTCGTACTACAACAACCACATCTATGGCGCATGGCAGCACGGAGGCTTCGTTATGGGCAACCCTCTCATCCCGTCGCCAATGTATAATGAGTATCTTGGAAATCCTGGTATGCTGAACAATTATTTCAATCGTCTCAAGGCACATCATATCGGACTCAAGGGCGACCCAACTCCCAGACTCTCATGGAGAGCATTATACACTTACGAGAAGAACTATGGTTCATATGACAAGCCAGTGATGGACCCCCTGAAGGGACATTTCCTCCTCCTGGAAGCAACCTATAAGCCCAAGAAGCTGAGAGGGTGGGGCTTTGGCGCAGCATATGGACATAACCACGGAAGCCTGTTGGGAAATGCTGACGGCGCAATGCTGACCGTCTCGTTCGATGGGTGGATTCGTAAATACAACTAATAAAAGACGTGAAAAGAATAGCTTACATCTTGTTTGCCTTTGTGGCAGCAATCATGACCATGACAAGCTGCGACAAGTGGGACTGCAATGGCGACCTTGACGGCATGTGGCAGCTGACGGAATGGAGAGACCAGGACAATAATGTCAAGGCTACGAAGGAGGATATGATATTCTATAGCTTCCAGTTGCAGATGGCGAGCTTCCGCAAGCAAAGTGGAGGAGACTACTATATCAGCTCGATGCTGGAAGTTATGCCTGATCAGATACGCATCTACAATCCTGCAGTATATCGTGGCGGAGGACACGATGAGATACAGGAAATGTCAAAACTTGCCATCTATGGTGTGCCAGAAGATGGCATCTTTAAGATACAAGTGCTGACGGGAAGTAATATGGAACTGAAGACCAATACCGAAGAGACCCTTGTTTTCAGGAAGTACTGATAAAGTCTTAGGCTGTTTATGAGCAAGATTATATTTCCTCTTGTCGCTTCATTCCTGATGGCTGTAATCATTACAGCTATCGGTTTACCTCTTATAATAAAGGCATGCCGATACTTCAAGTATTATGACCTTCCGGACGAGAGGAAGTTGCATAGCAAGCCTGTGCCGCGCCTCGGCGGATTGATATTCATGCCTGCTGCCGTGGCGGGGTTGTTCGTTGCATCATGGACGCAAGTACTGATGGGCGGCGATGAGTTCGTGTTTGGCGTCTCAACGATTGCCATGACCTTCGGCGGGCTGATTATCTATATCATCGGTGTAATAGACGACCGATATGGCATGAAGGCTTTCCATAAGTTCATCATACAGACCATAGCGGCATTTATCTTGCCATTGTGCAACCTGGTGGTAACTGACTTGAATGGCTTGTTTGGTTTGCACCAGATTCCTTTTGCGGTGGGTTATGTGCTGACGGTGATTTCAATACTTATCATCGTGAATGCCATTAACTTGATTGATGGCATAGATGGATTGTCCTCAGGGCTTTGCATCTTGATACTGTCGGCATATACAGTGTTGTTAAACGACAATCTTGCCATTGCTTCGCTGGATGCTGCGATAGTCGGTTCGCTGATTGTCTTTTGGTTCTTCAACGTCTTCGGAAAGGTGGGAGGGAACAAGATCTTCATGGGTGATGCAGGAAGTCTGTTCCTTGGGTACGTCTGTGCCTACATGAGTATCAAGAGCCTCATGCGTCCTATTGCACCGGAGGATTGCGGAGAGAAGCAGATGCTCATTTCCATTACGTTGTTGCTTATTCCCGTCCTCGACGTCATTCGTGTTGCTGTGCAGCGGCGCCTTACGGGGCATGGCATCTTCGAACCGGACAAGACTCACATTCATCATATCCTGATGAAGGCGGGTCTGTCAATGCATGTCACGTTGGTTTGTATCCTGTCCTTGTTCCTGCTGATATGTGGCATCAACTATGCTTTGTGGCAGTGCCACTTCCCCATGCCCTTTATTGTGCTGATGGATATAGCCATCTATGCTCTTGTATGTTGGGTGGTGATGCTTGTTGACAAGTCTGACGACTAAGGCCTGCCTCTCACTCTCAGTCGAGGGCTTCATACTTTGAGTGTTTGCTCTTGAACTCAGGCACGATTTCTTTCATAATCCTTACGATATCCATGTCGTCGTAGGTATAGCTTGCCTGAAGCAAACGTTCTTCATCCGTGCGGGCTTTCTCGTAGTTGTACTCCCGCACTTTGGCGACCATAATCTTCGGATGCTTTGTGGGCAGAGTCTGTTCTGCATCGTTGAGGACTTCCTCGAAGAGTTTTTCTCCGTCGCGCAGGCCTGTGTACTGTATCTCGCAGTCCTTGGCTCCGCTTAGGGTAATCATGCGCCTTGCGAGGTCGGCTATGCGGACGGGCTTGCCCATGTCGAAGACAAAGATTTCGCCGCCTTTGCCCATCGTGCCTGCTTCGAGGACGAGCTTGCAGGCTTCGGGGATGAGCATGAAATAGCGGATGATGTCGGGATGTGTGACGGTGACGGGGCCGCCTTTTGCTATCTGTTCCTTGAAGATGGGTATGACGCTGCCGTTGCTTCCCAGGACATTGCCGAAGCGTGTGGTGACGAACTGAGTCTTGGCTTGCTGCCCATTGGCGTCCATGCACAGCCCGTCGGTGATGGCTTTGTTGAGCGACTGGCAGTATATCTCGCAGATGCGCTTGGAGCATCCCATCACGTTTGTGGGATTGACGGCCTTGTCGGTGGAGATCATGACGAACTTCTTTGTGCCATGTTTGACGGCGAGGTCTGCGATGACGCGTGTGCCGTAGATGTTGTTCTGCACGGCCATGGCAGGATTGTCCTCCATCATGGGCACGTGCTTGTATGCAGCGGCATGGAAGACATAGTCGGGGCTGAAGCGCAGGAAGATGTCCTCCATGAATGATTGGTTGGTGATGCTTGCTACGATGGTGTGGCAGGGGATGTCGGGAAAATTGTTTGCCATCATGCGTCGGATGTCGTGCATGGGCGTCTCTGCCTGGTCGATGAGGATCATCTCTTTAGGCTGGAAGTATGCTACCTGCCTGACCATCTCACTGCCGATGCTGCCTGCTGCTCCGGTGATGAGGATGCTGCTTGCTTTCAACTGCTGGCCGATGGCAGTCATGTCTACGTCTATCTTGTCGCGTGGCAGCAAGTCCTCGATGTCTACTTCATGCAGTTGGTTGTATTGCAGCTCGCTCTTCCCGTCCCATTCCTGTGCGGAGGAGGGTTGCATCATTATCTTGATGCCGGCGTTTATCAGGTCGTTGATGAGCGTTTCCTGCTCGCGGAAGTGCTGTGTCTGCAGGGGGCTTACCATCAGGATGCTGGCATGTTGCCTTTGCATGACTGCCACGATGTCTTCGTCGCCCCATACGGGCTGTCCCATGAGCCACTTCCCTTTTATCTGAGGGTCGGTGCTGATGAAGCCTCTGACGATGTAGCGGCTGGGGCTTTCGTTGCGTATGCTCTTGGCGAGGCCGATGCCTCCGTCTTGTGCGCCGTAGATGATGATGCGCTTGCTGTAACTGTCGGTGCGATAGAGATCGTAGATCATCTTGACAACGACGCGGACGGTGCACATGAAAGATGTGGCAAAGAGTATGACGAGTATGAGCCTGGGGTAATGCCGCAGGAATAAGTTATCGAATGCGGGGATGAAATAATGGAGGGGCAGGTAGAAGATGTATGCCAGTACGGAGCCCATGACCATCGCAAGCACCAGGCGCCCGAGGTCGACGAAGCTGCTGAAGCGGAAGATGCTGCTGTATGTGTGGAAGTACCGGAATGCAATGGTATAGGGGATGAGCAGCACGCAGAGGTCTCTCAGGATGGTCCAGAAGTGGTTTGTAACCTCCGCCCCTCCGTTGAAGAGGTAGTAGGCAAGGTAGCCGCAGAATATGATGGTGAGGTAATCAATGATAAGGATGCACCAGTAGGGCAGTGCGCTGCGGGTGAAGTACCAGTTGGATAAACGCGAAAAAATGTTCATGATTGGGGTACGCCTTTGGCGTGCAAAGGTACATAGTTTACGTTAAAAATCAAAGAAACTTGTGCAAAAAGTTAGGATGTGCGGTGCTTTTTACCTGCAAGAGGTGAGAAATGGAACAACCCGGACTATCCCGAGTAGGTCGTCGAAGGCTCTCTCGCCACCCGCTCCCCGCATCTTGCCCGTTGCGCCCTTCACTATGTGTTGTTTGCACATACATGTACATTCAATTGCACATACATGTACATTCAATTGCACATACATGTATATTCAATTGCACATACATGTATGTTCAAACAACCCACTGTGCCATGTCGGGCAATGCGAATGGCTTGACGGGGTAAAATGGGATGGTGAAGGTGGGAATGAATGGTGGGGGAGTGCTCCTCGCCCTGCCCTGGTGGACGGAACGACGCAGGTGGCTGCCTCAGAACATGGCTTTCCAGGAGGAATTTATAACAAACCGGTTGGGCAGGAAACTTGTGCCGAAGGTGTGGAGGTAGTCTACGGTGAAGCCTACGGCTTGGTTGTGGCTTTGCAGCATGTCTATGATGATTCCGATGCCGCCCTCTGGTCGGAGTTGCGACTTGATGTTGAGCAGGGGCTCGCCCACCTGCATGTCGTCTGTCACGCGGCAGAAGGTGATGCCCTCGTTATAGCGGACTCCCCACATGCTTCGTGCGCCGATGCGTATGCCTCTTATCAGGGGAAGCGTTCCTCCCGCCGAGATGTTGCCGTGATAGATGTGTATTTGTTCGCCCCAGGCAGTAGTGTCGAAGCGTGGAATCTCCAGTTTGGCCTGGGCCAATGTGTAGCGTCCGATGGCCGAGATGAAGACGTTGTCGGTGAGATACCACTCGGCTTCGAAGCCCGCCGTTATGGAGGCGCTGCTTCTCAGCTTGACGTCTGTCGGGTCGAAGCCTGCTTCGGGTTCGGCAAAGCTGGCAATGTCATCGAGCGAGCGGCCGTTGGTCTCGGTGCCGGAAATCAGCCTGAAACCGGAAGGCCGATAGTCCCATGCTTGCAGCTGAGCCAGTTCCGACGGGCTGACAGGCATACGCCGTACGCCCTTGTCGCCCAGAATCTTGTCTGTCAGGAAGTAGGCCAGCTGCGTACTGACTACGCCGATGCCGGCTCCCATTGCGATGTCGTTCATCCAGTGGGCATTGTGTCCGATGCGGAGCATCTGCGTTCCCGTGGCGGCGGTGTAGCCTCCGATGGTTATCCAGGGACTGATGTGGCCGTATTCCCTGCTGAGGATCGTTGCTCCCATGAAGGCTAGCGAGGCGTGCATGGAGGGAAAGCTGTTGTTGTTCGACCCGTCGGGTCGCGTTTCCGACACGGTGCTTTTCAGTAGCTGGCTGATTCCGATGGTCAGTCCGGCAGCCATGGCGTTGGAGGTCATCAGGCGTCTGGTGGTGCTCCGCGACTTTACGCCGCATGCTTTCATAATCCATGTTGCGGCAAGCGGCGAGAGGGCCAGCCCGTAGTCGCCCCATCGCGTGGCGCTGCCACTCTCGCGGAACGGTCCGGGCAGGTCGTTGAAGCTGCGGTGGGTGAACGTTTGGATGATGCCCCTGACGGGCATCATTATCCCATCCTGGTTGAAGCGCGTCTCCTCGCAGGCCAGGCTGTCTTCCAGGATAGCCTCCTTGATGATGCTGTATACCAGTGAATCCTGGCTCTTGACGGCAGTTGCCGCGAAGAACAACAGCAGGGAAAAGAGGAGTTTCTTCATGCGTGTCGTGGTCTTTCAGTGCGGTTCGGCCTTCAGGCCTGTCGGTTGCCATTGTAGTACCACCGTGGTGGTACTGGAGTTTTCCCGCGGTGGTACTGGAGTTTTCCCGTGGTGGTACTGGAGTTTTCCTATAGTGATTTTTTTGCCGGACTGCAGTCCTCCAATAAATGTGACATAAGAAGGACTGGAGTCCGGCGTTATTCCCGACTTAAAAAGGACTGGGGAAATCAGCAGAGATACTGCTTGGAGATGCTCTCGTTGTTCTCTACGCACTGAATCGTCTGCGCCAGGAGCGGGGCGATCGACAGCTGTTTCACCTTGCTGCATCCGCCTGCGTAGGGGATGCTGTCCGTGAAGACCATCTCTTCTATCGCAGAGGCTTCGACGCGCTCGTTGGCAGGACCGCTCATGATGCCGTGGCTGGCAATGGCTCGCACGCTTCGGGCACCGTTCTGCTTCATCAGGTCGGCAGCCTTCGTAATGGTGCCGGCGGTGTCGACCATATCGTCGATGAGGATGACGTCGGCATCGAAGACATCGCCGATGATGTCCATCGTAGCCACTTCATTAGCCTTCTTGCGGGTCTTGTTGCACAGGACGAGGGGGCAGTTCAGGTACTTGCTGTAGGTGCTTGCACGCTTCGAACCGCCCACGTCGGGCGTGGCGATGACCAGATTCTTCAGGTTGAGGCTCTGGATGTAAGGCATCAGGACGCTGGAAGCATAGAGGTGGTCGACAGGCACATTGAAGAAGCCTTGCTCCTGGTCGGCATGGAGGTCCATCGTGATGAGACGGGTGATGCCAGCCACACCCAGCATGTCTGCCACGAGTTTTGCAGCGATGCTGACGCGAGGCTTGCTCTTGCGGTCCTGACGTGCCCAGCCGAAGTAGGGGACAACGGCGTTGATGGTGCGTGCCGAGGCACGCTTGGCAGCATCAATCATCAGGAGCAGTTCCATCAGATTGTCGGCATTGGGGAATGTGCTCTGCACGAGAAAGACATCGACACCGCGGATGGATTCCTCGAAGCATACTTCGAATTCGCCGTCGGAGAACTTTGTAATCGATAGATTGCCCAATTCGCAGCCCAGATGCTGGCATATCTTTTCTGCAAGATAACGTGACTTGGTGCCTGAAAATACCTTGAATGATTTCATTCCTTCCATAGTCTGATATATAAGAATTTACTTTGTTTCGGTTGTTATCCTACGGCTTTCCTGAGCCGGCGGAAGTGTGCGATGAGTTCTTTATAGTCTTGTCCGGAGTGGACATTGAAGCGGTTCCAGAGGTCGCCCCTGATGGCAACGCCTCCGAATCCCCATTCCCTGACCTGCTCGATGTTGTCGAGGCAGACGCCTCCCTCAGCAATGACCTTGCGGTCTATGATGCCGCCTCGGGCTGCAGCGTGCAGTTCGTCTGGCGAAAAGGAAGCCTTGTTCTCGCTTTCAGATATGCTGTCGAAGATGTTCCTCAGCAAAACGTACTCGCATGTCGGCTTCTGCTCGACGACGCTCTGCAGGTCGTAGCAGGTGCGGGTTATGGGGCCTTTGTAGGATGCAGGCGCCTCCGGATGTCGTTTACTAAGGTGAATGCCCATCAGACCGAACTCATCGCAAAGGTAGAAATGGTCGTGAACAACGACTCTCCTGCGGTATTGCTCTGGCATGAGGCTCAGTAGCCGCTCGCAGAAAACAGGTTCCGAGTTGGGTTTGCGTAGGTGAAGAATGTCCAGTCCTTCTTCGAAAAGAGTAGTCAGAATCTTATCTTCCTCTACGAAGAACTCTGGGCAAGTGAGCAGAATTAGTTTCATCCCTTTAATTTTCTGCGTGCAAAATTACGGAAAAACTACGAAGAGACAAAACTTTTTGCGGCTTAAATGTGTTTTTTCCCTGCCAAATCGCACACACATTATTATTATTTATTATCTTTGCAAGCAGAATAAAGTCTATAGGAATACATATTAGAACAAAGAGCGTATGAGGTTGAAAACATTTTTCAGTGCTTTTACCCTTGCTTTTGCAGCATCTCTGGTTAGTGCGCAGAAGACATACAAGAACCCGGTCTTTGGCTCTGACTTCCCTGACCCTACGGTCCAAAGAGCACCGGATGGCACGTTCTATGCCTATGCCACCGGTTGCCAATGCCTCAAGAGTACCGACCTCGTTAACTGGACGAGAGTGCCAGACGTCATATCCCGACCTACTTGGAACGACAGCACAAAGGCCGACGGTTCGCGAGACTACTATAGTCTTTGGGCAGCGGACGTGAATTATGTCGACGGGAAATACATCTGCTATTACGCTTCTGCCCTGTGGGGGAACGGCTCCCGCACCGGTATTGGCGTTGCCGTAGGCGACACCCCTACGAAGTTCACGGACAAGGGCAAGCTCTTCCGAAGCACGGAGATTGGCGTTAAGAACAGCATCGATCCTTGTTACGTCGAGGAGTTCGACAAGAAGTATATCGTTTGGGGAAGCTTCAACGACATCTGCATCGCCGAACTTACTGACGATGCCCTTGCCATCAAGAACTTTACGCCCATCAACAACCCACAGCCCAATGGCTCATGGAAGCGTCATGCTGGCGTGACGAAACTGGCTGGCGGTGCCTTCGAAGGCGCAATGATCTACAAGCGTGGCAAGTATTATTACCTCTTCTGCAGCGTAGGTTCCTGCTGCGAAGGCGGTAACAGTACGTACAGAACGGTAGTGGGCAGGTCTACGAAACTCATGGGGCCGTACGTCAACAAGCAGGGCGGCCAGATGATAAGCGACAATTACACGACCATCATCCGCGGCAATGACGGTGACCAAGGGCGTTGGAAAGGGCCCGGCCACAACAGTGAGATTATCACCGACGACGAGGGGCAGACGTGGCTCCTCTACCATAGTTACGACCGGAACAACAACTTCAACGGCCGCCTCATGCTGCTGGACAAGATAACATGGGACAAGAGTGACTGGCCTGTAATCAACGACGGTTACCCGAGCAGTGAGCAGCAGGACGCGCCGGTCTTCTATTCAGGCAACGGGGCAAACGTGACCTACAAGCTCAGCAATGCTGATCTTAGCAAAAGCCTCTGGAAGGGATGGGACGCTGCCATCAGCGACGACTGCGTCAACGGCTCGGGCAAGGGCACGGCCTTCATGCCTTTCGGCTATGCGAGGAACGGCGGGACGTTCGACATCTCACAGACTGTGACGACGAGCATTACGGATGGTCTGTACGAGCTGAAGGTGAATGGCTTCGATACGGAACACAGCGTGGAATACTATGTCGGCAAGGTCGCCACGCCGGTGCTGTGTCCTGCCGACGATGGAACTACCGCCCCGACTGCTGACGCCACTATTTCCAACAACTTCCTCAACGGTAAGTTTATGCAAAGCGCGTATGGCCTCATCATTGGCGGCAAGCTTGTCTTCGGCATGCGCACGAAAGAGCCGCTTTCTTCATCTGAGCGTTTTGCCGTCGGCAACATCAATGTCATCTACAGGGGTCGTTCTGCCAATGCCGACCCCACAGCCCTTTCGTCCGTGCTCGACAGCTATTATGCCATGGCGAAGAACTTCGAGAACGGCGGAGCTCCCTATTACGAAGGATACAACAGGACGATTGCTGCCTACAAGGAGGCTGCCGAGGCTGCCGAAGACGTGCAGACGCGCTACAATCAATTGCTGAAGATTCACCGCACCACCGACAGTATTCAGTCGAGCATCGACATCTATGCCGACCTCCGACTTGCGGTGCAGACGCTCCAGAGGCAGATAGCAGAGGCGGACGCCGGCGGTTACGGCAACCAGGAGGCTGCGGATGTACTGACCGAGGGACAGCAGGTGCTTGCCGACTGCAACATGAAGGACAAGGACGTGAGGTCGCTGATTACGCGTCTGCAAGAAGCAGGCAGGAGCCTGGCATACTCGTACCAGGAAGGCGACGGCACTGCCGAGAGCCCTTATGTCATAGTACGCCCAGAGCAACTCGACTATATGCACGACGTCCTCATCAAGGATAAGATGGTATATTTCGTGCTCGGGGCGGACGTGGATATGCAGGGTTATGACTGGAAGCAGCTCAATACCAGCGAGAACAACTACCGCTACTGGATTAACTTCGATGGGCAAGGCCACATCATACGCAACCTTACGCCCAACGGCGCAAAGTACTATCCGAGCTTCTTCGGCACCCTTTGCGGCGAGATACGCAATACTGGATTCGTCGATGCAAAGGTAGATGCCACGGCATCAGGCGCGGCTGTCATAGGCGGCACTTTAGGTCACAGTACCTACAAGGATGCGGAGGACAACCTCTTGCCGGTCATTATAGAGAACTGCTATGTTACGGGCAGCGTCGTGTGCAAAGGCTATGTCGGAGCCATAGGAGGCACGCTGGGCAACTCTCCTGTCATCATCAGGAACTGCTACAGCGCTGTAACTGTCACTGGCAACGGCACTTCTGCCAACTACTCAGGCGGTCTCGTGGGGCGTGTCCGCACGAATCTGACGATGGAGAACTGCTATGCGGCTGCTCCCGTCTCGTCGCCCGTGGCAGGCGGCATCGTGGCAGGCGGACAGAACTCCACTACACCAGCCAGTACCTATACGAACGTCATCGCCTGGAACCCTACGGTGGACGGCGCTTCGGCTCTGCCTTTCGGCGCCACCACAGACCTTGACGTGCTCTCGGGCATCTATACTTTTGCCGACATGCTGCTGAATGGGGAACCTGTCGAAGACGGCAAGAGCCACATGGAACTCTGTGAGGTGGCAGGCAAATGGGGCAGTCCATGGCACAACAACCCGACGTCCGGCAACGGCTACCCCATATTGCAGTGGCAGTACGAGCGTGGCGACTACCGTGACATCTGCGGCTTCGACCCCGAAGAAGATCCGACGGGCATCGTCAACCTTAACGCTAAGCCTAATGTCGGCAACGGCATTATCTACAACCTCGCAGGCCAGCGATTGCAGAAGATGCAGCAAGGCATCAACATCGTAGGTGGCAGGAAGATAATCCTCAAATAGGTGGTTGGCCAACGCCCTAAGGAGGAAGCGCAACTCCCATATAGGGCGTTTATCACTCCCAAATGGGGGATGACCGATGCCCCTAAAAACAGTGTAGAACTATGAAGTATTTCCTTTTTATCGCAACACTTTTCTGCCTGGCACCAGTATGGGCACAGCAGCAGAAGCAAAGTCCGACAAACGTCAACGTGAGCGGCGTCGTGAATGGACCCGACGGCGTCATTGCCAAAGTTTCCGTGCGTGAGACAGACGGCGACCACCGTATCTATGCCAACACCAGGACTGACCGTAACGGGCTCTTCTCGTTTCGAGTCCGCGACCTACAGCACTCCTTGCAGTTCTATGCACCAGGTTATCGTACGCTGACACACAAGATGCTTGGCGCCAAATCCTTCAAGGTGACGATGGAAAGGCGTCGTACCTCTCCCTATGTGTCGTCGTCGAAGGTCATCCTCAAGAGCAATCACCTGGTATGCGGACACTACATGAACGAGGTAGTGCAGCAGCAAGCATGGATAGAGAAAATGTGCGACACGCTCTATGCCATCATCGTGCCCGTGCAGATGGAACGGCCTGTAGATGAATATCCGGCAGGAAGGCAAGCCATCATCTTGGATGAGTTCGGGCAGCAGGTGATGCAGTTGGAGAATGTGGTAGACGTCTATCCCATAGCAGGCGACCCAGATGATGTGAGCCAGACCTGCCTTGCACAATCCTACACAGGCGTCGACCGTATCCCGGGCGCCACGGACGATGAGACCCGGCTCTATGCCTATCCGCACTTCCAGATATCCAAGGTCCAGCTGGAGCAGCTCTGTAACCACCCCAACCTATTCGGGCGAATCGTGGCAGATACCTACCGGGCCGACAACTACTGGAACTTTTTCCCGACCAGCCAAACAATCGAACTTCTCAGAAAGATACTCTACAAATGAAAATCCGTAGCATTACAGCATCTGCCTTACTCCTCTGCGGAGCAAGTTTCATGCAGGCAGCAGACGACAACACCCTCTTTTTTATCTCCGATTCCCACCTCGACACGCAGTGGAACTGGGACGTGAAGACCACAATCCGGGAGTATGTAAAGAACACTTTGGTAGACAACATGGCCCTAATGGCCAAGTATCCCGACTTCCAATTCAACTACGAAGGCGCCATCAAGTACATGTGGATGAAGGAATACTATCCGCAGGACTTCGAACGCCTCAAGCAGTATGTGCAGAACGGACAGTGGCACGTCAGCGGCATGTCTATAGATGCAGCCGACGTGATGATGTCCTCAGCCGAAAGCATCCTGCACAGCATGCTCTATGCCAACCGTTTCTATCAGCAGGAATTCGGTGTGCGGGGCGGCTTCGACGTGATGCTCCCCGACTGCTTCGGCTTCTCCTATGCCCTGCCCTCGCTCATGCGTCATGCCGGACAGAAAGGTTTCCACACCGCCAAACTTGCGTGGGGTTCGGCTGTCTATAACACCCTTCCGCCCTTCGGCGTGTGGCAAGGCGTCGATGGAAGCAAGGTCTATGCCATCTACAAGCCAGAGGCGTACGACAAGCATGAGGAGTACAACAAAGATCTCACCACCGATGCCGCTATCAAGAGCGAGACGGACAGGAACAAGACCTACGGGCTTCCGGCCATGATACGCTATGTCGGCCCCAGAAGCGACCATGGCGGAGCACTTCAGGACAATCCCGGAAAGGAAGGAGAGAACACCCCCTATTGGCTCTGCTACAATGCGAACAAGGACGACGGGGCAGTCAAGGTGCGTCTCGCCAGCCCCGACGAGATCTTCCAATACATGGAGGACAACGACAACGGGCAGTACCGAGTGTGGAACAGCGAACTGCCCATGAGGACACACGGTGTGGGGGCTTACACAAGTTGGAGTTACCTAAAGCGTTGGAACCGCAAGAACGAACTCCTGGCCGATGCTGCGGAGAAGGCCTCGTCGCTCGCCCAGTGGCTCGGCACACGACGCTATCCGAGCCAGCAACTTAGAGATGCCTGGGTCAGAACCCTTTGGCAACAGCATCACGACGGACTGACCGGCACCAGCATCCTCTCGGCGAACGACTACTCGTACAACGAGTTCTACATCGCCAACCGTGCCTTCGCGCAGGAACTCACTACAAGTTCGGGCGCCGTCAGCCGTTTGATGGACACCGAAACCGAAGGTACGCCAATCGTAGTATATAACCCTCTCTCGCACGAAAGGACAGACATCGTGGAGGGAAGCCTATACCAGCGCACCTACCAGAACAGCATCCGCGTGCTCGACCCCGATGGCAATGAAGTGCTTGCCCAAGTGACCGGCTACGACTTCGCCACCCACCAACTGCACTTCATCTTTGCTGCAACGGTGCCTTCCCTTGGCTTTGCCGTCTATGAAGCAAGGGTGGGCGAGAAGCCGACCCTGACCTCAGACCTCACATACGAAGTATCCGGCAACACAAAGAGAATGAATAACGGACGCTATCGCCTCAGTGTGAATGTCAACGGAGACATATCCAACCTCTACGACCTCAAGAGACATGTCACCCTCATCAACACTGCTGTGCGCCAACAGCTCATCTACGACCACGAAGGCACTTGGCCGGCCTGGGAGATAAGCTACTCCAATGTCACGCGAACCCCGTCCTCCTACGTCTCGAAGAATGTGGAGATGGAGCTCGTGGAGGACGGTCCTCTGCGCAAATCCCTGCGCGTCAAGAGGCAACAGGAAGGGTCGACTTTCGTGATGTACATTAGGATGAACGCCATCAACGACCGCATCGAGTGCCTGAACGAAATAGATTGGCAGACGACGGAGCGTATGCTTAAGGTCAACTTCCCCTTCAATTTCAGCAATGACAACGACACTTACGACATCTCCCTCGGCACTATCTCACGTGGAGCCCGCAAGAGCGACGAGTACGAGGTCTGCGGGCATCAGTGGGCAGACCACAGCCATGCGAACAAAAGCTACGGTGTTTCCATCCTCAACGACTGCAAGTATGGCTGGGACAAGCCCGATGGGAAGTCGCTTCGCCTAACGCTTCTCCGCACACCCTCCTGTGGAAGTTACACGCATCAGGCTAATATGGATCTCGGCCCACAGACGTTTACCTACGCTCTCTTCCCGCACCAAGGCGGCTGGGACGAGCAGACCCAGATGCAGGCAGGCCAGCTCAATCAGCCACTCGTTGCCTTTGCTGCGACCAAACATCCTGGTGCCTTGGGCCGCCGACTGCCATTTGCGTCGCTCAGCACCGATATGGTTGCCGTCAAGGCCCTTAAGAAAGCCGAGGACTCCGACGAATTGATTGTCCGCATCTACGAGTGGGTGGGCCAGGACCAGCAGGGTGTCCGGCTTTCCTTCCCTGTGCCCATCGTCTCTGCCCGCGAGGTGAACGGCATCGAGGAGGACAAGGGTGAGGCTGAGGTACAGGACGGCTCGCTCGTCTTCGACATAGGCCGTTATCAGCCAAAGACATTTGCCATCCGCCTCGGAAGCATGATGAGTGACGAAGCCGTCGCGAAGCCTGAGGTGAAGGACTGTAAGTTGACGTACAGCCTCGACATGATGAGCTACGACAGTGCCCGTGGGGATGCCTCTTCGGCCTACACCTATGCCTATCCTGCGGAACTGATTCCCGACACGCTCGAAGCGGATGGCGTGGGCTTCGTCATGGGTCCTCGCGAGGCCGGAGCCAAGAATGTGTTGCGACTCACCACGGTTTCCTCCACCGTCAGCCTGCCTACGTCTGCCGGAGAAGGCATCGGAGAAGGTGCTTACCTCTACCTTCTCATGTCGAGTGCCAACGCCTCTGGCTCCACTGTCACTGTGACCGCAGGCGAAGAAGAAACGAAGCTCGACGTGCCGTATTTCACAGGACGTGCCGCCGAGCCACCCTCTCCCACCGTACTCACCGAGAACTATCGCCGCCAGAACATCGTTTTTGCATCTTCCCATGCACATGGCGTCTCGGCGGAGACTAACGAGACCATGCAGATGCTATATATATATAAATATGGTATAAAGCTGCCCGCAGGCGTCAGCGAAGTGAGTGTCAAGTCCTCGGACAGTCGTACGTTCCTCTTTGCCGCTACCGTCGGCGACGGAATCGGCGATGATATCGTCAGCCTGAAGTCGCTTACGACGGAGCCAGAGGTACACCGCATCCCGGGAGGCATAGGTGAGGGTGGCTTCTCGTACAACGACGGACGGCTCATTCCCCGCGCCGTCAGTGCCTCAAGCCAAACTAACAATAACGAGGCAGGCACTAAGGCCAACGATGGTGACCCCACTACGAAGTGGTGCGCAAACGCTACCCAGACGCCTTATCTGCAATATACCATGCGCGACACCGTCACGGTGACCAAGTGGATGGTGCTGGGGGCAGCGCGCGAAAGCGGCGACTATGTGGCCAAGTCATTCAAGCTTCAGTACTATGCCGGCAACGGTACATGGGTTGATGCCGACGTGGTGGAGGACAACCAGATTAATAAGGTCGTGCGCCAGCTCCGTAGTCCCATCACCGGCACACGCTTCCGCCTGCAGATGGTGCAGGGTGAGCAGAATGCCTACACCACACGCATCTACGAGTTCGCCCTCTATGGTTATGTGGGGAAAGATGACCCGACGGGCATCATCCTTCCTGTCTCCCCGGACGACGGGATGGGCGAGGATGCCCAGACGGACGCTGGTTGGTACAACCTGTCCGGACAGCGTGTCGCTGATCCGCAGCAGAATCAGAGACCGACATCTGCAGGAGGCATCTACATCCACGCAGGCCGAAAGACGCTGCTGCCCTGACCAGCAGGGAGAGCCAGACGCCTGCTCCTTGCCCCTTGCTCCTTTTCTCCCCTCTCCTCGGAGAGGGATTGGGGGTGAGGCTGCCAATACTGTAACAAATAGAGAAACCGCCCCCTCGACCTGACGAACGACAGGGGAGTAACATAATCCGCGTGCTGCGATACCCATCGCAATACGCGGATTTACTTTTCCCATCCAGCTGCGTCGTCCGACATAACAGGGAGGGTTCGTTGCAGCATCATGAACCTGCAATTGAATATTCATGAACCTGCAATTGAATGTTCATGATGCTGCAACGAACCCATAGTGGAGGATGACACGGAAAAAGGGGGTAAGGAGCAAGGAGCAAAGAGAAGGAGTCCGGTTCCGTCAGGGTTTTTCATGCCTGCGAGCTCCCTTTTCCGCAGAGCATCCCGAGCTTGCATCGGCGGCACGTCTCGCCTTCGGTGGTGCAGGTAAAGGGCTTGTCGGGGTTGAAGATGTCGGTCAGTATCTCCTCGAGCCCTTCTTTGAAGTCGTCGGCAAGCTGCTCCGCGAAGTCATTAATCACGGCTCCGTCCACCTTGCAGGCGGGGTCGTAGTCGGGCTTTCCTGCCTTGATGGGGAAGAAGAGTACGGGCTGGATGGGCAGCGATGACTCTCCGCTCTCCATTACAGCCAGGGCGTAGAGCAGGATTTGCAGGTAGTAGCCCTCGTGCCTCGGCCTCATGCCCACGATGCCAGACATCTTCACCCTCTCAGGCTCATGGGAGCCTGTCTTGTAGTCTACTATTCTCCTGCTGCCTCCCATCTCGTCGATGCGGTCGATGCGCCCCCCGACCTTGACGTCGAACACAGGCGTCTGGATGCGGATGGTATGCTCCTGCTCCGTCCCGACGATTCGGAAGGGCGCGTGCCTGGCGTCGTATGCAATGAGAACCTTCAGGTAGTGCAGCAAGACGTCTCGGGCTATGAGCTCCGTGCCTCGGTAGGTGTTTTGCCTGCGGATGCCCTTTGCCTTTTGGAAACGCTCGCGAATGATGGGCAGGCGGTCGAAGTCTGAGGTTGGATGGAACCATGAGGCGTCGAAGCTGACATCAAGCATCTGCCCGATTACCTCAGTGATATACGGCGAGGTAAGCATGGAGGCGGTGATGACGTCGGTCTGGAAACGGTGCTGGAGCCAATCGTAAAAGAAGGAGGCCGTGTCGTGGAAGATGTTGCCGATGATGTCGGCCGATATGCTCTCCTCGTGGTCTTCCTGCGGTCGGATGCGCAGGAGGTTAGTGAGGTAGAACTTCATGGGGCAGTCCAGATAGGCGTTGATGGCCGACGGGCTAAGCGTGATGTGCTCGCCGCCCTCCAGGCTCTGGTCGTAGCGATACCTGAGTCGCTGCATCACCTCGGGCGTCTTTGATACCACGATTGGCAGGTTGGGCTGCGGCCTCGGCTCGCTTCTGAGCCAGCGCGTCTTAATGGGGATGTTGGTCTCAGCAAGCATCTGCCTGAGGAAACGCGACATCTCGTGCTGCGCGCCATCGCTGTTGCTCTCGTTGTAAATGCAGGTCAGGCTTCGAGAACGTGCGATGAGACGGTAGAAGTAATAGGCATAGATGCATGTGCGATGCCTGCGTGTCGTCAGGCCGAAAGCTTCGCGAAGGCTCTCGGGGATGAATGTGGCGACGTATGCACTCCGTGGCAGGTTGCCTTCCTCGGCAGAAAGTAGCAGGACGTTCTCAAAGTCGAGCAGGCGCGTCTCGAGCATTCCCATCACCTGCAGCCCTCTGTCCGGCTCGCTGTGGAAGGGAATCTTCGAGCTCGTCATCATCTGCCGCAGCAGGCGCCGCAGTGTCCTTGGCTGGATGACGAGGGGATTGTCCTTCCGTCGGGTAAGGTCGAGCATCATCTGGAGCATCCTGTCCATGCGAAAGACGGCTTCGCTATAGAGTTGCTGGGTGATGTTCGGCTCCTCAATCTGTGCATAGTGAAGGGCTATCTGGCGGACAAGCATGAGCAGCCATTCAAGCAACTGTTCGGCAGTCGTGGCATGATAACCGGTCAGGCAATCCTCTTCTCTGAGAAGCTCAAAGAGCGGCTGTCTCTTCAGCGTCTCGATGAAAGAATGGCGGAAGCGTTTCCGCGCGGAGTCATAACCCTCAATCTGCAGTCTCAGCAACGACATGATGATGCCATAGACAGGGGTGTCGCTGGCTGGGAAGCCCATCGTGACATTTACCTCGCGGGCAGATTCCGGGATGGCATGAAGGACAGGCATCATCAAGGCCTCGTTCGCAAGGACGACGGCAAATGAGTCGTTAAGCGTTAAGCCTGAAGAATCCTCCACCGAGCCGGATGTAGATGAAGGGGTAGGCAGGAATTCTTCATTAATAAATGTACCAGCATATCTTGCCGCAGCACTGTCCGTGGTACAAGAGATGAAGGTGACGTCGCTAAGTTGGCTGAAGTTGTCGAAGGCCTCGGCTTCGTCAATGGCATTAGGGAAGTTCTGGAGATTCTGCTTCATGAAGTAGCCGGCCTCATGGTCTGCCTTCGGGTCGACATAGTAGATGTCGTAGTCCCAATAGAATCGTGCCTTATTCTCTCGCTTAATGAGACCCATCATAGCCTGCTCCACATCGCTGAGGACATTGAAGCCTGCAAAGACGATGGCGCGCTTGCCTTCCAGAAGCTTCTCGGTCATGCCCTCGTCGGATTTCATCTGCTCAATGACATGACGATAGAGTGCCCCTTCCCAAAGCTTGCCGTCGGAAAGAAGCCTTTCGTGCAGCCGTGTGTATATCTCGAACATGTGTTCCCAAGTCCTTAGGAACTCCTCTTGCAGTTTAGTGCTGCCGGAAGGGGAGAAATGGCCGAAGAAGCGTTTCAGCGTTTCGCACTGGCCAGCATCGAGATAGTCGAGATTCCCCAGACGCTCCCTCTCGGTAATGTTGGTGAAGATGGCCTGCGCACCTCCAAGATGCTTGTCAATGTCGTCGAAGTCTGCCATCAGCACTTCGCCCCAGCTCCAGAACTCGTCGATGGTTTCCGTATATTCAGCCCCCAGCACTTCCTGCATCACGCTATATAGCTGGCAGATGCATTCGATGCGGTCGGCTATTTGTATGGAGGTAAGGCTTTGAAAGAGGTCGCCCATCGTCATGTAGCAAGGAGCCCAGACAGGCTTGTCGCTCAGCCGGGCAAACTCTCTCGAGAGGAACATGCCGGCACGCCGGCCAGGGAAGACAACTGTCACATCCTGCATGTCGTTCGAGAAATGTGACAGCATATCAGCTGCTATGAGAGAAAGAAAAGTGTCCATAATCATTCCTTTACCTTTTCATCCATAATAGGGACGGCTCTTTTCCTCATGACGTACCAGATATAGCCCTGCACATTATGCTTCGGATACATTTGCCTCAGGAGGTTCATGTAATCTTTTACCTGGTCATCGTAATCGCGGCTCGGATGCCCAAACTTATAATCGATGACGGTAATGTCGCTGCCATTCATCACGACTCTGTCCGGACGAAGCACCTTGGGCTGCCTCGTCTTCTCGTCTATGCTTGCAATAGCGCATTCATTATAGATGGTGTTCCCTGGCTTGAACCATGATGCTATGAGCGGGGTAGCGAAGCCTTCCTTAATGTTTCCGATGATGACATCCCAATCCTTGCTTTCACCGATAATGCCTTCCTGACGGGCACAGGAGAGCACTTCGTCGAGCTTGCTGGCATCATGCACGCGGCTAAGCACTTCATGCATCCGTTTGCCGACCTCCCGTCCAGAGAGCCTGATGCCCCCAGTCTCTTGTCCCTCGCCCGTGGCTTGCCTATTGAGATAATCTTGAGCCAGATTGCTCCGGACAAAGCTGAGTGCAGGATTCCCCGGCATGACCTTCACATCGATGGCATCTTCTTCATGATGTTCGATGCGCAGGCGGTTCAGGTTCGTCTTGTTCTCCTTCTTGACTTCTGTGAAGGGAGCGCCTGTCTCATAGCTGAAGGTGTCTTCGTCCGTGTCGTTCGTATCGTTATGAAGCGTCGAATAGATGAGTTCGCCCGCAGTGCCTTCTTTCGTCTTGCCCCAGACATAGAGATTGGCGATAGTGCGCGTGAAGGCGACATAAAGCGTGTTGAGCGCATCAACGCGTCGCTCCAGATGCTCTTCTTCGTAGTTGGGAGCGAAGACAGACATCCTGACGGCTTTCGATTGGATAGATATGGGCAGGGCACCAAGCTCACCATAGGGACCCTCGTCCGCTCGGCACCAAAGCACATCGCCTTGCCTGTCTCTCTCAATGTCCCAATGGCTGAATGGCAGCATGACGGTATGGAATGCCAGCCCCTTCGACTTATGGATGGTGAGGATGCGAACGCCATTCACGGACAAACCAGTCACAGAGCATTTGCATAGCTTCTCGTCCCAAGCTGTGAGGAAAGTCTGTATGTCGGGTGCTCCAGCGCTGCGGAGATGGTTTTGCAACTCGTCGAAGAAGGTCAGCGCATAGACCTCCTCTCCTTTGATGTTGCCAAGCGAGAAGATGCGCCATAGCTTTTCTGCAAGCATGTAGAGCGGCAATTGCAGCAGGTTGTCTTTATCCTCTGTAAATTCCTTTGGTAAGGCCTGTTCGGCTTCCATTAGGGCGACGCTTTGGATGGTGGTGTCTTCCTTCCCGAGTACGTCGCGGAGATAATGTAGCATTAGGTATTTCTCGGAGATGTCGTCGGGATGGTTCCCCGCGATAAGCAGGCGCAGTGCTGCCACAATCATCTGTACGGAGGTTGATGCCTCGAGCAGGAAAGCTTCATCGCTGACGAGCCGTATGTCGGGAGCATAGAGGCTGAAGCCATCGATAAGTTGCTTGGCCATAAGGTTCGTGCGGACAAGAATGGCAATCTGGCTGAGGTCGAGGCCGTCTTCCTGCAGCTTTATGATTTGTTCTGCCATATCAGTGACGGTATCCCGGACATAGTCGTCCGCCTCTTTATAGAGCTTCACCCTTACATATCCTTTCCCATCCTCTTTCTTTTTCTTTTGTTCGACATCCGAATAGATGGAGCTCAGTTTAATTTCGGCATCGGGCCTTATGTCGTCGAGCTTTTGGGCGGCGATGGGGAAGAAGGCATTGTTGAAATCAACGATGACTTGATGACTGCGATAATTGATGTCGAGCGGCTCGGGCTTAATGTCGAAACGCTTAAGCTCATGTTCGTTCTCGATGCCGTAGAGTATCTTCCAGTCGCCGTTCCGCCAGCGATAGATGCTTTGCTTTATGTCGCCTACCAGCAGTCCTTTGCCGCCGGAAGCAAGTTTCTCGAAAAGTAGTTTCTTGAAGTTCTCCCATTGCATCCGACTGGTGTCCTGAAACTCATCGATCATTACATTATTTATATATGTGCCAATCTTCTCGAAGATGAAGGGCGCATCGCTGCCTTCAATCATCTTGTTGAGCAGTACGGGCGTAGAACTGAGCGTGAAGCGGCCCGAATCACCTTCTATTTCGCGAGCTCGTTCGTCTATGAACCGCAGGAGCCGAAGCGGTGCCAGATGGCGTAAGGCAAGGGTTGCGGAGAGATATTCCTTGCGACGGCTCGGATAGAGGTCAAGCAGACGCGAATAAGCCTGCTTGACTTCAGCCTCATTCGGATTGTTGGTCTTGAACTTTATCGCCATGGTGGTTTTTGTCGGACCTTCGGCTTCCAGGGCTCTCGCTTTCAGGAGGAACGAACAGATGTTCTTTCCGTAGTTGATTTGGCTAAAGTCTCCAATCAGACTTGTTATCTCGTCTACGGCGTCTTCCACTTCCTTCTTTGCCCGGCTTCTGATGGTTTGCATCTTGCTCTTGAAGGCTTTGATGACTTCAGCATCGCTGATGCGCTGGAGTTCTGATTCGCTTCGGCGCTGATATTCTTCCTTGAAGATGTTGGCGGCAAAGTCTTTGAGCGGCCCTGTAATGTCCCATTTGTCGCCGCTGTCTAATTGCTCGCGGACATAGTCCAGCACCCAATCCTTCACATCTCGGCGGTCGTCCATCGTGTCGATGAGGCTGTCTACGGCACTGTCGATGATTTCATCGTGCGAGAGTTCTACCTGTAGATTGGCGGCCAGACCCAATTCCCGCGCCATGTTGCGGAGAATGCTCTGGAAGAAGGAGTCGATGGTCTCTACACGGAAATGCGAGTAGTCGTGCAAGATGGCGGTGAGGGCTTTTCCTGCTTGCTGACTGACCTGTTGCTGTGTGATGGGAGAGCCCTCCTCGTTGAAGTGTTTTATGATGGCGTTCAGGTAAGGTTTGGCATCCTCCAACTCCATCTTCAGGCCGTAGAGTGTTTCCAGGATGCGGCTTTTCATCTCGGCAGTTGCCTTGTTCGTGAAGGTGACAGCCAGTGTCCGTTCAAACTCCCTTTCGGCATTCTTCTGTAGGAGCCCCACGATGTACTCCACGGCCAAGGCAAATGTCTTGCCTGAACCTGCCGAAGCTTTGTATATGGAGAGAAGCTGCTTCATAAAAAAGCCGTTTTTCGTTCTTTTGTATGCAAAGATACAAAAAATAGTTGTACCTTTGCAGCGCTGAAGACGAATTCCTTTCGCAGTTAACAGAAAATAACAGAGAAACTGGCTCCGCAGGCACCTGTACTTGAGAATGTCGCCAAACGTCCTATAGGGGAATAGACGACGCCCAGAGTTGGTTTTCGAAACGGCACTTAAGAATAAGACAGACACGAAATCTATAAAAGGAAACTTCAGGAAAGGACCTTTAAATTCTAAACTATATATGGCAGGTTATTTAGTAGACGATACACGTAAGGTGACGACTCACCGTCTCATTGAAATGAAGAAGCAAGGGCAGCAGATTGCTATGCTTACATCCTATGACTACACGATGGCTCAGATTGTGGATCAGGCTGGCATCGACATCATCTTGGTGGGCGACAGCGCCAGCAACGTGATGGCAGGCAACATGACTACCTTGCCTATCACCCTGGACCAGATGATATATCACGCACGCAGCGTGGTGCGAGGCGTGAAGCGTGCTCTCGTGGTTTGCGACATGCCTTTTGGAACCTATCAAGTAAATGCGACGGAGGGCGTGAAGAATGCTATCCGCATCATGCAGGAGAGCGGTTGCGATGCCCTCAAACTCGAAGGTGGCGTCGAGATTCACGACACGATCCGTGCCATCCTTGATGCAGGCATCCCCGTGATGGGGCATCTCGGACTGACGCCCCAAAGCATAAACAAGTTCGGCACATATGCCGTCCGAGCCAAGGAAGAAGCAGAAGCCGAGAAGCTTGTCAGCGATGCCAAACTGCTCAGCGACTTAGGTTGCTTTGCCATCGTGCTTGAAAAGATACCAGCAGCCCTGACAAAGAGGGTCTGCGAACAGGTCAGTGTGCCCGTCATCGGCATAGGAGCCGGACAGGCCGACGGCCAAGTCTTGGTCGTTCACGACATGCTGGGCATGAACAAAGGCTTCTCGCCCAAGTTCCTCCGCCGATATGCCGACCTGCAGACCATCATCACTGATGCCGTGGGGCAGTATGTCACCGACGTTAAAGCCAAAGACTTTCCCAGCGAAGAGGAGTCATACTAAAATCAGAAACTGAAGCAGATGCCAAAGTGGGGTGTGAGTTGATGCAAGTTGCGGTGGAAACTTCCTTCCTGCTCTATTCCCGAGTCGTCATCGGCCTCACCATAAAGGAGGTAATGGTTGGCCATGTCTGTTAGGCTGATGCTGTGGTAGTCGTAGTCGTAACGGGAACGAGTAAAGTCGTAATCAAGACCTACTCGCCACACAATATTATGCTTCAGAGCGTATGAGAAGCAGATTCCCGTGCCGAAAATGAAACTGCCTCGGCCATCCAGATTTATGGCCTGAATGCGATCGTAGGTATTGATGTCCTTCTTCTCGTCAACCTTGGTCAGTTCATTCAGGAAGCCCATCAACTGGTCCTCATAATCATCATTTCCCGAGAAATTCGCCATATACCAGATATCGCCCGACTGACGATGTCCGAAGAGCAGTTTCCCGCCTAGACTCATCCTTTTATTTAAGGGCAACTGACCATAGACACCCCCCATCACGTCGAAACTCGAGAGCTGGTCTTTATGAGTGGTAGTGCTGTGCTTATAGTTGGCATCGAATGGGTCGGGATGTGCGTATTGGTTAGTAACTGGGTCGTAATGAATCAAACCTGAAGTCCAGACATCATCGATGCCATCCCATCTTGGCGTAACAGCCGTGCTGTTGATGCGAGCCCTCAAACCCAAGCCGACATAAGGATTCAGGAAATATGCCGCTTCTGCAGCAATGACGGAACTGATGCCATGCTTGAGGCTACTAGGTCCACCTGCAGCAATCAGTTCGTCGGGTACGCCTTTATGTCCCATCATGATGCCCACTCCAGCTTGAAGCGAGAAGAACGATGGATGCTCGCTCAGGTCGTTCAGGCCTTCCATCTCTTTGCGCAAAGTGTACTTGTCCTTGAAAATCAGGTCGGAGAGAGCATAGCCCAATTCTGTCGAGAGGATGCCAATACCGGCTCCCGTCATCACGTCGCTTACCCAATGCCTGTTGTTCATCACGCGAAAAGCACCGATTCCTGTAGCCACAGCATACCCCCCCACGCTATACCAAAGACTGCGCGTCAAGCCATACTCTTTATGCAAGATTGTGGCAGCCATGAAAGCCGTTGCGGTGTGACCAGAAGGGAAGGAGTTCGAGGTGGAACCGTCAGGTCTTTCTTCTGCTGCAGAATACTTGATGCCATTGACCAAGCCAGCCATAATGACGGCTGAGAAGGCGTTGCTTGCCAGCAAGCGTCCCCATTGCGAGCGTCCTTCGTAACCTGCTGCTTTCAAACCCCAAGTGAGCAGCATAGGCGAGTATTGGATGTAGTCGTCGGCTCTGTTGTGGAAGCCTTCGTTGATGTCGTTGTTGACCTTTCGCACATCTCTCTTTACTGCATGAAGAGCGATACCAAGCGTCAAGTATGGCACACTGGCAAGAGTCATGTCGCGCTTCACTGTCCAATACCTTTCGGGCTTGTTCACATCGACTGCTTCGTCCTGCAAATCCATATTATAATGTCTTTGACACATAATCGAGACGGGCATTGGTTCTTCCGTTATCTTTAGGTTGGCGCGTTCCTGACGAATGCCTTCAAGGGTTGTCGGCAAGGTCCAATGCAGTTCGGGCACTTTTGTGTCGATGGCAAAGGCTTGAAGCGATGCCAACAAGAGGAGTAGGAGGGAAAGATATCTTGACATGATGCTTATTATTTTGTGCAAAGATACGAAAAATCTCCAATCTTTAATCTTCATCTTCAATGTTTTTCCTATCTTTGCAGAAGAAATGGTAAATATGAGATGAGACACTTCCACCTTCTTTCCTTCGCATTGCTCTTGCTTTTCGGTTTGCTATGCCCAACCACAGCCAGTTCGCGTTCTCTAAAAACTGCTAAAGCCGGGATTAAGAATCCCGTCATCGATGCTGATGCTCCAGACCCTTCTGTCATTCGTGTTGGCAAGACCTATTATGCCGCAGCCACTTCTGGCAATAGACGGCAAGCCTACCAGCGCTATCGTTCGAAGGACTTGCGGACTTGGGAACCGATGGGATTCATCTTCGACGAGTGGCCTGAATGGACTTGTGGCAGCTTCTGGGCCCCTGAACTCTTCGAACTCGACGGCAAGATTATGTGCTACTACACGGCTCGGCAAAAGAGCGATAGTACCAGTTGCGTCGGAGTGGCAATGGCTGATGGACCAGAAGGGAAGTTCGTCGATTACGGACCGCTTGTCCGAACCACCAACGAAGCCATCGATGCCTTTGTCTTTCGTGATGGAGACCAGCTCTACATCACTTGGAAGGCTTATGGTCTCGACCCCAGCAAACGTCCCATCGAACTGCTTTGCCAAAAGTTGAGTGCCGATGGTCTGCACCTTGAAGGCGAGCCATTCATGCTGCTTCGCGATGATGAGCGGCAAGGAATGGAGGGACAATGTGTCTTCAAGGACGGCGATTGGTGGTATCTGCTTTACAGCATCCGCGACTGTTGTTCACCGAAGAGCGACTATGCCGTCAGCGTGGCTCGCAGCCATAGCATCGAAGGCCCGTGGGAGAAGTACGAAGGGAATCCAATATTGGAGGGAGAACCTCTCTCCGACTCGCCGAATAAGAGGCACTCCCACAAAGGGGGAGCGGGGAGGGGGCTCCAGAGCTGTGGTCATGGCACGATGGTACGCACGCCCAAAGGTGAGATGTACTATCTCTGCCACGCCTACTACTGGAACTGCTACAAAGAGGGTCGCAAAGCCGTCCTCTTCCGCCTCGAAATAGGGAAAGACGGATGGGTACACAAAAGAGTTAAGGGTTGATAACTTGAGACTTACTGGATACAATAAGAAAGCCCCCACAATGTGGAGGCTTCCTTTTTATCTTCCTAAGAGCACTCCCCCAAGGGGGAGCGGGGAGGGGGCTTTCTATACGATGCCCTGTGCCATCATGGCCTTGGCAACCTTCATGAAGCCTGCCACGTTGGCACCCTTCACATAGTTGACGTAACCATCAGACTCAGTACCATACTTCACGCAGTTCTCGTGGATGTTCTCCATAATCCAGAGCAGCTTGGCATCAACTTCCTCTGCGCTCCAGCTGAGTCGCTCGCTGTTCTGAGACATCTCAAGACCGCTGACGCTTACGCCGCCGGCATTCGATGCCTTACCGGGAGAGTAGAGAATCTTTGCATCCTGGAAGACGCGGATTGCGCCGGGAGTGCTGGGCATGTTGGCACCTTCTGCTACGGCAATCACGCCGTTGGCAACCAGAGCTTTTGCCTGCTCCTCGTTCAGCTCGTTTTGTGTGGCACAAGGCAGGGCGATGTCTGCCTTCTCGAACCAAGGCTTTGCACCGTCGCCGACGTATTTAGCTGTAGGATATTTGTCGACATATTCCTTGATACGTCCGCGGTAGACGTTCTTCAGCTCCATGATGTAGTCGAGTTTAGCACGGTCGATTCCGTCGGGATCATAGATGTAGCCGTCGGAGTCGGACATAGTCATTACCTTGCCACCCAGCTGAAGCACCTTCTCGGCTGCGTACTGAGCCACGTTGCCGGCACCAGAGATGAGCACCTTCTTGCCCTCAACGCTGTCGCCCTTTGTCTTGAGCATGGCACGGAGGAAGTATACTGTGCCGTAACCTGTTGCTTCAGGACGGATCAGCGAACCGCCGAACTCGAGTCCCTTACCTGTCAGCACGCCGCTGTATTCGCGTGTCAGCTTCTTGTACATGCCGAACATGAAGCCTACTTCACGGCCGCCTACGCCGATGTCGCCTGCAGGAACGTCGACGTCCGGGCCGATGTGGCGAGTCAGTTCAAGCATGAAGGCTTGGCAGAAGCGCATTACTTCGGCGTTGCTCTTGCCGCGTGGGCTGAAGTCGGAACCGCCCTTGCCGCCACCCATGGGCAGAGTGGTCAGTGAGTTTTTGAAGGTCTGTTCGAAAGCCAGGAACTTCAGGATGCCGAGGTTCACGCTTCTGTGGAAGCGGATGCCGCCTTTGTACGGGCCGATGGCATTGTTGTGCTGGATGCGGTAGCCCATGTTCGTCTGGATTTGTCCCTTGTCGTCCATCCATGTTACACGGAACTGGTATACACGGTCGGGGATACAAAGGCGCTCGATGAGGTTCACCTTTTCAAACTCGGGATGCTTGTTGTACTCTTCTTCGATTGTTCCAAGCACCTCTTCTACTGCCTGATGATACTCCGGTTCATTGGGGAAGCGTCTCTTCAGGTCTTCTAAAACTTTCTTTGCGTCCATAGTTGAAATAAAGATAGATTAAATTAAGCTTAAGGTTACATTGTATGTTATCCGTCTGCAAAAGTACATCAAAAAGCGCAATCATGCAACTTTTTGTAAGGAAAAATAAATAAAAGGTCACTTTTTGTCACGTTATCCCGCATAACACAACGGGAAGATGCATATTTCTGCACTTTTGTCGGCACTTTGGATGGCGAGAGCACAGTTGGCGAGTGTCGAGCCGGTCGTCATGACGTCATCAATGAGGACGAGTCGTTTCCCTCGCCATTCGGTGGGGACGGACGCCTTGTAGATGCCTTCTGCATTCTTGATGCGAGCTTCGCCCTTGAGTGTCGACTGTGGTTTTCTGTTCTTTGTCCGCCTGAGCAGATTCAGCACGGGCAGTCCGGTCACTTCAGACATTCCCTGGGCGATCTTTTCTGCCTGGTTGTATCCACGTCTGAGGCGGCGCCATGTGGTGAGAGGAACCGGCACGAGTGCGTCGACGCCTTGCCAGAAGTCTTGTCTCTGGGCTTCCATCGCGGCCCATCTGCCCAGCTTGATGGCGAGGTCGCTCTTGCCGTGGAATTTGAACTCGATGACCAGGTTGTGGTAGGGGGAGTGGTGATTGTAGCGGATGAAGGTCGTGGATTGTTTGATGTCGGCTTTGCTCCAGACGGTACGAAGCATGTGATTGTCGTCGACATGTGGGGTGAGAAGTCGTGGCAGTCCGATGGCGCAGAAGGCACACATCACGTCTTCACTCTGCATCAGCAGCTTGCCGCATACAGGGCAGAGCCTCGGCAGCAGCAGTTCCCTCAGGTCAGACATAATGTTCATCCTCGCGCGCGTTTTTATATATTATATAATGTGCAGGGCGTTCCTTTCAGTGTCCTTTGGTCGAAAAATGATGTGTGTCGAAACGGTGAATGCGCTGAGCCGCGTGACTGTTATTGAAAGTGGGTTTCTCCATAGTTATTTTGAATTCTCGCCTGCAAATTTATGAATAATCTTCCTTTCTCGCAAGAGAATAGGAAAAAGCATGCTTCTCATGTCAACAACAGCCCTGGGAGAAGTCAGGTCAGTCAGAGGGACGCGTCGCGTTGGCGGAAGGGACGTGTCGCGCTGGCGAGAGGGACGCGTCCCTTTTGGGGGAGGGACGTGTCGCGTCAGCATCGCCGACATCTTGGGGGTGGTGACCCTCAGCGAGGCGGTTCTTCTTTTTTCGTAAACTATTGGCAAAAATGTTTAATAATTCATAATTCGCCGATAATAAATGAGAATTGAAGGCTGCAAATTAAAATATATTTTGTACTTTTGCTTTGCAAAGACATAAAACAACACAACTATAAAAACGAAAGGACATGGAAAAGCTTATTAAGGATCTCGACCCCCAGGCTGTATGGAGTAATTTCTATCTGCTTACGCAGGTGCCGCGCCCCAGCGGACATCTCGAGAAGATTCACCACTTCTTGCTCGACTGGGCGCGAGAGCATGGCATTGAGGCTTTCAAGGATGAAGCCGACAACATCGTGATGAGAAAGCCTGCCACTCCTGGCAAGGAAGACCGTCCCTGCGCCGTTCTGCAGGCGCACATGGACATGGTGCCCCAGAAGATTGAAGAGAGCACACACAACTTCGAGACGGATCCAATCGAGACGTATATCGACGGAGACTGGGTGAAGGCAAAGGGCACGACGCTCGGAAGCGACGATGGAATGGGCGTGGCTGCCATCATGGCTGTCATGGAAAGTCAGGACATCAAGCACGGTCCCCTTGAAGCACTCATCACGGCCAACGAGGAAACCGGCATGTATGGAGTGAAAAACCTCTCTGCCGAGACGCTTAAAGGCGACATACTTCTCAACATAGACAACGAGACGATGGGCGAGTTCGTCATCGGCTCGGCTGGTGGCATCAACATCAATGCCACGATGAAGTACAAGGAGGCAGACCTCGAGGAAGGCGACATCGCAGTAAAAGTCTCGCTCCGCGGCTTGAGAGGCGGGCACAGCGGACTGGAGATAAACGAAGGCAGGGGCAATGCCAACAAGCTGATGGCCCGCTTCGTACGCCAGGCTATTGCCGACGACGAGGCCCGTCTCTGCTCTTGGCAGGGCGGCAACATGCGCAATGCCATACCGAGAACTGCTTCCGTCGTGATGACCGTTCCCCTTGAAAACTACGACGACTTCTGCGAGCTGGCCGACTATTGTCAGCAGGTCTTCTGCGACGAGTTCCGTGGCGTGGAGGAAGGCATCACGCTGACCGTCGAGTCGGCAGCAATGCCCTCCGGACGGGTGCCGGAAGAGATTCAGGACAACCTCGTCGATGCCTTGATGGCTTGTCACGACGGCGTGCTGAGGAACATACCAAGCATCCCTTCCGTCGTCGAGACAAGTTCCAACCTGGGCATCGTGGAAATAGGCGATGGCGACGCGAGCATCCTCATATTGGCACGCTCGAGCAGCGAGACAATGATGGAATACATCCAGGAGATGCAGGAGAGCTGTTTCTCGATGGCAGGCATGAAGATTGAGTACGGCGGGCATTACGGCGCCTGGCAGCCCAACTTCGACAGCCCGATTGTTGCAAAGATGGTGGGCGTGTATCACCGCACGTTCGGCGAGGAGGCAAAGGTGGAGGTCTGCCACGCGGGATTAGAATGCAGCATCATTGGCAGCGTGTATCCCAAGATGGATCTCGTCAGCTTCGGTCCGACCCTTCGTAGTCCCCACACGCCCGACGAGAGATGCAACATCCCGTCAGTAGCGAAGTTCTGGATCTTCCTGAAAGCCTTGCTCGAAGAGATTTAGTCGGCTCCGGAAAGTTCTCTGCAGAGGTTTCAGCCCGATGCCGGTCGGCCTTGCGGACAGCTCCCGTCCGGGCGTCCGGCTTTACCAAACAAGTTGAATCATATCTCCCTAAAGATGAAACATCTCCTCGCGTTCCTCGTGGCTCTTTGTTGCTGGGCAAGTGCCTGGGCAAGCAAAAAAAACGAGCCGGTCGTCGTGGCATACGTCACGTCGTGGACCGACGTTATGCCCGATCCACTGGTGATGACGCACATCAACTACGCTTTCGGGCACGTCAACGAGCAGTTCGACGGCGTCCGCATCGACAACGTGGAACGCCTGCAGAGCATTGTCGCCCTGAAGCATCAGCAGTCCTCGTTGCGCGTCATGCTGAGCATCGGAGGCTGGGGCAGCGGTCGCTTCAGCGAGATGGCTGCAAGAGATGACCTCAGGAGAGCTTTCGCCAAGGACTGCCGCCGCCTTTGCGACGAGCTGAACCTCGACGGCATCGACATCGATTGGGAGTACCCGACGCAAAACAGCGCTGGTATAAGTGCCTCGCCAGACGATACAGAAAACTTCACTTTACTGATGCGCGACCTCCGGCAGGCATTAGGAAGCAGGCTCTGGCTCACGTTGGCAAGCGTCGGCAGTGCGCAGTTCATCGACTTCCGCACCTGTCAGCAGTACCTCGACCTCGTCAACGTCATGGCATATGATATGGGGAACGCGCCCAAGCACCACGCAGCCCTCTTCCGATCGCAGCGGACGGGATGGATGAGTTCTGCTGAGGCAGTGGAAGCCCACCGCAAAGCCGGCGTGCCCGACGACAAGATTGTCCTGGGCATGCCTTTCTACGGCAGAGGCACCGCCGGCAAATATCTCAAGTACAAGGACCGCGCGGCTCAGGTCCTGCCTGAGCAGTGGGACGACGTGGCGAAAGCACCCTACCTGGCAGACAAAGACGGAACGATGGCCTTTGGCTTTGAAAGTCCCAGGTCCGTCGCCACGAAGTGTGCCTTCATCCGACAGCAGGGATTGCGCGGAGCGATGTATTGGGAGTACGCCGACGACAACGAGCAGGGCGACTTGCAACGCGCCGTCTGGCAAGGCGTCATGCAGGGCGACAAGGACCAAGGCAAGTCTTGCCGGAAGGCGGCACAGCGGTTGGCAGCCGTCCTGACTGATAATCAGAAGCGCGAAGACATTACGCCCGACAGCTTCTTCCACGACTACCGCAACCTCAAGACTGAAATGCTCGCCGAGAAGAACCCGACGGCTCAGGCCATCTATCGTGCCGCGATGGCCCATCTGCTCTGTCAAAACCAGTGGCGTTCACTGGGCTTCGACAGGCAGACGACAAGTCATCCCGACAGCATACAGGAGTGGAGCCAGCCGGAATATCAGGCGCAGGCAGCCCGACTCTATGCTCAGGCCTTGCAGGACGTCGAGGCGCTCCACCGTTGTAAAGTCGTGGATGCCAAGCCGCTCACAGCTGTCGGCAGGGACGACGACGTGTTCGGCGGCGACCTCCTATACGTCGTCTGGCAGTCGGCCTTGCAAGACTTGAACTTAGGGAAAAGGATGGAAGGCCTTCTTCCCAACTACGGAGACATCATCGAGGTGTATCGCAGGCACGGACTTCGCGAGGCAACTCTGCAGCTGCGGCTCGACTCGCTGGCCGAAGCCCCGCTTCAAAACGCCCTCTGCGACGAGAGATTCCCCTCCTCGGTCAACGTCGCCCTCACGCCCTCCACGCCTGATTCTGAGAAACAGGTCTTGCTGCGTCTGCGCGATGAATACGTCGACCTCGATGCCTGCTCGCACGTATATCTGCGACTTGCCGCCCTTCCCGACGACACGCCACAGCAGCATCAGGACTACCTGAAAGAAGCCCTGAAGCGATACCCCAAGTGCCGATGGACCAACGAACTGAAGAACCAGCTAGCATCCTTGCGTCATCCGTGGCTCTCTGGCCGCTTTCACGAGGCGTATTATCCAGACAGGGACTACGACATCCCACTTGTGAAGAAGAACATGCTCTCGGGGCAGCTCGCCGTCTATCGCGTGCCACGCGACTTCGACTTCAGCGACGAGGACAAGGCAGGCTCGAGGGCAGAACAGGTGAAGAGCAAGGGAACGCTCGTCGAGACACTACCCATCCCGATGGACGACGTGGATGCCCTCGTCACCGGAAACGACACCCTGCGCTGGCACACACCAGGCTTCGGCAGATATGCCATCATCCTCGACGGCACGACACAGGAGAAGTTGGAGCCCCACCAGCCACAAGTCATCCTGACCAGCGTGTCGGCTCTCACCTTTATGTCTGTCAGCCTGCCCGACAACCGCAAACGCGTGATGGTGACCGACGCAATGAGCGGCGAACCGCAACAGGGCGTCAAGGTCGGCTTCTACAGTCGCAGCGGCAGGGAATACACTTTGCTCGAAGAGAAAACCACCGACGAAAGAGGCATCGCGGAGCGAGAAATCGACAGGAAGAACGGCAATCTCTACGTCGAGTTGTCGCGTGGCGAGGACAATGCTCACGGGAAAGAAAGCCTCGGATGGCACTACGTCAACGAATACACGAATGAAGAACTCCACTTCCAGCGCCTGTTTACCGACCGCAGTATTTACAGGCCCGGACAGACTGTCTTCGTAGGCGGCTTCGCCTTTACCCGCAGTCATGAGCAGGAGCCACAGGTGGAGGCAGGCGCCGAGTTGACTCTAATCATGTATGATGTCAACAATCAGGAGGTGGCAAAGCACAGTCTTCTGACCGATGAATACGGGTCAATCCAGGACAGTATTCAGCTCCCCGAGGCCGGAATGCCAGGTGTCTACAGGCTCCGTCTCGGCAATTTCTGGCACGACATACGTGTCGAAGAGTACCGCCGCCCCACATTCGAAGTCAAGATGGACGAGGCGCCTGCCGTCACATTGCCTGTCGACAGCGTCACGCTGACCGGTCGCGCCATGACCTACAGCCAGTGGCCAGTGGCCAGAGCACGAGTCACCGGCACTTATCACTGGCAGCAAAGCTGGTGGTACAAGCGCAGAACTTCGGGCGAGAGTCACGACATCGACACGCTCTACACCGATGATGAAGGCCGCTTCAGCGTCACCGTTCCCGTCTCGGGTGCACTGACTCCGGAGCAGTTCCGCTATGGACAGACACTCGTTCTCAGCATCGATGTTCTCAGCCCTGAAGGCGAGACCCAAAACGGGACGTGTCGCATGACGCTTTGCGACACGTCCCTCCGCATGACGGGACGCGTCCCTATGCAACACAACAAGGAAGCCCTCGGCTCGCCTCTCAGTTCGTGGCGTTTTGAACTATATGCCAGCAATGACAAGACGGTGGAAGGAGACGTGCTTTGCGAGCTGTCGCAGAACGGCAGGGAAGTGCAGAAATTCCTTCTCCCGGCAGGCCGAGACACCATTCCCGACGTGCTCCGAGACCTCCCTTCCGGTCAGTACGACCTCGTGGCGAGAGCAGAAATAAAAGGCGACACGGCGTCATACAAGACAAGTTTCACCATCTTCTCAATCGCCGACAAGCATCTCGTCGGCAAGCATGACCTGTGGCTCTTCACCCCTTCCAACGTCACGTCGCCCAACCTCCCCGCAAGAATCCAGGTGGGAACAACCTTGCCGGAGGCATGGATCTACTGTGTCATGACCGCCGAGTGCGGCATGGTGCGCGACACTCTACTGCACCTCTCCGACGAGGCGACGTTGCTCGAGGTAGGTTACGAAGAGCGGTTCCGCCATCATTTAGGTGTCACGGTGATGCTCGTGAACGAAGGTCGCTTCCTGCAGGACAGCAGAACCTTCAAGCTGGAACAGCCCGAGACGAAGCTCACGATGCGTTGGGAGACCTTCCGCGACCATTTGCAACCCGGCCAGAAAGAGCAGTGGCGGCTCACCTTGACACGTCCCGACGGAACGCCGGCAGCAGCCAACGTCATGGTTGACATGTATGATGCGTCGCTCGATGCAATGGCTCCGTACAGGATGTCTGCAGGAATATCCCGTGTCTGCAACAGAAATGTCATGCCGGGAGTAAGCGGATTTGCGCATTTCAGCAGGTCTTCTTACACAGGAGTTGGCTTGCCGCTCCACCTTTTTGCTGTCGAAGGCTACGACTTCGCCCGTTGGAACGAGTCGCTTTTCCAGGGAACGATGCCTGCGACTCGAGGCGGGAGGTCGATGCGCTTGCGTGGCATGGGCACAGGCCAGCTGAGGGAAACCGCCGTCTTTGACATGGCGGAGGTAAAGATGGCTAAAGCCTCTGCTGCAGCTCCAGCGTTGCAAGGTCAGATTTCCGGGCTCAACATCGTGGAGTCCTCCGAGGAATCGGGCGAGGATGCCATGCGGCTTGGGGGCATTTCTGCTGAGGAAGAAGATGCCGAAACGGCAGAGACCGACCGCAGTGATGCTGTCGTCCGCTCCGACCTCTCTGAACTGGCCTTCTTCTATCCGCAGTTGCGTACGGACAGCCGAGGTCAGACATCCATCGAGTTCACCCTTCCCGAAGGTCTCACGTCGTGGCATCTCCACGGACTTGCCCATACGAGCGACATGATGACTGCCGAGTGGCAGGAGACGGTCACGGCAGAAAAGGAGCTGATGGCAGAGTTGACATTGCCGCGTTTCTTGCGTAACGGCGACGACGTCACGCTTACGGCCAGCATCCGCAACGCTTCGCAGCAACGCCAGAGAGGCGAAGCCGTCCTCGAGGTGCGCGATGCCGAGTCGAACGCCGTGCTGAAGCGGCTGAAAGTCCGCTTCGACCTTGCTCCAGGCAAAGAGAGTGTCTATGAGATGCCCTACAAGGCAACCCTCGACCATCCTGTGCTCGCCGTCCAGTGGCTTGCCAAAGGAAAGGACAGCAGCGACGGCGAAGTGCGCTACTTGCCTGTGCTCTCCGACATGCAGAACATGACAGAAACACGCACCTATCTGCTCAGAGGCGACACCACGCTTACGATGAACCTCTCCAACCTCTTCGGTGGCAAGAAGCAGGGAGCAAGGGGAAAGACCCTGACCATTGAGCACGTGTCCGAGCCCATCTACCTTGCCCTGCAGGCATTACCTTCATTGACGGCGCCCGTCCGTAATGACATCCTCTCCGTGGCCTCTGCTTATTACGGCGGAAGCGTTGCCTGTCACATTGCCCGCACTTGCCCGAATGTGCGCGAGACCATTGCTGCCTGGGCAAAGGACGACAGCTCCCCGTCCATGGAAAGTCCGCTCGTCAGGAACCAGCAGTTGGCAGACATCCTGCTCAACGAGACGCCCTGGGTGGCGGAAGCTCAGCAGCAGAAAGCCGCCAGGCAACGTCTCTCGTCGCTCTTTGACGAGATGTCGCAGGAGCAGCGTCGCATGACGATGCTCTCGGCCCTCTCTGTCAGGCAGAACTCCGACGGGTCGTTCGGCTGGTTCCCAGGCATGAACGGCAGCGTCTGGATGACTTCCCAGGTGGCAGTTCTGCTGGCACGGCTTGGAGCCATTCAGGACGGATGGTCGGTGCCGGAACGTCAAATCCTCGACAAGGCCATGTCGTACCTCGACCAGGAAATGCACAAAGAGGTGGAGGCGCTCAGAAAAGAAAAGACCCCCGTCCTGTCTCTCTCCCACCTTCGTTACCTATATATATATATAATGTATAGGGAAAATCCCGGTAATGACGCGAACTATCTGCTCTCCCTGCTGAAGAAGCAGGCCGAAGACCTTGATAGAGAGCAGCGAGCCCTTGCCGCCATCGTGCTGAAACGTGCAGGCGAGGAGAAGAAGGCGAAAGCTCTGATGCCACGACTTCACGAGTTGCTCCGCCAAGCCGACGGCATGTACCTGGCCTACCCGGGCGGTTCCTTCACCAGCATCGACCGCAAGGTGCAGACGCATGTCAACATGATGGAGGCCGTCGGCACCGTAGAACCGAAGGAAACCGACCTGTATGCGAAGATGGCGGAATGGCTCATCCAGCAGAAGCGGACGCAAGAATGGGAGCAGCCCGTGCAGTCGGCCGATGCCATCTATGCCCTGACCGCCCACTTCCCCATTCCTTCCCCTGAAGGGGACGAGGGCAGTGGCGCATGGCGAGGCACCGTCACGTACGACAACCAGACGCGTCAACTGGCTGCCGGCGACGCGATGCCTTATGTCCGCGAACGCATCGAATCCCTCGACCACGCCATAGGACTCCGCATCGAACAACATGACGCGCCACGCACTGCTACAAGTGAGAAGCAGGGCAGGAACCTCTCGTGGGGCGCCGTCTATGCCCAGTACCAGCTGCCCGCCACCGAAGTCGAGAGCCTCCGCGAAGGGTTGACCATCCGCCGAGAAGTAAACAAGACGCCCGCTGGCACGTATGCCGTGGGCGACAGAGTCAATATCCGTTACACCATTACTGCCGACCGCGACTACGAATACATCTGTCTGCGCGCACCCCGTCCTGCGTCGGCAGAGCCCGACCGACAGATCTCGGCCTATCGCTGGCAAGGTGGTCTGGGCTATTATCAGGCGATGCACGATGCCAGCACAGAGTACTACATGGAACCGCTTGCCACGTGGCACCTACGTCGTCGAGGAGGATTGGCTGCTGACTCGAAGCGGCAACTTCCTCCTGCCCCCCGCACGACTCACCTGCCTTTACGCGCCGGAATACCAGTCGAATACTGCCGGCGAAAAGTTCGGCGTGAAATAACTCCCGAGCATCGACTGGTGCCGAGCTGAGACTTCTCACGTGAACATTACCGCTGGCACATGTGCACCTCGCAGACATCATCCGTGCGGTTTTTCGTGGAATGCTTGGAAGTTACGGAAAATCTCTGTAACTTTGCAGCGATAATTACCAGAACCTAAACCCTCCAAACCAATGATGAAGAAAAGGACATTGCTTAGCCTTGCCTTGTTTGCAGGCATCCTCGGTGCCGAGGCACAGAACGTGGACCGTACCTTCTACATAGACTACGGCCAGAACAACGTGGCAGGCCAGGGCTACATAACAGTCGGGGCCGACCGCAACGGACATTACTGGAACAACATCTTCGGCAAAGGTCAGGGGCAGCCAGACAAGGCCTACCCGCAGACCATCAGTCTCGTCACCTCCGACAACGCGGCATCCGGCCTACAGCTGCAGCTCTCGTCGCGCTTCTCGACCAATGGCTACACCAACGGCGGCCTGCAAAGTCCGCAGCCTTCACTGCTCGGCGACCTCGCCATCGAGAGTGCCACGCAGGACTATATCTTCTTGGAAGGCAACCAGGATTACGGCGTGATTCACTTCAAGGGACTAAGTCTCGACAAAGGTTACCGCTTCCACTTCTTCGGCTCACGCACGGCAACCGACACCAGGGCGGCATGGTTCGACCTGACCGGCGAGAACAGTTGGCGCGAGGAAATGGTGATGTCCGGCTCCGCCATAGGTAGCGGCGGCTACAACGGCAACAATAACAAGGTGCTGACTTCTGACATCATCTTCCCCGACAAGAATGGAAACATCGACCTCACCATCATAAAGAAGGCTTCGGGAATCATGGCCTACCTCAACTGCATGAAGGTCGAGGAGCTCTCCGACGTGGAACGTCCCAACCAGCAACTCGTCATGACGCAGAAGATGTACTTTGACTTCGGCGAGACAAGCAACAATTCCCGCGGACATCAAACAAGCGGAACGGACGCCAACAACAATCGCTGGAACAACATCTCCTCGGGAAGTGCCGGCAGCAATGCCATCAACGCCGGTAAGGTCATCAGTGTGAGAAACAGCGAGGGCACAAGTACCGGCGCAAGATTCTACGTCGTGGAAAAGACCTACACCAATGGCATCGATGCCGGAGGCAACAATAATCCCACGGCTTCTGACCTCGGCGACCTCGCCATAACCACTGCCACCGAGGACTATGTCTTCACAGACAACGCCGACATACGTTCCTTCCGACTCGCGAAGCTTAATGTCGACCACTGCTATCGCTTCTATATCTACGGCTCGCGTAACCATACCGACAACCGCGCCACTCAATATACCATCAAAGGTCAGCAGACAGGGCGGACAAACAACGTCCGGCTCCGACATCGGCGGTGAAGGTTACAACGGCAACCTGAGAAACATCCTCCAGACAGACTACATCTACCCCGACAAGAATGGTGACATCGTCATCACTTACCAGCGCCTCTTCGGCATGGCACACATCAATGCCATGAGGGTAGAGGAGTATGAAGGCGGAACGCGTCCGGAGGAACCACTCGTGTTCACCGCACTGAAGCTCACCGGAAATGCAGAGGACGTGACCTTCAAGTCGCTTGGCAACGACGACACCTTCGAGGCCTTCGCACGACTCAGTGCAGGCAACTTCGTCCTGACCGCCACTGTAGACGGCAAGGATGTCACCCTCTCCAGCACCGAAGACGGCAAGTTCAGCACCGAAGGGAGCAATCCTTTCTCCGTAGATAAAGACTGTGTGGCACGTATTACAGTCAACAGCACAAGCCAGACCATTACTCTTCTCCCCGTCACGATGAACGTGCGTGGCAACATCGGTGCAGGGAACCCCGCCATCCCTTACAAGGGGAACGGCGTCTTCGAAGGAGAGGTGACGCTCCAGGAGACCGCTTCGCAGCAGTGGGTGGACAAGACGATGTACTTCGCCCTTAACAACGACGACGCCTACGCCATCAAACGCCTCCAGGGAGCTCCCACGAGATATGCCATCGGCGAAACAGAGAAGGGACAGAGCGTGGAGAATATCTATCAGAACGCCGGCACGTATACCATCACCGTCGATATGAAGAACATGGTGTACGACATCAATGCTCCCATCGACGAGAACCGTATCTCCGTCTTCGGCTCATCAGTCGCAAACGGTCAGGGCGCTACAGACTGGAAGGGCTATCGTTACCTCTACGGACAGCAACTCATTGCACGACATGACGAGGGTAGAAGCGAGAACCCGTTCTATACCACCAATGTCTCCATCGGAGGCAACACGACAGGTGCCCTCATGGGACGTTACGACGACCTCATCCGCGACTTCAGCCGTTACGTCATTTTTGGTCTCTCGCTGGGCAACGAAGGCATTCACGGTGCAAGCAACCAGCAGTCTGTCTTCAACCAGTGGCGCGACAACATGCTCTCCCTGATCAGAAAAGTCCGCGCAGACGGCAAGATTCCGATGGTGATGAACAACTACACGCGCAGCGACTTCAACGATGACGACTACTACTACGTCAAGCAGCTCAACCTCCTCATTCACGAGTGGGACGTGCCCTCCACCAATGTGCTTGGCGCCATCGACAAGGGAAACGGCCAGTGGGCAGACGGATACGTGGCCGACACCTATCATCAAAACACCGCAGGTCATGCCGAATTCATGTACGCCATGGTGCCGTCCCTCTTCGATGCCCTTAAGGCAGGCAAGCCACAACCCGTCAGAAACCAGACGAAGAGTATGGTCATCGAGGCAGGCAACAGGATATACTTCGAGCCGGAAGAGACGGTACATCCGTTTACGGTTACTGTCCGCACCAAAGGCACGAAGGGTCAAGTCGTCTCCCTTACGCAGGCAGTCAGCCTCCAGGAAGCAGTCGTGTGCGTGAACGACGACGGCACAGTCACCTACACTTCTCCTTCCGGCGCTACCATCACGTCCACAGCAAAGGTCGACGACGACAAGTGGCATAACATCACGCTTACAAGCTACTTTGCCCAGCGACGCACTATCCTGTACGTAGACAAGGTGAAAGCCGGTGAGGTGGGAGAGCGCTTGTCGAAGATTGAGGTAGTAAGTGTGGGGGCAGATGACAGCAGTCGCGAGGTGAGCGAACTGAGCTTCTGGCGTTCCGCCATGACTCCCGAGGAGATAGCTGCCGTATGCAATGGCAAGATGTTAAAGTCGAGCCTCGAGGTTTACGCTCCTCTTGGAGGGGCACTCGATATGGACAACCTTGCCCAGAGCACCAATAAGCTCCACTATGGCGTCGCCAAAACCAAGGAATATGAACGAATGAATGCCAATGTCTTCTTTATTCCCGACGAAGGTACGCCCGGCTTCGGCTCCGGCGAGGATTATGACAAGATTGTCGACGAGAACACTTCGACGAAGTGGTGTCTCAACGGAGGAGAGGGCAACAGTATATACAACATCTTCCATGCCTCGTTACCCATCTACGTGACTGGCTATAAAATCACGACGGCCAATGACAATGCCTCTTTCCCCGGACGCAATCCAAAGGCATGGCAACTCTACGGATCCACAGCCGACAGTAATCCCGGACCCGACGACGCCTCGTGGGAACTGATTGCTTCCGTCACAAACGATACAAAGCTCCGAGACGTCAACTACACGACTTATACCTACACGCTGCCTGCCGAGACGAGTAAAGCCTACCAATGCTTCAAGTGGGTCGTGACGGCACGTAAGGGTGGAGGCAACGACGTGATACAAGTCTCGGAATTCCGTCCCACCTATAATGACGCGTTGGTTGAAGTCCCTTTTCCCGATGACGACGAGACAGGACTCGGAGGCCTCAGGTCTTCCGAAAGCCCTGATGACCAGATCTACAACCTTGCAGGTCAACGTCTCAGTCGTCCAGTCAAGGGTATTAACATAAGTCAAGGTAAAAAGATACTGCATGGGAAATAACAAGTGGTTTACCGTGACAGGTGAACCTTCCGCCGCAAGCGAGGCACGTCGCAAGGTGCTTGAGGAGTTCCAGGACCTGGAGTTCTATGCCGACAGCCATAGTTACGTGTTGCAAGGCAAGATGCTACCTTCCGTCACGAACGTAGCCCACCGCTTCATCCGCGAACCTTTCGACGAACAACGCCAGGCGGCACGTTATGCGGAACGTCACGGCCAGACACCCGACTACTGGCTTCAGCAGTGGCGCCAGAACTCTTTTCGTGCCACGACCCTCGGCACCAAGACTCATGCCTATGGAGAGAGTCTGGGCTATTTGCGGGCAGGAATGCCAGAACGCATCTGCCCTTCCATGCAGCGGCAGTACATGCCTCAGTACGGATTCCTCGCTCCCATACATCCAAAGGAAGAGTCAGTCCTCAAGTTCATGAACGAAATGCCAGACAGCATGCATCTCGTCCTGAATGAAGCACAAGTGTACAGCGGCAAGAATCCATCCGAGGCACGAAACCTCAGGCAGCAGCTTGCCGGCACATTCGACATGCTTTATTACAACGACGGCAGCGACGGCCAGCCAGAAGGCTTCATGATTCTCGACTATAAGACCAACGCATGTCTGTCCAACGACTACAACCGCAGGTATGGACGGATGTTGCTTCCTCCCTTTGCCGACATGACGGAGGAAGACCTCTCGCTCTACACCATACAGCTCAGCCTCTATGCCCTCATGCTCGAAGACATCGGCATACGCATCGTCTCCCGACGCATCGTCTGGCTTAGGGACTGCGAATATCAGGTCATCCCCGTCGCAGACGTCTCAGAGAAGTTGAGGCAGGTGCTTTGATTCCGTATGATAACCCCTGACATCTGATGCCGCTTATGTCTTGCCTGCTCAGCTTTCGTCTCATCTTTGCCCTCATTGGCTGGCGTATGGGAGGGGGACGTGGACTCATCCTCGGCTTCCTGATTGGCTGGCTACTCGATTCGATGTACCGCCGTCCCACCATACACTTCACCTATCAACGCACCTCCGACAACGACAATCAGGGAGGCGGGCAGACATGGCAACCCTACGTCGATGTCACCTTGCAGGAAGCCTATCGAACCCTGGGCATTCCCGAGACAGCTACAGACGACGAGGTGCGCCAAGCCTATCGTGAACTCGCCCTCCGCTATCATCCCGACCGGGTTGAGTCGCAGGGCGAGGCAGCCAAAGAAGAGGCAGAAAAGAAGTTCCGCGAGGTGACAGAGGCACGCGACATCATCTTCCGCGCACGAGGCATATAATAATTGATTAGGTATAAGCATGGCAAAACATAATTAACAGATGAAAAGACACCCTTTTTCAAGTTTTTCTTTATTAGCCCAAACTTTTTTGCGGAAAAGATGAAAAAAAAAGCCAAAAAGTTTTGGTGATTATAAAAAAAGCACTAAATTTGCAGCAGAAAACTATAAGAACAACACTAATAACAAAATCTAATTTTTATGAAAAGGAGAATTTTACTTTCTTTGGTGTCATTCTTCGCAATGACATCTATGTGGGCAACCATGAAAGAAAACTATCAGATGTATCTGACTGCAGCTGAGAATGGTAAGACTGGTGCCACAGCGACTCTTACGCTGAACTTGAAGAATCAGAATGCCCCAGTTATGTGGAGCTGCGTTGTGGCTCTTCCTGAGGGAGTTACTTATGTGGATGGCTCTATTGCTGCCGCTGGTTCTCGCTATCCCGAAGGCTATGCCCCGACATTCTCTGCCACAACCAATGCAGATGGTACTGTTACTTTCCAGTGCTGGAGCGCCAATGAGGATGAAGTCCTTGCTCTGACAAACACTGATGGCGTTGTAGCAACTATCGAAGTAGCTGTTGCAAGTGATGTAACACCTGGTGACTTTACTGTTGCCGTTAACACATCATCGATTACTGATAATGGCGGTACCGTTTGGACATGGGAAAAAGCCAATGAATTGAATTGGACCATCGAAGAAGGTGCAACTCCTGGCATCATAGGTGATGTGAACCACGATGGTGTGGTTGATATTGCAGATGCAGTAACGATTTTGAATGCCATGGCTGCAGATACCTATGATGCAGCATTTGACGTGAATAAAGATGGCGAGGTTGATATCGCAGACTATGTAACTGTTCTGAACATCATGGCCGCTCAGCCATCTTGAATAAAATAGTAAAAGTATTAACTAATAAATAATTTTATAGCTATGAAAAAGTTTTACATGACAATGGTTGCTATGCTGTGCGGTGTTGCAGCAATGGCAGAGAACAAACTCTATGTTCCAGAGGTAACATTAAAGGCTGGAGAAAAAGGTGTGATTGAAATCTGCCTGGAGAACGATGTTCCGGTTCAAACGATTTCTTTCAAGTTGAAAACAGCAACTGGTATCAAGTTGACAACAAAAGCTACTGACTTCGAAATCGTAACAGATCGTCTTGATCTTGAGACTGCTAAGAAAGCAGCAGCGGTTTATGCTAAAAAGCAGTTTGATAAAGAAGAATTAGATGAGGATGAATATGAAGAACGTCTTGCAGAGATTGAAGGTTCTTCTTATACAGATTTATTTGAGGTTATGAAAACTGGTTCAATATACTCATTTAATGCAATAGTAGGTGCTGTTTCTTATCAGGATGAAGATGGTAAGATGGCCTACACTACATTTAAGGGTAATGATGGAGCTCTTCTTAAGTGTCCGATAAGTGTTGGTACTGACGTAGCAGATGGTGCCTATGAATTAGAGTTGTTTGAGATTGTTATTGGTGCACCCTCCGATGATAATATGGTTTATAATGTCGCTACAGAGAAAACTGCAAAAATCAAGGTTACTGTAGGTGATGGCACTGGCATCAACACCATCAATGCTGATGACGTTAATGCTCCTGTTTACAACGTAGCTGGCCAGCGCGTAAGCAAGGCTCAGAGGGGTGTTTACATCCAGAACGGTAAGAAGGTTGCTGTTAAGTAATCATTCTCCCAGCCTAAATACTTAAAGTCTCCGATTCGTCGGAGACTTTTTTTTTATCCTTACAATTTGACATAAAAAGATGGCACGCCAAGTTCTTCAACTCAGCGTGCCATCTTTACGGACTCGGCACGCCATCTTTGCCAACATGTCGTGCCGAGTTTTCTGGACGACTATACCTCTTTGCTCAGGGCAATAGTATTCTTTGCTCAGGGCAATAGTATTCTTTGCACGAGGCAATAGTATTCTTTGCACGAGGCAATAGTATTCTTCGCACGAGGCAATAGTATTCTTTGTCCGGGGAGTCTGTCTTTATGCTTCGTCCCACTGCTTGCGGAGCAGTTCTACTGCGGCGGGCAGGATGATCTTCGGGTCGCCTTCCCGACCGCATTCGAAGCTGACGAAGCCTTCGTAACCTATCTCCTTGAGGGCGCGGAAGCCGTCGCGGTAGTTGTCTTTCTCGCCGTCTTCGCCTGGCGTCTTGCGTCGTCCGCGGCTGGCGATGTGTACGTGCTGCAGGTATTCCTTGCCGGCTGCCATGAAGGCGGCATAGTCTGATGTTTCTTCTTGCATGTGCCAGAAGTCGCCCATGCACTTCACGCCTTTGCTGTCGGCGTCGCGTGCGATGGCTGCGGCATCGGCTACGAGGCGGAGATAGAAGCATTCGCCTCGGTTGAGGGGCTCAAGGATGACGGTTGTGTTATTCTGCAGGGCGAACTCTCCGAGCTTGTGCAGCTCTTCGCAGAGGTAGTCGCGCGTCTCCCTTGTGTGTGGACGGCAGGGTGACTGACCGTTGAAGGCCGGCACCATGATGACTCCGCAGGAGTTGACTTTGCCGGCAGCTTCGATGATTTCACGCATGGTTCGGTCGAAACGTTCCTTCTGTTCGTCTTCGGCAAGGATGAATCCGTCGAAGCCTGCACAGATGGCGCCCATGCGGATGTTGCGTCCTTTCAGGGCATTGTTCAGCTCGTCCACGCGTCCGGCCAGGCCTCGGCCGCCTACTTCGAAGCCTGTCACGCCGAGGCTTTCGCAGTAGTCGAGCTTCTCCTGAAGTGTGTCGCCCAGGGCGATGCCTTCCTGGAAGCAGAGGTTGAGTGGGGTAGTGGCTTTCTTCCCATCCTTCTTTGGGGCACAGGAAGCCAGCATCGTGCCCGGGGCCAGCGCAGCAGCAGCTGCGCCAGCCATAGAGCTTATGAGGAAATTACGCCTTTTCATTATTTACGATTTGACGATGTACTATTTACGATTTATTTACTATTTGATAATTTATCAATTCGCGTCACTCCCCTAAGGGGGAGCGTGGAGGGGGCTTTTTACTGTCCGGGTACGGGCACGGTCATCGAGGCGAGGTCGAGCGGGCCAAGTTCAAGTTTCTCGGGAAGGAAGTTCTGTTCCGACTGCGTCATGTCGTCCCATGTGACGGTCTGGCCGGTGTAGGCGGCCTCTCGACCCATGATGCCTGCCATGCAGGAGATGGCGTTGTCGGTAGCTTCTTCGTGGGCTGTGCCCTTGCGGATGTGGTTCACCCAGTCGACGTGCTCCAGCACGTAGGGGTTGTGCTGCTCGAACTCCTGCTTGGCCTTCTCCTCGTCGTACTTCCAGATGACGTTTCCTTCCATGTCCTTTATCTCGTTCGTCTCGCTGTCCCAGCTGCCCTTGCTGCCTTGGATGAACTCGCTTACCTTGCTGCTGCAGCCGTTGATCTGGCGGCACATCGAGTGCATGTGTATGCCGTTCTCCATGACAAAGTCGGTGCTGAAGAAGTCGAACTGGTCGCCCGTGACACGTCTGTGGCGTGCGCCGAAGCTTGTTGCCGACACGGGTTTCAAGCCGCTCATCCATAGGAAGACGTCGATGTTGTGGACGTGCTGCTCGATGATATGGTCACCCGAGAGCCACTTCCAGTTCACCCAGTCGCGTATGTTCCACTCCATGTCTGTCCATCCTGCCTCACGCTGACGGTACCACAGCATGCCCTGGTTCCAATAGACATTGCCGCCGGTGATGTCGCCGATGAGTCCTGCCTGTATCTGTTTGTTGGCTTCGACGTAGCGACGTTCGTGGTGACGCTGTGTACCTACGACAACGCTCAGACCCTTAGCCTGTGCCTGCTTAGCAGTTGCCATTATGGAACGATAGCCTTTGGCATCGATTGCGATAGGCTTCTCGAGGAAGGAGTGAACGCCCTTCTCGGTGGCGTACTTGAACGTCTCGGAGCGGAAGACAGGAGGTGTGGTGAGGATGACCATGTCTACTCCTGCATCGATGACCTTCTGGTAGGAATCGAAGCCGAGGAAGCATCGCTCGTCGGGGATGTCCTGTCCCCAATCTCTCTTCAACTGGTCGCGCAGCGGGAAGAGTCTGTCGCCGAAGACATCGCCGAGAGCTACTACGGTGATGCCGTTGGCAGCATTGAGCAAGTCGTTTATTGCACCGCTGCCGCGGGCGCCGCAGCCTACGAGTCCTACCTTCAGTTCCTTGCCATCTATGGCCTTGTCGGGGAGTTCAGGGACGTAGTATTCGCCTTCTTTCTTCAGAGGAGTGAGTTTGTTGTTGTTGCCAGAACAGCTGGCAAGCAGTGCGGGCGCAGCCACGGCTGCTGCACCGACAGTGGCAGCCCCGGTAAGGAAACTGCGACGGCTCATGGATTTTTCTTTCATAGTTGTTTAATGATTTTTGTGATGACGTTATTTCGTTATGACGTTATTATGCAGTTATTATTTGGTGAAGCCTTCGCAGACGATGCGGAAGCCGATGCCTTTGATGTCGCTCAGCCACCAGATGCTCTTCGGGTTCTGCGGGTCGGTCTTGAGCCAAGCTTCGTAGTCGCTATGGCGACGGGCGGCACAACGCAACTCGCTGGCATCGTCGTTGTAACAGCCTCCGCGCACGACATAGTCTGTGCCCGAGGCGGGACCTTTCGGGTCGACGGCATTCGTGCCAGCCTTCTCGTAGGCGTCTTCGGCATACCAGTCCTGACAATACTCCATGACGTTGCCCAACATGTTGCGCAGGCCGAAGGGGTTGGCTGCGACGCGCGAGGGCTCCTGCGTGCGGTTCTTGCTGTTGAGGGCATAGATGGCGTAGCGGTTGATGGTCGTGGTGTCGGTGCCGAAGATGCTGTTCCAGAGCCCTTGACTTGAGTAGGAAGAGGGTTTCCCTTCGAAGAAGTAGGGCGTCTGCGTGCCTCCGCGAGCCGCGTATTCCCATTCAGCTTCGGTGGGCAGGCGGTAGTGGCGGCCAGTCTTCAGACTGAGCCATTGGCAGAAAGTCTCGGCGGCATAGTGCGTCATGGTGATGGCGGGACGGCTTCCCATGCCCCATCCCTGGTCTGGGATGCCGAATGGTGGGGTAGGGCCGGAGACGGCATCGACGTCAGGTCTGCTGTTGTTGGCATAGATTGTCTCGGGCTTCGTGCGTCCTTCCGACATGGTTTCGGCATAGAATGCCCAGTATTGATTCCAGGTTATCTCGGTTTCGGCCATAAAGAACGGCGAGACGGTGACCTCGTGAGCCGGGTATTCATCGGGACGGCTGAACTTGTCGCCCTTGTTGCTGCCCATCGTGAACTTGCCGCCCGGCACGGCAACCATGTTGATGGAGGCGCGAGTGCCGGGGATGGTCTCCGTGAAGTTCGAGAAACTTGTTACCGAAGCCGGTTCGGTATAGACGGGTCCTGTGGTGTCGATAGGTGCCGTCGTCATCTTTTCGTGCTTATAGCCGTCGATGAAGTGACCGGCATCGAGGTGGCACGTCACGCACTGCAGGTTGAGCTTCGCCTCGTTCTCGTCGTAGTAGAGGTGTGCCGCTACGCCGTCGTCCGTGATGCCTTCGGGGTAGAGGTTGGCGTGGCACTTCTTGCACGACTCGTTGAAGACGATATTTGGTGCGTACTCTTCGGTGCGTTTACTCTCGAAATCGAAGTCTTCCTTGCTGTGTGTCAGGTACATCCAAATGTCGTGCAGGCCGATTTTCACCTTTGCCCAGTAGTAGTTCGGCGTGCCTGAAGGGGGCAGATGACAGGCGGCGCAGTCCGTCTGCACGCCGCTCTGGTTGCTGAAGTGCTTGCTTTGTTTCCAGCTCACCTCAGCCTCGGGATGGATGTGACAAGCCGCGCACGACTCGTTTGTGGAGGTGACGTTGCTTGTGTAGAGTGCGGCGACCACGAGCGTGATGCCAAAAAGTGTGCCGCCAAGGACGGCGAGGAGGTATTTCTTGCGAGTGGTCATTTCTTGCTTACCATTTTGAGTTCCGAAGGAATCTTTACGAGCTTCTTTCCCTCGGCACGTTTCACGACGTTATGAACTTCAGCTGCCAGGTGCTGTCGGAGTCCTGAGTCAGAGTAAGTTTCTGGTCCTCACTACCCAGTTCGTTGGCGATGGTGACGGTGGCATGCCGGTCGTCCTTAATGTCGAATCCGACCACGTACCACACGCCGTAGATGTTGCCGTCCATGTATCCGTTCATCGGCCCGAAACTTTCAAAGCCAGGCACCTCGATGCTCTCCTCGTAGAGGTCGAGCCTCAGGTTAATCTTTTCTTCGGGGCTTGTCAGCTGGAGTTTCCATGGCTGCTGCCCGATGCAGGCAGCGGCGACAAAAAACATCAGTGCAAGTGTAGCTGATTTCTTCATTCGGTGTTCATTTATCCCCTATAGGGGAGTTTGCATTCCCCTATAAAGGAGCTGTAAACCCCTACAAAGATAGCGAAAAAAGTATTAAGTTGTAGCGCAAACCTTATACATTTATATATAAAAAGCAAAAAAGGTTTCTTTTTTAACATAAATTGTCGTACCTTTGTGCGCGAATTAACATCACGAAGGCTGCAGATGATAGAAAAACGTTTGGTTCCTGACTTTATTTTCGAGATCAGTTGGGAGGTATGCAATAAGATGGGCGGCATCTACACCGTCCTTTCCACGCGAGCCAAGACGCTGCAGGAGCAGTTTCCCGACAAGTTGGTATTCGTCGGTCCTGACCTCTGGCAGGGAAAGAAGAACAATCTCTTCGCAGAGGACCGCAAGCTGCTGCCTGAATGGAAGGCGAAGGCCACGGCCTGCGGCTTCGGCGTCCGTGTGGGTCGCTGGAAGATTCCCGGCAAACCTATTGTCCTGCTCGTTGATTTCCATCGCTATTACGAAAGCAGGAACGACATCTACGGCAGAGTGTGGGAGAACTACGGCGTGGACAGTCTCCATGGATATGGTGACTACGACGAGGCCAACATGTTCAGTCTGGCCGCAGCACGCGTGGTGGAACACTTTTTCCGTAACGAACTGGGAGGCAAGGGCAAAGTCATTTATCAGGCACATGAATGGATGACTTGCCTCGGCGCACTCTATATCAAGAAGTACGTCCCCGAAATGGGCACCATCTTCACCACGCACGCCACCAGCATCGGACGCAGCATAGCAGGCAACAACAAGCCCCTCTACGAGTATCTCTGGGCATACAACGGCACGCAGATGGCGCAGGAACTCAACATGGAGGCCAAGCACAGCCTCGAACGACAGACGGCTCACAACGTGGATTGCTTCACGACGGTGAGCGACGTCACAGCCCGCGAATGCGCCGAACTGCTCGACAAGAAGCCCGACGTCGTCCTGCCCAACGGCTTCGAGGCAGACTTCGTTCCCTCCACAGGCGCAGAGTTCACCAAGCATCGGCGTGAGGCGCGTGCCAGAATCCTGCAAGTGGCCAACGCACTGACCGGCGCAGGCTTCGACGACGACACCGTCATCGTCACCACCAGTGGCCGCTACGAATACCGCAACAAGGGCATAGACGTCTTCCTCGAAGCAGCCTACCGCACCATCTACGACAGCGACCTCAAGCAGAATGTCCTCATGCTCATCGAAGTGCCTGCATGGATGGAAAGCCCGAGGTCCGACCTGCAGGAACGACTCAAGCTCGGATGGGCATACACCGAACCGCTCTCCGATCCCGTCATCACCCACAACCTCCACGAACCTTGGAACGACCCGGTGCTCGGCTTCCTGCGTTCCCACGGCATGAAGAACGACAGCGGCAGCCTCGTGAAGGTCATCTTCGTGCCCTGCTATCTCGACGGTAACGACGGCATCTTCCAGATGTCGTACTACGACCTTCTCATAGGCGGCGACCTTGCAGTCTTTCCTTCTTACTACGAACCCTGGGGCTACACACCCCTCGAGGCAGTAGCTTTCCACGTACCCTGCATCACAACTTCCCTCAGCGGCTTCGGCGTGTGGGCAAACAACGAGGTAGGCCGCGACAGCAAACTCGAGGACGGAGTGGAAGTCCTGCCGCGCAACGATTACAACAGCCAGGAAGTAGCAGAGCAGATAAGCGAGGCCATCGTGCGATATTCTGCTTACGGACGGCGCATGGTCAACGCCTGCCGCCGCAATGCAGCCAACCTCGCCGAGAAAGCGCTCTGGAAGAACTTCATCCACTACTACTACGAAGCCTACGACTTCGCCCTGCGCAAAGCACAGGAAAGACAGCAGTAAACGGCAAACCAAACGTGAACCGATAACCCATTAGACACATACTATAATATTATAACGCTATGAAGATTAAAGCAAGCAACGCTAACCAGCCCAACTGGAATCCAGTGATTGTCAAGGGAAACATTCCCGCCGAACTAAGTAAGCTCGACGAACTCGCCCACAATATGTGGTGGGTGTGGAACTACGAAGTACGCGACCTCTTCCGTGACCTCGACCCTGAACTCTATCACGATGCAAAGCACAATCCCGTCGTGCTGTTGGAACGTCTGAGCTTCAGCCGCAAGGCCGAGATTGTCAAGGACAAGAAACTGATGAAGCGCATTGACGACGTTTACACGAAGTTCCGCAACTACATGGACGTGGAGCCAGACAAGAAACGCCCCTCCGTAGCCTACTTCTGCATGGAGTACGGCATCCATTCGGCCCTGAAAATCTATAGCGGCGGTCTCGGCATGTTGGCCGGCGACTACATTAAAGAGGCTTCCGACTCCAACGTCGATATGTGTGCCGTAGGTTTCCTGTATCGCTTTGGCTACTTCACGCAAAGCCTCGCCATGGATGGACAGCAGATAGCCAACTACGAGGCACAGAACTTCGGCTCGCTTCCCATCGAGCAGCAGATGAACGAAGACGGCACACCGATGGTCATCGACGTGCCCTACGTCAACTATCATGTGTATGCCTACGTCTGGAAGGTCAACGTCGGACGCGTGAAACTCTACCTCCTCGACACGGACAACGCCTTGAACTCAGAATTCGACAAACCCATCACACATGCACTCTACGGCGGTGACTGGGAGAACAGACTGAAGCAGGAGATCCTCCTCGGCATAGGCGGTATGCTTCTGCTCAAGAAGCTCGGCATCAAGAAGGACATCTACCACTGCAACGAAGGCCATGCCGCACTCTGCAACCTGCAGCGCCTGTGCGACTACATTCAGGAAGGTCTGACCTTCAACCAAGCTCTCGAAGTGGTCCGTGCCTCTTCCCTCTACACCGTGCATACGCCTGTGCCAGCCGGCCACGACTACTTCGACGAGCAACTCTTCGGCAAGTACATGAGCGGATATCCACAGATTCTGGGCATCAGCTGGGATGAATTCATCGGAATGGGCCGCACTAATCCGGAAGACCACGGCGAGAAGTTCTGCATGAGTACCTTTGCCTGCAACACTTGTCAGGAGGTCAACGGCGTAAGTTGGCTGCACGGAGAGGTCAGCAAGAAGATGTTCTCCGGCATCTGGAACGGCTATTATCCCGAAGAAAGCCATGTTGGCTACGTCACCAACGGCGTTCACTTCCCCACATGGTGCGCTACGGAATGGCGCAAGATCTATGCCAAGTACTTCGACCCAAAGCACCTCAGCGACCAGTCGAACGAGGAGATATGGCACGGCATCTACAACTGCCCCGACGAAGAGATATGGGAAACGCGTAAGGCTCTGAAGAAGAAACTCTTCGACTATGTGGCTATGCAGTACAAAGAGACATGGCTGAAGAACCAGGGCGACCCGCAGCGTGTGGTAAAGCTCATCGAGAACTTCAATCCCAACGCACTCGTCATCGGCTTCTGCCGCCGCTTCGCCACCTACAAGCGTGCACATCTGCTCTTCACCGACTTGGAGCGTCTCAGCAAGATAGTCAACAATCCCGACCATCCGGTCATCTTCCTGTTTGCCGGCAAGGCACATCCCGCCGACGGAGCAGGGCAGGGTCTCATCAAGAAAATCTACGAGATAAGCCAGCGTCCTGAGTTCCAGGCTAAGATTATCTTCGTGGAGGACTATGACTTCCTGCTGGCACGTCGCCTCGTCAGCGGTGTCGATATCTGGATGAACACACCGACTCGTCCGCTGGAAGCCAGTGGCACATCCGGCGAGAAGGCTGAAATGAACGGCGTGGTCAACCTCAGTGTTAAGGACGGATGGTGGCTCGAAGGCTATCGCGAAGGCGCAGGCTGGGCACTCACAGAGAAGCGTACCTACCAGAACCAGGAGTATCAGGACCGTCTCGACGCAGCAACCATCTACTCGCTCCTCGAGAATGAGATAGTGCCTTTGTTCTTCGACAAGGACAAGAAAGGCATACCTGCCAGCTGGATTAAGGTCATCAAGAACTCCATCGCCCAGATAGCTCCCCACTACACCATGAAGCGTCAGCTCGACGATTACTACGACAGGTTCTACAACAAACTGCGCGACCGCTCGCAGAAGCTGAAGGCCAACAACTACCAGCTTGCCAAGGACATTGCGCTTTGGAAGGAAGCTGTTGCAGAACGTTGGGATGCCATCAATGTGGTAAGTCTGACGAAGAGCGACGACATCAACAACGGCAATGTACAGGCAGGCACACACTACAACATCGAAGTTGTCGTGGACGAAGCTGGCCTGGACGATGCAATCGGAGTGGAAATCGTTACGCTCGTCACCGACAAGGACGGCGTTGACCATTTATATCAGGTGGTACCTTTCGAGCTGAAAGGTCGCGACGGCAACCGATATACCTTCGTCGCCTCTCATGTCATCGACAATGCAGGCAGCTTCAAGGTCTGCTGTCGCATCTATCCTAAGAACGCCAACCTGCCTCACCGTCAGGACTTCTGCTACGTGAAGTGGTTCGCGTAAAGCACACACACTACAGTGACCTGTTGCGCATCGGCGTGCCAATCATGATAGGGCAAATGAGCACCATCGTGATGGGGTTCGCCGATACGCTTATGGTTGGCCATTATGGTACGGACGAACTGGCTGCGGCTGGCTTCGTCAACAACATTATCGGCCTCCTCCTCATCGGTGGCATGGGCTTTTCCTACGGCATCACGCCCGTCGTCGGAGCCTTGTTCGGAGAGGGCAAGACGCATGAGATTGCAGGCAAACTTAAGAACGGACTCTTTGCCTGTTTCTGTGTTGGACTCCTGTTGATATTGCTTGCCGGCATACTCTTGCTGGCACTTCCTTCGCTCGGACAGCCTGACGAGCTGTTGCCCTTGATGCGTCCCTACTTGTTCATACTGCTGTTAAGCTTGCTGCCGCAGACGGTGTTCTACGCCTACAAGCAGTTCAGCGACGGCGTGAAGGACACGGCCATGCCGATGTGGATTATGCTCGTCAGCAATGTCTTCAACATCTTCGGCAACTGGCTGCTCATCTTCGGCAAATGCGGACTGCCAGAGCTCGGACTGCTTGGCGCAGGCATTGCCACCTTCCTGAGCCGTTTCCTACTGTTCGTGCTGATGGCTTACGTCTTCCATCACACACATCGTTACGAACCTTACAGAGAGGACTTCCCGAAGTCGTCTCTTAGCCTGGCCGACCAGAAGACGTTGCATCGCTTGGGCTGGCCAGTGGCCTTGCAGCTGGGTATGGAGGCAGCTTCGTTCAGCTTCAGCGTCCTCTATGTAGGCTGGCTTGGCATGGCATCGCTGGCAGCCCATCAGATCGTGATAACCATCAGTCAGTTCTTCTTCATGCTCTACTACGGCCTGTCGGCGGCAGTGGCAGTGCAGGTGAGCTATTACAGAGGCACCGGCGAGGTGGAACAGACGAGGAAAGTGGCGGCAGCCGGACTTTATCTGTGCTGGTTCATTGCACTTCTGGAAGGACTTCCCTTGTTCCTGCTTCGCGACAAGGTCGGCTTCCTCTTCACTTCTTCAGCAGAAGTCAGTGCTTTGGTGGCGATGCTCATCGTGCCTTTCCTTATCTTCCAAGTTGGTGACGCCTTGCAGAGCACATACGCCAACGCCCTTCGGGGAATGGCTCGCGTGAAGGCGATGGTTTGGATAGCATTCGTTGCCTATATCGTTATCTCCCTGCCTTTGGGCTACATCTTCGGCTTCGTCTGCGGATGGGGACTGGTAGGCGTGTGGATGGCATTTCCCTTCGGCCTGACAAGCGCAGGCCTGCTATATTATAAGGAGTTCAGAAGATGGAGTTAAGACCCATAGCACATATCCGGACAGACTTCCCTACGAAGTTTGGCGTGCCACGGCAAAGCGGGCTTGTCGGAGGGCTGAAGGGCAAGATTGTCTTCGAGCCTGAGTATCGCGACCCTGAGGCTTTGCGAGGCTTGGAAGGCTTCAGCCACATCTGGTTGCTGTGGGACTTCAGTGAGGCACGGCGCGAAGACGATAAGTGGCGGCCAACGGTTCGTCCTCCTCGCCTTGGCGGAAACAAGCGAGTGGGAGTCTTCGCCACCAGGAGTCCCTTCCGTCCCAACAACATAGGGCTCTCTTCCGTTCGTGTCCTTGGCATCGACCTTCACAGTGCCGACGGGCCTGTGATAGAGGTGGAGGGCGCCGACATGATGAGCGGCACACCCATCTTCGACATCAAACCTTACCTTGCCTTTACCGACAGCCACCCCGATGCTACTGCCGGCTTTGCGGAGGAGACTTTCGGCTCCGGGCTTCCAAAGGAGTCGATGCACTTCGCTTTCAGTACGTCACTTGCTGAGTCCTTTACCCCTGAGAAGTTAGAAGTTATTAAAGAGATACTCCTTTCCGACCCGCGACCTCACTACCATGATGATGCCGACCGCGTCTATACCTTTGAGTTTGCCGGCAGGGAGATTAAGTTCTGTGTTAAACATAATCAAATTGAAGCATGGATAGAATGACAACTTGCCTTAATTGCGGAAACACCTTCGAAGGTGAGTACTGTCCCCATTGCGGACAGAAAGCCGATACCAAGCGATTGAAGTTACTGGAGTTGCTGAGGAACTCTATAGGACCGTTTGTGGGCGGCGACAGCAAATTTCTGCGTACTTGCAGAGGCCTCCTCGTTCGCCCCGGCCACATGGTACGCGAGTATCTGCAGGGCAAGCGCGCCCCGTACTATAACCCTTTGCAGCTGTACATCTTCCTGCTGACAATCTATGCCATCCTCACCTATACTTTGAATACCGGCGACATTTTCCTCGGAGACATTACCAACTCTGATCGCAAAACCGGCATCGATTCAGGGTACGCTATCGTCGACTACATCTTCAATCGCATAGATGAGCTGAATGACAACAAGCTTTATGGCAGCATCCTCTTGGCGTCCTTTGCCGCACCATGCTTCTGGAAGCTTCTGCGGAAGAGCAAGGTGGTGCGCCTCGACTCCAGGCAGCTCCCACTGAACATCACCGAACAGTTCTACGCACTGATGTACCATTCATGCACATCCATGATTATCTCCATCGTGATAATCCCCCTAAGTCTCATAAAATGTATTTCAGAGTTCTTGGTTGTGGCTCATGCTGTATGCAACATCTCCTACCTCGTCGTGCTATACCGTCAACTATACGGCATCAGATGGCGGAAGAGCATACCGATATGCTTGATAGGCATGGCCCTGACGACAATCGTTCTTTCTGCCGTCACGGTATTTATCGCTCTCATTGCCATCCTAATTCAGTTGGTCACGGAAGGCCTCTAAGGCCATCCTGCCGGCAAAAGCAGTTTCATAGGCGACATGCCACGCCACTCCCGTCGCAGCATCAGGGAGGGTTGTTTGAACATACATGTATATTCAATTGCACATACATGTACATTCAATTGCACATACATGTATGTTCAAACAACCCTCTCTGATGCATCGCGTGACGCGGCAGGCCTCGGAAGGTAAGTCATAGCTGTTCGCTAACTCCAGCAAGGCACCGAAATCGAGGTGGTCGAATCCACCAAGGGCGATGCCTTCAACGTCTATGACCGACGAATCGACCGGGCAAACTCGGAAATATCCAAACTCATCATCGGGCAGACCATGACCATCGAGGACGGCTCCAGCCTCTCACAGTCCGAAACACACCTCGAGGTATTCCAGAACCTCATCGAGGCGGACTGCGACACTATCCGCGACATATGCACGAAATGGAGGCTTCCTTCTCCAGTTCAACGAAGCGATTATAGGAGACGACCTGCGGAAACAGATGGCGAAGGTTCATGCAAACCTCATTCAGATAGAAATGCTTCAGGCAACGGTAGCCCGAATTGTGGAACAGTATCATAATGGTCATAATCTCGGGAACGGAAAGCCTTCCTGCCCTA
>CAJOLC010000003.1 GCA_905235305.1 uncultured Bacteroidaceae bacterium | reverse complement strand
TTTTCCTTAGCACCTTCTGCATTGCGGTAGATACCAATTTCGAGCTTGCCGTTTTCACCTACGGTAGCAACGGGAGCCTGAACGGTGTATGTGCCGAGCTTGAAGAAGCGTGGAGCATCTGCACAGCCGTCGGGAATAATCTGCTCGTTGTCAGCGCGGCCATAGCCTGCACCCTTGTTGGCACCGTCCATGATGTTGGGCAGCAGTGCGCTGTTCTCCTCGTTGCCTGCATAGATGTAAGCCAGCTGGCTGACGTTGCCTGCAATAGCAGATTCCCAGTTGCCATCGCGATAGTAGCCTGTGCATTCCACGATGTACTTACCTGCGGGCAGGCCTTCGATGGTCTGCTTGAGGTAAACCTTACCTACATCGGCAGCGGCAGTATTCCACATTTCATATACAAAGTCGCCATTGGATGCGTTGTTCTTCCATTCCCAGATGTTGCCAGCGTTGCGCTCCCACTTGGAGTCGTTGAGGTCGCCATTGGCTGCGCCCTTGTCGTTGCCGTCGAAGTCGTTCTGGCTGAAAGTGTTCTGGTGGATGTAGTAGCTGACATCAGCAGGATTCTCGGGAGTAGCTTCTGCTGCAAGTGCGTCGAACTGTTCGCGAGTGATGAGCTTCCACTGGTTGTAGAGGTTTTCGGCACCAGCCTTGTCGGTGTCCACCTGATAACGTTCGTCCTCTGTCATGCCGAGGTAGCGGTCAGTGCCGCTCTGGATGATGCGATAGTTGCCGTTGCCGACAGCTTCGAATGTCCAAGCCCAGCCTTCGCCAGTTGTGAAGTCGCCGCCAAAACCGCAGTCAACATAACCGTTGTGACCGAGGCCGTCGTTAGCACCACGCAGGCCGTTGGGCAGGTTGGTGCGGATAGAGTAGCGGTTATCGCCGCTGGTGTTGGCAAGAAGAAGCATAGGCCATGCGCTGATGTTGTAGTCGAGAGAAGCGTGAGTACCCCAGTCGTTGCTACCTGCGAGGAACTGACCTGCACCTACGTTGTAGAGCCAGCACTCCAGATTGTCGGCGGGTTCAGCAGAAGCGAAGTCATAGTCATGACGCGGAGAGAGAGCCTTGCGGAGCTCCCAACGGATGAGACCGAGGGCACGACCTGCATCCTGCAGACATACGTTAGCGTTCTGTGCGTAAGCAAGAACATCGGCATCGATGCCTTCTACGCCTTCAGCCTGTGCCAGAGCACTGGCAAGACGCTTGCGGTTTTCGTTGCCCTCGAAGCTCTTGCTGGGAGAGTTGTCGGCCATGCTGTTGCCGTAGATACCACCGTCGGCGTAGCGACCGCCCCAGTTCTGGTGAACGTGGTAAGCAAAGACGTTGACGCTGCCGTCGGTCTTGATGAGAGCACGCTGTTCTGCATTGAGCTTCACAACTTCACCCTCGTACCAGCCATCGACACCGGGTTCGAAGCCAGTGCGGCTCCATACGAGCGTGCCGTTGATGTAGTATTCGCAGGGAGCATCGTCGTGAGCTGCGGGCATGTAGAGCTGTTCGGGCAGTTCGCCTTCAGCCTTGAAGTAGCGACGTACATAGACTTCGCCCATGTTGCCGGGCCAGCCATTGGGCAGGACGGTGTTGTTGTAGCTCCAGATAGCACCCTTTGCATTGGTCATCTGGAAGTCGGTCTCGTACCATGCCTTGCCGTTCTCGTCATTGCCGGGAGTGCCATAAATCTCATTGTAGTGAGCGGCATCGTAAGCCATGCCGGAGTCGAAAGTCATGGTGTAGGCGGGCTTATAGCTGTCGCCGCTCCAGCGGATAGAGCCTACGATGGCGTCGCTCTCGCCGTTCCATTCCTCAACGTAGTCGGCAGCAATTGTGGCAGGCTCTACTGTCAGTACGTAGCTTGCAACCCAGCCGCTGTTGGCATCGGTAGCAGTGATGGTAGCAGTGCCTCTTGCCACGCCGGTAACGGTACCGTCGGCAGCAACGGTGGCAACGCTTTCATCGGAAGATGTCCAAGTGAACGAAGGAGTTGTCTCGATGTTCTGAATTGTGGGTTCGAACTTCTCGTCGAAGCCTACATATACCATGCGGACTTCGTCGGGGAAATAGATGCAGGCTGTTTCCTCGCTAATGCCGTAGCCATAGCCGTTGTAGTTCTGTATGGGCTGTATGAAGAGCTTCGAAGCTTCGTCGTAGTAGCCATACACACCGTCGTTACGCAATACGGGCTTGAAGTCGTAGATGGTAGTGCCATCTTCCTTGATGGTAGCAGAGTAGATGCGTCCGCGGATGGGATTATCCCATTCAGGATTAGCGAAGATGGAGATGGCGCGTGTGGAGGCATTGAATGTCGTTTGGTTTGTTGCGTAGTCTGTGCCGTTCACGTTCAGCTTGCCCAATGTGGCGGCTACGGTGACGTCCTCATTGAATCCGGGGAACGGTGCGTGGTCGTCGTTTCTGTAGCCACCCACGAAGTAACCGAACTGAGCCCTGTCGCCATTCTTGTAGAGAGAGATACCGGTGTTGGCATCAGCGCCGTTACGTCCGCTGAAGATGGCTGCCCAACCATTGTTCTGGTACAGGTTGAACTTGACATCCACTTCGGTGTTGTCATTTGCAATGTAGGGCAGGGTGAAGGGGTTCTCCCTGATTGCTCCAGTGCTCTCGATGTAAGCCAGAGGAGAGTAGGTGTGGTCGTCGCCGGCAACGAACTCGAAGGCGCTCTTGTCGTATGCCTCTACGATGGGCTGTTCCTCTATCATAAGGTTGTCGAAGTGGAAGAGGTAATTGGGAGCATCGTCCACTACACCGAAGTTTACTGCAAGGGTGGTTTCCTCGGCATCTGCTATGAAGGAGAACGAGTAGGGTGCGTTGGTCTGAGCAGCCTTGGACACATGAACAACTCCAAGCACATCACCGCCGGCAGCAGTGGGATAGAATTCGTTCTGGGGGAAGTCCCAGTTGTTTGTCACAAAGACGGGAAGTGCAGCCCAGCGGCCATCATCCCAAGATTTCCAGCCGTCTTCGGCGGTAAAGTTGAAGGAAACTTTGTAGGTCTTGCCAGCGGTGAGACCTGCTACCTTGACCTGATAGGGTTCCCAACCGCTTTCACCCTTGTAGGGGTTGAAGAAGTTGTTGTTGCCTTCGTTCTCGATATTGTCGTAGGTGGTGGCAAAGCCAAAGCGACATGTCCAGTTGTTCATGTTCTGGTAGGTGTTGTCTGCGATTTCCACAGGTTGTGTGGAGCCTACATTCTGCCATTCACCGTCGAGATACTTGTACTCGTTGTTTTCGGTGCTGAGGATGACGAGCTTGCCTTCGTAGGTCGTAGTGCTTTCCAGGTCGTCAACGATAGTTACGCCCCACTTCTCGTACTTTCCCTTGTTGTTGAGGGCATAGATGTCGCCTGTCAGGACGTCCTTGACGAAGGGTTCTGTGCCGCCATAGTAGTTAGCGGCATTGGCCACGAGCTTGCCTGTGTAGTGCTCTACCACGGGTACGTCGGGCGTTGCATCCTCGTCGGGCGTGTAGTACACTGTGATTGTTGTCACGCGGAAGGTGTTTGTCGGGGTGAAGGTGACAGAGTTTGTCGTTTCGCCCTCTGCCGGAGTCCATATGCCGCTGGCGTATGTGCCGGTGTCAACAGTTGCATTGGCAGCCTGGGTTGCCGGGGTGGTGGTAACGGTGATTTTGTCGATGGTGCCTTCACCTGCTACGGCCACTGTCAGGGTGTTGTTGGCAGTGAGGCCAATTACGGTGCTTACACCTAAAGTACCCGTACCCGTGATGGTGGTCGTCACGTAGTAAGGCGCAGTCTTCCATGTGTAGGGAAGAGTGATGTTTGTGTTGTCTGACGGCAGCGATGCCTTCAGGTCACCCACACTGAACGTGACTTGTTCGGCCATTAGCTGTCCGAAGCCTAACACAAGCGCAGTAAGAAATAGAAAATGTTTCTTCATACTTGTTTTTGTTTTTAGTTAATAATTATGGTTAAATGAATACAATCTGCCCCAAAGTTATACATTATTTTAATACAAGTCAAGTAAATCTCCAATTATTTTCATGTTATGTGTCAAATAATGTTATACAGGAAAAGAAAAAACCCCTTTACGGCATTGCGTGGAATGCGTAAAGGGGATGGAATTCGGGGAGAGTGCTTACTCTCGTGGCTTTATTTGATGTTGCCCACCTTGATGAGGTACTCGGCAATCTGTACAGCATTGAGCGCTGCGCCCTTCTTTATTTGGTCGCTGACGAGCCAGAAGGTTATGCCGTTGGGGTTGGCGAGGTCCTTGCGTACACGTCCCACGAAGACATCGTCGCAGTTCTCGTGGAAGAGCGGCATGGGATACTTCTTGCTTGCAGGCTCGTCCTCGAGTTGGAGACCCTGTCCATTACGGACGGCCTGCTGGAACTCCTCGACGCTGACGGGGCGCTCCGTCTCTGCCCAGACGCTTTCACTGTGGCAGCGGAGGCTGGGCACGCGGACGCACATGGCACTGACTTCGCAGTCGGTGTGCATGATCTTCTTTGTTTCGTTGTACATCTTCATCTCTTCCTTTGTGTAGCCATTGTCGCAGAAGACGTCAATCTGTGGGATGACATTGAATGCCAGCTGATATGCGAACTTCTCGACAGTAGGCTTCTCGCCGGCAAGCACCTGGCGATACTGTTCGTAGAGCTCTGCCATGGCAGCTGCTCCGGCACCGCTTGCGGCCTGATATGAAGCGACGTGTACGCGCTTGATGTGTGATAGGTTTTCCAATGCTTGCAGGGCCACGACCATCATGATGGTGGTGCAGTTGGGGTTGGCTATGATGCCTCGGGGGCGGTTGAGTGCATCCTCGGCGTTGCATTCAGGCACTACGAGGGGCACGTCCTCGTCCATGCGGAAGGCGCTGGAGTTGTCTATCATCACGGCTCCGTGCTTGGTGATGGTGTCGGCATACTCCTTGGCTGTGCCGCCTCCGGCGCTTGTGAAGGCGATGTCGACGCCTTTGAAGTCGTCGTTATGCTGCAGGAGCTTCACTTCTATCTCCTTGCCTCGGAACGTGTACTTGCGTCCTGCACTACGCTGACTGCCGAAGAGCAGCAGTTCGTCCACTGGGAAATTTCTCTCGTTTAGCACGCGCAGGAACTCCTGCCCTACGGCACCACTGGCGCCAACTATAGCAACTTTCATACGGTCTTCTCTATGCCTTCCCGTCAAGGGAGAGAGGCTTTTATAATAATATTAATAATGTATTGCGGCTGCAAAGGTACGATAAATAGTTGGAAATAGGAAATCAGAGGTCGAAAAATTGCATTTCTCGGGTAAAACTTTATTCCGAATCGGTCGTCAAGGGCGCTTTCTCCACTCGCTCCATGCACCTTGCACCTTGCCCCTCGCCCCCTGCTCCTTGCTCCCCATCACTATGCCTTGTTTGAACATACATGTATATTCAATTGCAGGTTCATGAATATTCAATTGCACATACATGTATGTTCAAACAACCCTCCCTGTTATGTCGGTCGACCAATGCTGCTGGAGGTGGTGCTTCAGCTGCCTAAATGCGGTGATGCCCCGCAGTGCGACTGCCTCGGCATTCAGCGGAGCGATTTCCCGAACGCAACGGAAGCGTCTGTGAAATAATTTTGCACGACATCATTCCTAATTGTATTTTTTTTCGTAACTTTGCCAAAAATTCTGTACTTAGCGAGCGACAAAATGATGCTTTTCTGTGTCCTTCAGGCTGTTCAGCCTACTGCACTCATCACCGACCCCACATGGAGCTTCTCGGTGGTGCTGGCTATCATCCTGTTCGCACCGCTATTGTTCAGGCGGCTCAGGGTGCCGCCCGTCGTAGGGCTCATCATTGCCGGCATTCTGGTTGGGCAGTACGGCTTCAATCTTCTTGCGCACGACCGCTCGTTCGAACTCTTCGGACAGGTGGGCATTTACTATATCATGTTCCTGGCCGGCCTGGAGCTTGAGATGGGGAGTGTGGAGTTGTACGGGCGTGCAGGCTTCCGGTTCGGCCTCCTCACCTTCATGATTCCCTTCATCCTGGGCATTGCCACGAGTGTCTGGCTGCTTGGCTTCGGCCTCTCCACCAGCATTCTCATGGCTTGCATCTATGCCAGTCATACCCTCGTGACGTACCCCATCATCGGACGCTACGGCCTGAACAGGCACAGGGTCGTGGTTGTGAGTGTCGTTGCTACAGCCATTGCCCTTCTGGCTGCCCTGTTGATACTGGCGTTGGTGGTGGGTGGGCAGAATCCCGATACGTCCTTGATGACCTGGCTCCTCTTTGGTCTGAAGTGCGGCCTCTATGTTGCCTTTGCCATTCTGGTGTTCCCAAGAGTGGGACGCTGGTTCCTGCGTCGGTATCAGGACGGCGTCATGCAGTTCATCTTCATCTTGACTCTCGTCTTCCTCAGTGCGTCGCTGGCAAAGATGGTCGGGCTTGAAGGACTGCTCGGAGCATTCCTCGCGGGCTTGATCGTCAATCGTCTTATCCCCAAGACCAGTCCTCTGATGTCGCGCCTGGAGTTCGTGGGCAATGCCCTGTTCATTCCTTATTTCCTCATAGGCGTAGGCATGATTATCGACATCGGCATCCTGTTCCGCCATCCCGAAGCGCTTTGGCTCGTCACCGTAATGGTCTTGACAGGCACGCTCTCCAAGCTGGCAGCCTCGGCCATCATGGCTTGGACGATGGGCGAGGGCAGGAACAGCATGTGGCTCATGTTCGGCCTGACCAATGCCCATGCTGCCGGGGCCCTCGCGATAGTAACCATCGGAACAGCCCCGACCGTGAACCTCATGAACAACGAGCTGCTTGGCGGCACCGTGATGCTCATCCTCTTCAGTTGCCTGATAAGCGGTTTTGCCACAAGCCGCGGTGCAAAAGGACTTGCATTAAGCGATACATCGCTCGAAGACAACCGAGGCTCCTACCACGGCAAATGCCTTATCACATACAGCCAAGGGGATAACGTCGACGTCATGACACAGCTTGCCATCCTCATCCGCAACCCTTTCATCCCCGACAGCCTCATGGGACTTTGCGTTGCCGATGACAATGATCAGCAAACCTCCGATAACAGTCACATCATGGGAAGGCGCTTGCTCGAGAAAGCACAGATGATAGCCGCCTCTGCCGACGTGCCAATGGCGACCCTGAACCGCATGAGCACCAACATCGCCGGCGGCATCCTCCACACCATGAACGAGTATGACTGCGGCGAACTCATCGTCTGCCTGACCGACAGGACGACCGGAATGTCCAAATCCTCGCTTGGAAGTGTGATAGACAACGTGCTGAGCGGCACTCACAGAGAAGTGATGGCAGTGCGCAGCATCGTGCCTCCCGGCACCATCCGACGCGTCGTCATCGCTGTTCCCCAGAAGGCTGAATACGAAGTCGGATTCTATAAGTGGCTGGAACATATCTGCAGAATAGGCGAGGAATTGGATTGCCATCTGGAATATCACGTGCATGCGGACACGCTACCTTATATTAAAGGATACATGGAGCAGAAGCACAGTCACGTCCGCTCCCATTATTTCGAGATGAACCGCTGGATGCAATTCCTCAACCTGAGGCACGATATGGACCTGAACTGCATGCTCGTCGCAGTGACGGCACGGCCTGGTTTCATCTCCTATCAGAGCAGCTTCGAGGAGCTTCCCTTGCTGGTGCATCGCTACTTCAGCCATACGAGCGTCATGCTCCTATTCCCCGACCAATGGGGCGAACCGCAGGAAAGCATCTCGGTCTTTACCCCTAACGGCACCGCAGTACAGCGTCAGCCACGCTCCATCGGCGGCTTCCTCCGTCGCTGGCTCTTCACGGCACGACGCTCGGCATTGCCATTGCTGTTTGCCCTCACCCTGCCATCCCTGGCACAGGCACAGCGTCCGAGGTTCGATAAGATGTCGCCAATGGCGAGGTATGCTGCCTTAAATGAATACAAAGCCCACAGTCCAAAGGCCGAGACTCGCCAAAAGAGCAACTCCCAAAGGCAGGCGTCGGGAGAAGGCATGCTGGCTCTTGTTCAATCCTCCAGCGAAGAAGCCCTCCGGCAACATGGCTGCCGCATCTATCATCATTGGGGAAACATCTATGCAGCCAGTATTCCCAAGCGAGAACTTGCGGCTCTGTCGCTTCGGAAGGAAGTGAGCCGCATCGAATGCGGCAGGGTTTGCAGTGCTCAGACCGATACATCCGCCATCATCACACGCTCTGACCTCCTTCGGTCTGCCACCCCTTATCGCCCCTCATATACGGGTAAAGGCGTCGTCGTAGGCGTGATGGACATCGGTTTCGACTTGACCAATCCCTCGTTCTACAGTCGTGACCTCAGCACTTATCGCGTCCGTTCGTTCTGGGACATGCTCGACATAGACGAAGCCTCCATGCCCTCATCAGAGCAGGAACAGGTCTATGGCATGGAACTTCCTATAGGGAGAGCCTATACCTCAGAGGAAACGATTCTCCAGAAAGCATGTTCCTCCGACAGCCGCTTGCAATATCATGGTACGCATACTGCTACTACGGCTGCCGGCAGCGGGTATGATTCGCCCTATATCGGAATGGCTCCCGATGCGGAGATATGTCTTGTATCGAATGCCGTATCCGATGACAAGGAGCTGGTGCCCGATTCTCTTTGGAGCATGTATGGTGCTGCCATCGACCTGATGGGCTTCGAATATATCTTCCGTTATGCAGATGAGGTGAAGAAGCCCTGTGTCATTAGTTTCAGCGAAGGCTCTCACGAGGACCTTTATGGCGAGGCACAACTCTATAGCACCGTACTCGACAGCCTGGTTCGCCCTGGTCGCATCATCTGTACAGCCGCAGGCAATCAAAGCAATTACTACACGTATATGCATAAACCTGCCGGAAAGGAGCACGTCGCCTCGCTCATCTCGCCTTCTGGCAACACCACATATATGATGCTCCGCAGCCGTGGCGACTTCAGGATTCACCTCGACTTCATGAAGTCCCCTACGGAGAGTTACCTTAATTACGAGGTGCCTCTCTCGGATATCCTTGCCACCGAGGACAGTCTCCTTGTTGATACTGTCACGGCAGGCGACTATATATTCGAGCTCATCTTCGGCTCTTATGACTGTTGTTATGATAAGAGTCAGCTTGCCACCGATGTCGTGATAAATAAGGTAAGCAAGAGGCCGTATATTTCCATACAGATGGGAATAGGTATAACCGGAGAGGAATCCGAAGTCGAAGTCTTTCAGGAAATAGGAACTCTGCAGACCCTGGCGTATTATCCCGACTATCAGGATGCAGAGAAGACACACAACATTCTCTATCCTTCCACGGACCCCAATGTCATTTGCGTGGGAGCAACATCCTATAGAAAGGGATTCTATGATTGTGACGGCGTCTGGGTAAGCCATGATTACGGCATATCGGGTTCTGTGGCACCCTATAGCAGCCGCGGCCCGACCCTTGCTGGCCTTGTCAAGCCCGACGTGCTTGCGCCAGGTTCAAACATCGTGGCAGGCTTCAACAGCTTCTATACCGAGATGAATCCTGATGATAATGTAAAGGCGTATGACGTCGCTCGCTATACCTTTGAGGGGCGCAATTACGCTTGGTCATCGCAAAGGGGCACCAGCATGGCATGTCCCATCGTGGCAGGCATCATTGCCCAATGGATGGAAGCCATTCCTCATCTCACCAGGGAGCGGGTCATCGATGCCTTTCGTGCCACTTGCCGACACCATGACCCTTCGCTCGTTTATCCCAACAATGACTATGGCAATGGCGAGATAGACGCTGAGGCAGGCCTGAACTACCTGCTGGAGCATCCCGATGGGCTGGACGAAGTGGGCGCCTGGAGGCCTATGGCAGGCAGCCAATCTATCTATAAGCAAAGCTCAACGATAGTTAACCTTGCAGGTCAGCGCCTTTCCCGACCTCAGAAAGGCATCAATATCATAAACGGTAAAAAGGTACTTAAATGATACAGATACGAGACATAAAGAAGAGCTTCGGCAGTCTTGAAGTACTGAGTGGCATAGACTTGGACATATCTCGAGGCGAGATCGTAAGCATCGTGGGACCAAGCGGAGCAGGCAAGACCACGCTCCTGCAGATTATGGGTACGCTCGACAAACCCGACAGCGGCAGCGTCATCATCGACGGGGTTGACGTCATGAAGCTCAGCGATGCCCGTCGTTCAGCATTCCGCGGCAAGCACCTTGGCTTCGTATTCCAGTTCCATCAGCTCCTTCCCGAGTTCACTGCCCTCGAGAATGTCATGATGCCCGCCCTTATTGGCGGCACCTCCAGGAAGGAAGCCAGGCTTCGGGCAGAAGAGTTGCTGAGCTTCATGGGACTGTCTCAGCGTGCCTCGCACAAGCCAAGCGAGCTGTCCGGAGGCGAGAAGCAACGGGTGGCAGTCGCCAGAGCGCTTGCCAGGAAACCCGACGTCGTCTTTGCCGATGAGCCGAGTGGTTCGCTCGACAGCCACAATAAGGAGGAGCTGCATCGCCTCTTCTTCGACCTTCGCGACCATATGGGGCAGACCTTCGTCATCGTTACCCACGACGAACAGCTCGCCGACCTTGCCGACCGCAAGATATGTATGCAGGACGGCAAGATAGTTGGATGAGAAGCCTCGGCACAGTTCGTTACCGCCTTCGGCATATTTCGTTGATTGCAGCATCATGAACCTGCAATTGAATATTCATGAACCTGCAATTGAATGTTCATGAACCTGCAACGAACCCACTATGCTATGTCGGGTGACATAGCACTCTATAATATATAATAATGTACGCGTGATTGGGGAAGCTACACCTGTTGCTTGGATGGCGGAGGCATGGTCGGGCCTCATCGGAGCGTCTTCCGACCACCTTCAACATATATGCCTCGCGGGAATCTCCTGTTCTGCGTCTTCCCTTCTGCAACTTTGCGGCCGCTCAGGTCATAGCATATATGATTTGTCGACTCACTGCCTGATGGTGTGTGATAATAGCTTTCGCTTTCCACTCCTCTGATACCCGTTGGGTCGGGCACAATAAAGTTGAGCTGCATCCATGTGGCTGGTTGCAGGGGCAAGGCGTCGGGGATGCTTTCCACAAGCCTGCCTGTGGTTTCGCCCGTAATGACTTCGAGGCTTGCCCCAAGCTTCTGCCCGATGGGTGCCTCCTGAAGTCCGATGGATGCCCAGGGTATTGCCATCTCGATACGATAGTTCGACGCCTGGACGATACTTGCTGTTCTGATGTCAGGCAGGCTGGTTTCCATCCATGTTGAACCGTTGCCCTTGCTCGAAGTCAGTGTGCCGTCGGGAAGGATTTCGAACCGATAGGCTGTGTTCGCAGGTAGGTTCGTGCTTCGTCCCTTGCTCTCCAAATAGAACACGATGCCGTCGGGGTAGGGCTCTTCGGAGCTTGCGGAACGCCGGTAGACAAGCGTCGTCAGGTAGAGATTCGTGTTGTCGTAGGCAAAGTCGGTGTAGGAGAAGGTGCCCGTCTCGCTGCCCATCGGCACTTGCCTTGCGGCTGGCATGAAATAGGTATCAGCAGCAGTGAGGCGTCCGTCAATGCGTGGCGTGGCATAGGGGACTTGAAAAGCGTTCATCGGATAACCCTTCGTCATGACGATCTTGCCGTCCATCCCGCCAACGGCAACGACTGTCCCGGTGTCGATGACTGCGAGCGAGTTCCACCAGCAGCCTTTCGTCGTACCCTGATAGAACGGTCGGGACATTGCCTTGAAGTTCTTCGCCTGCTTGTCGCCCATATAGACATACATCTTCATATTGTCGCCGTCGCCGTATGTGGATTGGTGCGAGAGCACGGTTTCGCCGCTTGGAAGCACGCGCAGATAGGGGGCGCCGCCCTTGGCAATAGGGCAGTAGTTGTAGTCGATGCTGCGGTTGCGTTGTGAGCTTGAGCCATTGACGTATGCTCCAGCCCTCCAGTTGCTTGCCAGCGACGTACGAACCGTCGTCGGCAGGAAGTCTCCGATTCCGCTCCAGCCGTTGTCCTCGATGGCCACCACAATGTTCTTCTGGTCGCTGAGGAGAACAGGCACAGGCATCCCGTCGCGGTAGCCGCTCCTGTAAGATATGCGCTGCGGCTCCGTCCATGTCAGTCCTCCGTCGAAGCTTCGGCATAGGGAAATCTGCTGCTCGCCAGTAGTCGTGTAGGGGCTTTCGTCTGCAAAGTATAACTGAAGCTCGCCCGACGGGAGTTCGAGGAAGGAGGGTTCCCAACAGCCGTTCTCAAATGTGTAGTCAGCATCATAGACAAAGATTTCCTGACTCCATGTGCGACCTCCGTTGGTGCTGCGTCGCAGTCGTATGCCAAAACGGCGGTCGGCGGTATAAGGCTTCGAGGGTCGCGGATTGTAAGCAACAAGGATTGTTCCGTCGGAAAGTTGTACGAGGTCGGGCACGCAGTTGGGTACATTGTTGGAATTTGGCGCGATAAGAGTGGGAGAGAGCCACGTCGCGCCTTGGTCGGTAGAAGTCGTTATCTTGATGCCGCCACTTTCACAGCAAGCCATCAGCCGTCCGTCCTGCAGTTCAATAAGTCTTCCGTAGCCGCCCCCATCGAAGACTGTGACAGGAGTACGTGAATCCCAAAAGATACGCATGCCGCTATACCGTGCCACGGTGGCAGCAACGAGCAAGGAATATGAGGCCTGAAGCAGTAATAATAGTATTGTATGAATCCTTCTCATCATTTCAAAATCTTCTTCCCTCCTTTAATGATGATGCCTCTGCGATTTGATGCTTCGCGATTAACGATTTGATATCCGGCAAGATTGTAGAGCCTCTCCCCATCTCTTCCAAGGAGGGGAGGAGTAATCCCAGTCGGGTCCTCGTCGAAGATGAAGCTTATCAGTCCGTCGCTCGATTCGCTTATCTCAAAGATAGAATGGTGCATCAGGCTGTCTCCTTCAGCATTTGGGTTGTACAGTAATGCTGCAGGGGTGGATTTGTCGGAAAGCTCGGTCTTCCCTGATGTCCCAGGCCATGGGTCGCCAGCTAGTGTCCAACTATAGAGAATATTGTCGGCCGGAATGATTGTCATGCGTTGGTGCGAACGAATGGTGTTGACATTGTTCTCTGCCCATGCTGTTTCGTCGTAATCGACATGCAGGATGAGCATTCCATGCCCTCCCAGGTATGTGTCCCAACCCTCTTTCTGGCGGTTCTCGAAGAGGTAGTATTCGTCAGCTTTGCCGGTGTTCCTTAATATATAGCATGTGGGCGCAGATGTAAGAGCAGGCATGTGGCTGATGTGGGCAGGCTCGAGGAGTTCTGTCGGAGAGAGCCATCCGCAAAACATCCGCTCATAGCTTGTGAAGCCGGCAGGGCAACCTCCTCCTCCGTTGTATTCTCCGTAATCCATAATGCTCCAGTTGTTCATCCCGAAGTTCACATTTTCGATGTCATAAAAGTCCGGAAGCCCGAACTGGTGAGAGAACTCATGACATGCCGTTCCAATGCCCGCTATGAGGGTACCTGCTCTGGCTCGCAGTTCAGAGCTTGTAGCATAGTTGTTTATGCGAACCCCGTCGACAGTGACAGGGCCGCCGCCATCGTTCTCTTCCTGAGCTTCGGCGAGCGTCCATGCATGCGACCATATGTCAGTTTTTTTGCGGCTTTGCGCTTCATCATATCCGGAATGTATAAGGAAGATTTGCTCTACCTCACCATCGCCATCCCAGTCATATTGGTTGAAATCAACCTCTTCGTCAATCATTCGAACAGCTTCAGCAACCATGACGGCAGGGTGGATGTCGTCGCCATATTCGTTGTTGCCGCCGTAACGGTAGAGAGAGTCTTTCATCGTGATGGGACCTACGATGTCGAACGAGAAGTCGAACTGGCCGTAACTGGCATCGAGGAAGTAGTCGTGGACAGAACCAACGTTGATGTCGTCGGCATAGCCTTCTTCATTGAAGAAGCGTTGGAAGGTGGCGTTGGTGTAGTGAAAGGTCACATCTGGGAACTGAACCAGAATAACCAGTCCTCGTTTTCTGCCAGATATGGCTTTAGGGGCTTGGCTTGGTCTCGAGGCAAGTCGTCGCGTTCGAGCAGCTTGTCGTTTCAGACTTCTTGCCATCCATCTTTGGCGAAGTTCCTTAGCATCCACGAAATGGCAGATACCTTTGCTGTCGCATTGCAGGCATTTGCCATCGTCGGTTTGGTAGAAATGACAGGTCTCGTCGCCCATCCAGGTTGCTTCGATGACAGAGCCATCGTCGAGTGTCAATGTGCATCTTTCCCGTTTGGCAGGAACGGCATTCGATGCCATAGAATATAAGGCAATGATGAGGAGCAATAAGTGTTTCGGCATCATTACTGGATTATTGAATAATCAGCTTTTCTGTCTTCCCGTCAGGACGTCGAATAATGAAGATTCCATGCCTGAAAGCGAATTTGCGAAGTTGGTCGGCAAAGCATTCGCCCACAAAATGTCCGCTTACGTCGTATATGCGAACCAGCTTTGCACTTTCGGTAATTTCGGAAATGGCATCCGGATCTGCTCTGAAGGACTCGCTTTCCGTCCATTCACTATTGCGATATGCGTTGCTGATAGCCTGCACGGCATAAGTGTAATTGACTTCGGCCCGAAGATTCTCGAACCTGTAGGAGTTGACGGGGATGCTGTCTTGTTCCATTACCAACTCGTCTTCACACCAGAGTTGCAGGTTGTATTGCTCTGCTTCAGGGACAGGTTCCCATGTTGCTGTCGTGCTGCAGGGCAATGTGTTCTCAAAGGTCAGATTTGTAGGAGCGTCGAGTGTCCCGAGAGGCATCACTTTAACTGTGATGATGCCGTCTTCAGTTTCTTCTATATCATAGAGCGGTTTGCCCATGAATTCGCCCTTGAAGACGGTGCTGGCAGGTACGGATTCGTCGGTCAGTTCATGATTCCCAGTGATACCCGGATAGGGATTTCCTTGCAAGCTGGTTCTCCATTCTTCTGACGTTGAAGCGTTGTTGGAGCCGATTAGGCTGTTGTTGGCTGGGATGATGGTCAAGTATTGATGATTCGGATTGCCATTAACGTTGTTGGCTTTCCATATGGAAGAATTGTAGTCCACATGATAGACCAGCATTCCATGCCCACGATTGCTGCAGACGCCCCAGTCCCAGCTGAGTGCTTGGCGATTATCCAAGATGTAATACTCATTGGGATTGGCATCGTTGACGATTTTGTATCCCTTTCCACCTCGGTCGAAGGGATAGATGTGGAGCGTGCTGGGAGAGCTGATGGTTTCTGTATTTTGCCATCCCATGAACTCGCGTTCGTACGCTGTATAGCCGATGGGAACTTTCGATTGCCTGGTATACATTCCATAATCCATGACGCTCCAGAAGTCGAGGCCGAAGCATACATTCTTCTTGTCGTACAGGTCGGGCAAGCCAATGGCATGACTTATTTCATGAACCACCACGCCAATGCCGTCAGCCTGCCATGAGGTAATGTGCCCATCCTCGGCTGTTAGTGGTCGCATCTCGCAACTTGACGAACATCCGGAAAGTGTTCTGCCGTCAAAGGTATAGCTTAAAGGCTGTTCTTGAGGCCAGATGGTATTTTTGTCGCCATATGAATTCGTGTAGTTCTGGCCCATTCCTGCAAAGATGATGACGCACATATCTATTTTCCTGTCATTGTTGTTGTCGAACTCCGACCAATCATCATGAATGGCCAGGGCCTTGGTGAAAGACTCCTTGACGAAAGTGGTGTAGAGTGAGTCCCTCGCTCCACTACTGTAGTCCATTCCGTAGTGAGCATAGGCGCTGTCAAGCTCTACAGGCCCGATGATGGTAAATTCAGGAAGGAACTGCCCTTGACTTTGGTCGATGAAGTACTGCCTGACGCTGCCAAGATTGTTTCCTGCGTCGTAGGTTCCGGTAGCGGTATAGATGTTTGTGCCGTTGAAGAAGTCATCGTAGAATGCATTCACCCGCTCCTTTGTCCTTTCAACTGTGAATTGCTTGTCCTTGAAGGCAGCCAGGATGACGGGAATTTTCTTGACGCCGTATGGCTGAACTAGTGCCGTTTCGACACTTCCCACCTTTCTCCTGGCATATCGAGGCAGTTGGGGTAGGGTGGCAAAGTACTCTTCGCGAGTGAGACCTGTTGCGTGGAAGACTGTGTCCCAGTTCAGAATCACCTCGCCGTCATCGGAAAGGAGGTAGTCAAAGTCCTCATTGCCATATGCCGTTACCGTCACAGTTCGTCCGTCGTCAAGGGTCACGCTCCTGCGTATCTTAAGAGCAGGCACAGCCATGATCCACAAGGTCAGGCTGGCGAAGAGGAAACTCATTATATGTCGTTTCATAACTTGCATTACAATAATCCGCGTGCAAAAATACGCTTTTTTGGCTTTTAATGCAAAAAAAGTCATCATTTATTTGCAAGTTAAGCATAAAGTGAGTAATTTTGCATCGTTTTTCGAAGCAAGCATTGTCCAGTAGTTCACAAACGGGGGATTAGCTCAGCTGGCTAGAGCGCTTGCATGGCATGCAAGAGGTCATCGGTTCGAGCCCGATATTCTCCACAAGAATTCTTTCGTTGAGGTCTGTCGCTTATGTCGGCAGACCTTATTTGTTTTAGACCTTAATCTAGAGACAGGGAGAACTTATGAAAGAAATTTGGCACTTCTCGTGTGGACTTTGCCGACTTTACATGTGTTTTTTAACTTTTTTTCGGAAAGGTTTCCTGTTTTCAATTATTTTTCTTACTTTTGCGTCGTAAATTCCTAATAATTTGCAATAATGAAGAAAAACTTGTTTCTTTTGTTTAGTTTCGTCGCGCTTGCTGCTTCCTCGCAGGAGATGACCGAGTGGGACGACGTGAGTGTTACCAGCCTTAAACGCGTGCAGAGCCACGACTTGAGCATTCCCTTTGCTGATGCCGACTCTGCTCACACGCTTGACATGAACCTCTCACCTTACTTCCTCGACCTGAACGGCACGTGGAAGTTCCGTTGGAGTGCCTTGCCGACTAAAGTTCCGTCGGGTTTCTATGCCGACAACTACAATGCCAGTTCCTGGGACAACATCACGGTTCCGATGCCCTGGCAGGTGTATGCAGCACGAAACAACAAGTCATGGGACAAGCCACTCTACGTCAATACAAGCTATCCGTTCAAATACAACTCGTCCACATACTCCGTAATGGCCGACCGTCCATCAAATTGGACTTACAACAACGACCGTAAGAATCCTGTCGGTTGCTACCGTCGCACGTTCACACTTCCAGAAGGTTGGCTGGGCAGAAAGACTTTCGTCCGCTTCAACGGAGCAGGTCACGGCTACTATGTATGGGTGAACGGTCAGTTCGCAGGCTATGCCGAAGACTCCTACTTGCCAAGCGATTTCGACATCTCCGACATGGTTCGCGAGGGCGAGAACAACATCTCGGTGCAAGTCTTCCGCTTCACGAGCGGCTCCTTCCTTGAGTGTCAGGACTATTGGAGACTGACAGGCATCATGCGCGACGTGTTCCTCTGGTCGGCTCCAGAGCAGCGCATCGCTGACTTCTTTTACTACACGACATCCCTTTCCACGGCAGGAACATCCGGACAAGGCCGCCTGCAAGTCTCGTTGGAAGGCGGAAACACAAGTGGAATGAAAGTGCAAATGACCATCAGCGACGAGGATAAAGTCGTCAGGGAATATACCAAGACACTCACATCCGCAGCCTCTTTCACCCAAAGCGTCTCGTTTTCAGGCATAGAGTGTTGGAGTGCCGAGAACCCGAAGCTCTATGACTTGACCCTTCGTCTCCTTACGGCAGAAGGCGAACTTGTTGACATGAGAGCCTGCAAGATAGGTTTCCGCACGGTCACCATACGCACCGACGGAGCCTTGCTCATCAATGGAAAGCGTCTGGTGGTCCACGGCGTTGACCGTCACGACTTCAGCCAAGAGAACGGCAGAACCGTTAGTCGCGAGGAGACGCTCAAGGACATCCTCACCATGAAAAGGCTTAATGTCAATGCCATCCGCACAAGCCATTATCCCGACAATCCGTACTTCTACGAGCTTTGCGACCAGTACGGTCTCTATGTCTTGGCAGAGGCAGACGTCGAATGTCACGGCAACACAGGTCTGTCGAGCGTGGAGGCTTTCCGCAAGCCTATGGTGGAACGCAACGAACGTCAAGTCCTCACGCTTCGCAACCATGCTTGCATCTTCGGCTGGAGCGCGGGCAATGAGAGCGGCGGCGGCAACAACTTCCAAAGTGTAATGGAAGCCATCAAGAAGCTTGACACAAGCCGTATCACGCATTATGAAGGCAACAGCACCTGGAGCGACGTGTCGAGTACGATGTATGGAAGTTATTCCAATATGCTTTCCACAGCAAAAGGCCGCATGGGCAAGACGGGTCAGCGTCCGCACATCCAGTGCGAGAACACTCACGCCATGGGCAACGCCATGGGCAACCAGATAGATTATTACCGCGACATCTACGAGCCTTATCCTGCAATGGTAGGCGAATTCGTCTGGGACTGGAAGGATCAGGGCCTGAGAATGCCTGTTCCTGGAAAGCCGTCGCAGTCCTATTGGGCTTACGGCGGTGACTTTGGTGACAATCCTAATGACGGTTCTTTCTGCTGCAACGGTGTCGTTCTGCCCGATTGCACGCCGACCGCCAAGAGTTTCAACATGAAAGGCGTGTATCAGCCTCTCGACATTATTCCTATTAATATAAAGAATGGCAGGTTCCGCGCCAAGAACAAACTGCAGCAGGTCCGTTTCAAAGGCTACGACACGAAGTGGGTCATCAGCGAAGACGGCATAGGCATTGCCAGCGGACAGCTTGACGAACTCAACATCGCCCCATGGGATAGCACGACTATCACCATCCCTTACGGCGGCATTACCTTCTCACCTTCACATCGCTACACCATCCGTTTCACCACGACACAGCAGGAGGAAACGCCTTGGGCAGAAGCAGGCTATGAGGTGGCAGCATCAGAGGCTGTCATTCAGGAGGCCACATCTCCGCTTCCATATAAGTACGAAGGAACAGACACGATTTCAGTGACAGGCTCCGGCTCCAGTTATACTGTCAAGGGAACGAACTTCTCCGTCACCTTCTCCAGCGGTACGCTTTCGCGTTATATCCTCGACGGAACGACACTCATCAACCAGCCCATCAAGCTCAACACCTTCCGTGTGCCGACCGAGAACGACAAGGTTAAGGAAGGCAGCTGGGAGAGCTTAGGCGTCCGCACGCTTACGATGAAGACCGGAACCTGGGAGGTTGAGAAGGACACGGCAGACCAGTGGGTGCAGCTCGCCATAACGGATACCTACAAGACCAGCACCTCTGCACTGACATTCACCGTGAACAAGCAGTTCCGCATCTATCCCGACGGAGCCGTAAGCGTCAGCACTGTGATTACGCCAAGCACGGAAGGCTCCATCATCCCGAAGCTCGGTTACCGTTTCGAGATGTCTCCTTCGGCCGAGAACCTCACTTGGCTCGGACGCGGCCCCTTCGACAGTTATCGCGACCGCAACTATGCTGCACACCTTGGCATATGGCATAGCACCGTCACAGACCAGTGGACTAACCACATACGTCCGCAGGAGACGGGCAACAAGGAAGACGTAAGTTGGCTTGCCATCACTACCAAAGAAGGTAAAGGCCTGCTCTATGCTGCTCCTGACGGTATGGCTACTACCGTCGGACATTGGAGGCCTGAGGAAATCTACACCAACAGGAACGACCGCAAGAAGCATCCCTACGAGGTAACTTTCCAGCGCAATACCATCGTTTCACTTGATGCCTGGAACCGTGCCCTTGGCAATGCCAGCTGCGGCCCCGACGTCCTTGACAAGTACGAACGCAGGCTTGCACAGACGCCTTTCTGTTTCATGATCCTGCCGATTCTCGAGGAAAGCTCCGACACCCTGCTCACCCAGCGCGGTTGCATCGGTATGCCTGTCTGCCAGCCCGTACGTCTTGGCGACAACGGCAGGGGCTTCGCTGTCCTCACCACTACAGGTTCCGAGGATGCAACCATTTACTATAGCCTGGACGGAGGCGACTTCGTGCCCTATACCGGTCCGATTGACGTGACCCAAGGCGGTACGATTCGTGCTTATGCTGTTGTCGAGGGGCTGGCTCCAAGCATTACGGTGGAGAGGACATACGGTCTCTTTGTGAACAAAGGCGAGTGGTCCATCTACAGCTACGACAGCCAGCAGGGTGGCGGCGAGGTGGCTTCGAATGCCATCGACGGCAACCTCGAGACCATTTGGCACACAAGCTATTCCGGCACACCGCCAGTCTGCCCGCACGAATTGGTTGTGGATATGAAGAAGACCTACCGCGTGACTGCCTTCTCATACACAGGACGCAGGGACGGTTCCAATGGCCGTGTCATCCGCTACGAAGTCTATTTCTCGAGCAATCCAAATCTGTGGGGACAGCCTGCCGCAAGCGGCTCGTTCAGCGACACCTCTGACAAGCAGACGGTCAGCATCCCCTCTAAGCCCGAAGCTCGCTACATGAAGTTCGTTGCCCTCTCAGTGGTCAGCAACAATCCCTATGCATCTGCCGCCGAAATTGGCATCGAGGCAGAAGCCATCGTGCCGTCTGTCGTGTGGGAGATTCCTGCCATCAACGAAACTCACCGCTACCGTATCCGTGAGAAGCAGTCGGGGCTTTACCTCCACTACCAGACAAATAGCGACCACGGACACTTCTGCTTCGGCGACTACGACCAAAACGACAATGGCTACATCTTCAGCTTTACCCGTGTTTCCGGCTTCACCGCCTACTATCGCCTCAAGGCCGATACGCACTACCTCTGCAGCGATGCTTCCGCTTCGTGGCGCATCATCTCCCAGACGACTGCACCGACCGACAGGAAAGAGTGCATCCAGGTGGAGCGACTTCCCGAAGGCAACGCCTACCTGCGCTGTATGTGGCAGGACGGATACCACATCGGCTTCGACTCAAGCAACGTGGGCAGCTACATCTATGCCAACAAGGAGAACCCCGCAGAGTTCATCCTCGAGGACCTGGATGAACCGACTTCCCTTAGTCCGATTGATGCCACGCATCAACAAGACCAAATATATGATCTCCTAGGAAGAAAGTGGTCGCAGCCTTCGCAAGGTATCTATATACGGAACGGACACAAGATTGTAGTGAAGTAACCGATGCCTTGTCGGGGGATGAAGCCATCCCACGGGTCATCTCATAAGGCTATAAGTATGGGCAGCATCTGTCAGGATGCTGCCCTTATCTATTGTTCCGTTGGCGTACGCCCTTATATTCGTACAGGTCATCAGGCCTGTTTCCTCACTCTTTCATCCTTGTTTTTACGTTTCTCCAACCTGCCGCGTCGGTGGACATGGCAGGGTGGGTTGTTTGAACATACATGTATATTCAATTGCAGGTTCATGAATATTCAATTGCACATACATGTATGTTCAAACAACCCATAGTGATGGGAGTGAGGAGCAAGGGGCAAGGGGCAGGGGGCGAATGGAGAAAGCGCCCTTGATGACTGACTTGGGTTAAACTATGCCCTGAGCCATCATGGCTTTTGCGACCTTCATGAAGCCGGCGATGTTGGCACCTTTGACGTAGTTGACATAATCGCCCTGTTCTCCCTGGCAGTTGACGTTCGGCTCGCGACCATACTTGACGCATTGCTCGTGGATGCCCGACATAATCTGATGCAGACGCTTGTCAACCTCCTCGGCTGTCCAAGAGATTCGCATTGAGTTCTGCGTCATCTCAAGTCCTGAAGTAGCCACGCCTCCTGCATTCACTGCCTTGCCAGGGGCAAAGAGCTGACGTGCAGCGATGAACTTCTCGGCTGCTTCTGCCGTACATCCCATATTGCTGACCTCTGCCACACACAGCGGCTTGTTGGCAAGAATCATGTCCGCGTCCTCGCCGTTCAGCTCGTTCTGAGTGGCGCAGGGCAGGTAGATGTCGGCTTTCTGCTCCCACGGCTTCTTGCCCTCGAAGAAAGCAGAGCCGGGGAATTGCTCTGCATAGGGTTGGCAGACGTCGTTGCCACTGGCACGAAGCTCAAGCAGGTAGTCAATCTTCTCCTCGTCGAGACCTGCCGGGTCGTAGATGTAGCCATCGGGACCACTGATGGTAATGACCTTGGCCCCAAGCTCGGTAGCCTTCTTGGCAGCGCCCCAAGCCACGTTTCCGAAGCCAGAGAGGGCAACCGTCTTGCCTTTGATGTCGAGCCCATGCGTCTGCATCATCTGGTTGACGAAGTATAGGGCGCCGAATCCTGTGGCCTCCGGACGGAGGATGCTTCCTCCCCATTCCAAGCCTTTGCCCGTGAGGGTGGCAGCATGGAACTGTGTCGTGAGCTTCTTGTACATGCCAAAGAGGTAACCAATCTCGCGGCCTCCCACGCCGATGTCGCCAGCAGGGACATCCACATCGGGGCCTATGTACCTGAAGAGTTCCGACATGAAAGCCTGACAGAACCGCATGATTTCAGCATCACTCTTGCCACGGGGAGAGAAGTCGCTGCCGCCTTTGCCACCGCCCATGGGCAAGGTGGTGAGGGCATTCTTGAATGTCTGCTCGAAACCAAGGAACTTCAGGATGCTGAGGTTGACTGAGCTGTGGAAACGCAGGCCGCCTTTGTACGGACCTATCGCACTGTTGAACTGCACGCGATAGCCCAGGTTGACTTGCACTTCGCCCTTGTCGTCAACCCAAGGCACACGGAAGGTGATGATGCGCTCAGGCTCGACAATGCGCTCCACAATCTTTGCTTTCTCGAATTCGGGGTGCTGGTTGTAAACGTCCTTTATGCTTTCCAGAACCTCGCGAACAGCTTGCAGGTACTCTTGCTCGCCTGGATGCTTCTGCTCCAAGCCTTGCATAATCTTCTCAACATTCATGATAAATAGACAGGTTTAGGGTTATAGTTGGTAGTTTTATATGCTAAGTTGAGAGTCGATGGCTTAGAGCTGGCAGCATTGTCGCGCCTTTCTACTCCTGACTCTTAGCCCGTAGTATTTATTCATCCCAGCTCGTCGCACTCTTTGAGCCATGCATCCGGGCTTGCATCGGAAGGCATTCTCCAGTCGCCTCGAGGGCTGAGAGAGCAGCTGCCCACCTTTGGTCCGTCGGGCATACAGCTTCGCTTGAACTGCTGCGAGAAGAAGCGACGGCAGAAGGTCTTGAGCCATTTGCGGATGGTAGTATCGTTGTACTTCTGTCCGAATGCTTGTCGGGCCAAGAGGTATATCTTTGCCGGACGGAATCCCCAACGCAAGAGGTAGTAGAGGAAGAAGTCGTGAAGTTCATACGGTCCTACGAGGTCTTCTGTCTTCTGCGTAATGTTGCCTTGCTCGTCTGCTGGTATGAGTTCGGGCGAGATGGGCGTGTCCACGATGTCGAGGAGCGTTTGCCGGGTGCTTTCGTCCTTTGTCCGTTCGGCTACCCAGCTGACGAGATGCCTCACCAATGTCTTTGGTACGGATGCATTTACGCCATACATGGACATGTGATCGCCGTTGTAGGTTGCCCAACCGAGTGCAAGTTCGCTGAGGTCGCCGGTTCCGACGACGAATCCATTCACCTGATTGGCTGCGTCCATTAAGATTTGTGTGCGTTCGCGGGCCTGTCCGTTCTCGTAGGTCGTGTCGCGCTTCTGGATGTCATGGCCGATGTCGTTGAAGTGCTGGATGCATGCTTCCTTGATGCTAATCTCGCGGATAGTGATGCCGAGTAGCTTCATGAGGTTGACGGCGTTGGTATATGTGCGGTCTGTCGTGCCGAATCCCGGCATGGTTATGCCTACTATTCCCCGTCGGTTCTTGTTTAGCCTGTCGAATGCTCCGACGCAGACGAGCAGGGCAAGTGTTGAGTCGAGGCCTCCGCTGATGCCTACGACAACGGTCTCAGCGCCGGTGTGCGTGATGCGCTTTGCCAAGCCTTCGGTCTGGATGTCGAATATCTCTTGGCATCGTTCGTCGAGCCGTGCTCCGGAGGGCACAAAGGGATGCGGGTCGATGACGCGTGTCAGTGAGAATGGACGGGCGGGGACGCGCTCGGTGTCGATGATGCTTGCCTGTCGTTCCCGGGCTGCTGTAGCTGCGAAGGTCGTGTTCCTCCTGCGTTCGGCACGTATTCTCTCTACGTCAATCTCCGTCTCGAGCATCTGTGCTTCCAGTTGGTGGCGTTTCGCTTCAGCCAGGAGCAGGCCGTTTTCGTAGATAAGTCCTTTGCCCGAAAAGACCACATCCTGTGTGCTCTCGCCGAAGCCGCAGGCGCTGTAGACGTACCCGCAAATGCATCGGGCGCTTTGCTGGGCAAGGAGATTCTGCAGGTATGTGTACTTGCCCACAAGGTCATTGTCGGCACTGAGGTTGAAGATGATGTCGGCTCCCTGCAATGTGAGCGAGGAGCTTGGTGGTATGGGAGCCCAGAGATCCTCGCATATTTCCACGCCGAACGTGCAGGACGGTGTGGAGAAGAGTAAGCCCTGGCCGACCACGACTTGCTGCCCGCAGATGAGCACGGTACCTCCGTTCAGGTCGGCTCCGCTTTGGAACCATCGCTTCTCGTAGAACTCTCGGTAGTTCGGCAGGAATGTCTTCGGCACGAGTCCAAGTATCTTGCCTCTCTGCACTACGGCGGCGCAGTTGAGCAAGGTGCCTCGATACGGTACGGGTAGGCCCACGATGCTGATGATGTTGAGTCCTCGGGTGGTGTTCATCAAGTGTATGAGCGCCATCTCTGCCTCGTCGAGCAGGAGCTGCTGCCCGAATAGATCGCCACAGGTATAACCGGTCAGCGCGAGTTCCGGCAGGCAAATGATCTCGATGCCCTTGCCTTCGGCTTGGATGACAAGCGACTCTATCTGCTCCACATTATACTGCGGGTCGGCAACCTTTACCGCAGGAATGGCCGAAGCCACCTTGACAAATCCGTGATTCATATTGGCTGGTATTTTGACTGTTTACGGTCTGATTTCCTAACATTCTCTGGTGCAAAGATACACATTATTTAATAATATAGGAAAAAGAATGAGGGGAAATTACAGAATCGGCATGCCTTTTTTACTAAAGTGCATTGTTGCCCGCTGATGTTTTGGCTAAAGCGTTCTCTTCTTCATGCCAGTCAGCGGAGGCATCCGCCGCAGTATGTAGCGCGATGCACTACGCCTGCTTCGTCACTTCATCAGCATGGGTTCGTTGCAGCATCATGAACCTGCAATTGAATATTCATGAACCTGCAATTGCAGCATCATGAACCTGCAATCAATCCTCCCTGCTGCGTTGAGTGTGCCGGCGTGATGTGTCGCGCAACGAAATATGGTAAATGCCTGTCTGAAGGCAGAAGCGGACTGCGATGCCCTGGGCTGTGAGGCTTCAGCCCCTCTGCGGCGTCCCCCGAGATTTTACCGGACTAATAAAAAGGGACAGGGATGCGCTGCTGCACATCCCTGTCCCTAATGAATTATGACTTAATGAGAACGTCGGCTACCAGATTGTGACGCGTTCGCTTTTCGGGACGAACATCGGGTCAGCCTCCGTGATTCCAAAGGCATCGTACCATGCATCGATGTGCGGCATCTGTCCGTTCACGCGCCACATGCCCAGCTGGTGCGGGTCGCTTTTCACCCGTTTCCGAATCTCTTCTTCGCGGATGTTCTGCCCCCATACATTGGCGTATGCGAGGAAGAACCTTTGCTCTGGCGTGAAGCCGTCAATGTTGGCAAGGGGCGCTTCTGCTGTGGCATTCTTGAAGGCCTGGAAGGCTACCATCAGTCCGCCATGGTCGGCCATGTTCTCGCCGAGAGTGAGAGAGCCGTTGGCGTGGAGCCCCGGCAACACCTCGATGCTGTCATGGAAGGCACGCATCACTCCGATGCGCTCCTCGAAGCGCTTCGTGTCTTCCTCGCTCCACCATGTCACGAGGTTGCCCGTCTTGTCGTACTTGCTGCCCTGGTCGTCGAATCCGTGCGTCATCTCATGCCCGATGACCACGCCTATGGCTCCGTAGTTGAAGGCATCGTCGGCTTTCATGTCGAAGAAGGGAGGTTGCAGGATGCCCGCAGGGAAGCATATCTCGTTTGTGGTGGGATTGTAGTAGGCATTGACCGTCTGCGGTGTCATGTACCACTCGTCGCGGTCAACAGGCTTATTGAACTTGGTCTTGACCATGTCCTTAATTTCCCATTCGCCCACGGCAAGCATGTTGCGTAGGTAGCTGCCACCGATTTCCAATTCGCTGTAGTCCTTCCATTTGTCGGGGTAGCCAACCTTCACATAGAAGGCATCAAGCTTCTCGTGGGCCACTTTCTTCGTTTCGTCGCTCATCCAATCCTGTACATCGATGCGTTCGCCTAAGGCAACTTGCAGATTCTTGACGAGTTTCTCCATGCGAGCCTTTGCTTCTGGTGGGAAGTAACGTGCGACGTAAAGCTGCCCGAGAGCTTCTCCAAGGCCACTCTCGACGGCAGAAACGGCACGCTTCCAGCGCGGACGGTCCTCCTCCTTGCCACTCATTACCTTGCCGTAGAAACCAAAGTTCAAGGCACGGCTCTCGTCGTCGATATAGGAGGCTACCATGTTGAGGGCGTGGAAGAGATAGACGTTCTGCAGTGCTTCAGGCGTTTCCTCCTTCAGTACATTCTCCACCTCGTGGATAGCAACAGGCTGACCCAGGCATACCTCCTTCACACCTTCCATGCCGAAGTTGGCGAAGAAACCTTGCCAGTCGATGCCCGGGAACTGCGTCAGGAGCTCATCGTAGGTGAGCTTGTTATAGTTTGCCTCAGGGTCTCGGAGTTCTGTACGGCTCTTGCTTGCCCTGGCGATGCGTGTCTCAATGCGCAATACGTCCTGGCTGATGCGCTGTGCATCCTTTTCGCTGAAACCTTGGTGCTGGCAGAGGTCGGCGATGTACTGCTGGAAGGCCTTGCGGATATCCAGAGTCCGAGGGTCGTCATCCACATAGTAGTCCTTCTGTCCGAGCGTGAGTCCGCCTTGATAAATGCTGACGAGGTTGTTCTTGGAGTCTTTCTCGTCGGCTCCGATATACATGCCGAAGAGACCTGGAACGCCTTGTCTCTGCATGCGAGGCCAAACCTCTTTAAGCCAATTCGCCGTAATCTCAGGTTCACATTGATAGCCATCGCACATCAGGAACTCTTCCAATGCACCCCAGTAGTGCTCGTTCAGGTTCACGCTGTCCATTGCTGAGTTATAGAGGTCCGCAATCTTCTGCTCTATGGAACCCTTCTCATTTTGCTGAGCAGCCACGCTGTCAATAAGCGAGCGCAGACGCTCGTTGTTGTCCTCTTGAAGCTGGTCGAAAGAGCCGAAGCGGCTATACTCAGCCGTCAAGGGATGAATCTTCTGCCAGCCGCCTGTGGCGTACATGTAGAAGTCTGTTCCTGGCAGATAAGTTGAGTCGAGATTGGCAAGGTCAATACCCGACGCCAGTTGCTTGCTTTCGGGTGTGCAAGCCCCCAGCAATGCTGTTGCTGCAATTGCCATAAATAGTTTGTTCTTTTTCATTATTATATAAGGTTACAAGTTATATATTGTTGAGTCCTGTCTTTCTTTGTCTTTTGCTTGAAAAGCTTTTGCTGCCAATGCCCCGCTGATGTTGTGCCAGACACTGAAGATGGCTCCTGGAATGGTTGCCAGCGGATAAGCTGCGAAATGCATGTTTGCAAGGGAAGAAGCCAAGCCGCTGTTTTGCATGCCGACTTCGATACAGATGGCAATACATTTGGACTTCTCCATGCGTAACATGCGTCCTATCGTGAACCCAAGCAAGAGGCCAAGCAAGTTGTGGAGCATGACGACGAGGATGACTGTCAGTCCGCCGAGCATCAAACGACCTGCATTATGCGATACTACAATGCCCACCACAAACGCAATGGTAAGGGATGAGAACGCAGGCAGATAGGGAGTGACTGCTTTTGTGAGCCCAGGCAAGAAACGTTGGCACAGCAGTCCTACAATGATAGGTGCAATCACCACATAGACAATGCTCAGTAGCATTCCCAGCGTATCAGTCTCAACCATCGTGCCTGCCATCAACCACACGAGAAACGGTGTCATGATGGGAGCGAGTAGGGTGGAGCAGGCGGTCATGCCTACGGAAAGAGCCAGATCTCCTTTTGCAAGGTAAGTGATGACATTCGAAGCCGTTCCTCCAGGGCAACAGCCAACGAGTATCACGCCTAATGCCAACTCTTTCGGGAGCGAGAAGACAAGCGTCAGTACCCATGCGAGTAAAGGCATGATGGTGAACTGTGCCAGGCAGCCGATGAGTATGTCTTTAGGACGGCTCATTACAATCTTGAAGTCGTTAGGTGAGAGCGTAAGTCCCATGCCAAACATTATCACACCAATCAAAGGACTGATGGCTTTGGGGGCAATCCAAATGAACGAAGTCGGCAAAAACAGAGACACTATTGCCACCAATAGCACAATCAACCCCATCCATCGGGCAATGAAATCACATAGTACTCTCATCTCCTTTTCCTCTTTACTGCTCAGCTGATGTTTCTTTTATGATGGAGTCATGGGGATTGTTATATCAGTGCTTCCCATTCCTCTTCTGCTTGCTTGAGTTGAACTTTTAGCCTGCCATGTTTCTCGTAGAGCGAGATGTCCTGACTGCCTTCGGGCGTTGACATCTGGTCTTCAAGGATGCGAATGGCTGCTTCAAGTTGTGTCACCTTATCTTCTGCTTCTTGCAGAGCCTTCTCCTTTCGCTTCTGTTCACGTGCTAATGCTTTCTGCTCGGCATACGAGACAGCGCCGTCCCTTCCCTCGTCAATGGGGAGGGAAGACTTTACGGTGTCCTCTACTTTAGGGGAAAGTTGGAGGGAGGTTAGGAAGTCATATATGCCTCCCAGATGCTCTCTCACCTTTCCGTCGGCAAATTCATATACCTTCGTTACAAGTCCATCAAGGAACTCTCGGTCGTGACTTACCACGATAACTGTGCCGTCGAAGTCGCGAATAGCAGCTTTCAGTACATCTTTCGAGCGCATATCGAGGTGATTGGTTGGCTCATCGAGGATGAGGCAATTTACTGGCTCCAACAGTAGCTTTATCATTGCCAGTCGGGTCCGTTCACCACCGGAAAGGAACTTTACCTTTTTGTCACTTGCTTCGCCACCAAACATGAAAGCACCAAGAATGTCACGTATCTTGAGACGGATGTCGCCTCTTGCAACTCTGTCGATAGTGTCGAAAACCGTACATTCCCCATCAAGCAGTTGCGCTTGGTTCTGAGCAAAGTAACCAATCTGCACGTTATGGCCGACCTTGAGAGTCCCGTCGAAAGGAATCTCACCCATGATGCATTTCACGAGCGTTGTCTTGCCTTCGCCATTCCGTCCTACGAAAGCCACCTTCTCGCCTCTTTTGATAGTGAGGTTGACATTCTTGAAGACGCAATGCTCTCCATATTTTTTCTCAACTTCATTGCATATGACGGGAAAGTCGCCGCTTCGCATTGAGCATGTGAACTTGAGACGCAGCGCCGAACTGTCCACCTCATCCACTTCAATGGGCACAATCTTTTCGAGCTGCCTTATCTTCTGTTGAACCTGTATGGCTTTTGTGGCTTGATAACGAAATCGTTCGATGAATGCTTTTGCATCGGCAATCTCTTTCTGTTGATTCTCAAGGGCACGAAGCTGTTGCTCCCGACGTTCGGCATGAAGTGCGACATACTCGTCATACTTCACTTTATAATCATAAATCTTGCCGCAACTAATCTCGATGGTGCGGTTCGTTACATTATTAATAAATGCACGGTCGTGGCTGACGAGCACAACGGCATTTGCATTTGTGGCAAGGAAGTTCTCAAGCCACTGGATGCTCTCTATGTCGAGGTGGTTCGTGGGCTCGTCGAGGAGAAGAACATCTGGGTGTTGGAGGAGTAGCTTTGCCAGTTCGATTCGCATCCTCCATCCTCCGCTGAACTCGCTTGTGGGGCGGTCAAGGTCTTCTCTTTTGAAGCCAAGACCACCTAAGGTCCGCTCCAGTTCTGCTTGATAATTCAAGCCTCCCATCATCTGAAAGTGCTCGTTGATGTATGTAAAGCGCTCCACGAGTTGCATATATGCTTCGCTCTCATAGTCAGTACGTTCTGAAAGTTGATTATTGAGACGTTCTAATTCACTGCTCATCTCAGTGATGTTCTCGAAAGCACGTTCTGCTTCCTCACGGACAGTTCGTTCGTCTGTAAGCGTCATAACCTGTGGAAGGTATGCAATTGTCAGGTCGCGAGATGCACTTACCGTCCCATTCGTAGGCTCTTGAATGCCAGCGATAATTTTAAGCATCGTGCTCTTTCCTGCGCCATTCTTGCCTACGAGGGCTATGCGGTCATGGTCGTTAATGACATAACTGATGTCATTGAAGAGCGGCTTAGCGCTAAATTCTACGCTTAGATTATCTATTGAGACCATATTAGAACAAATGCAGTCCGCGACTTTTTTTTGAGAAATAGTGGTCCATCTGTTTTATGAGACCACTCTTGCAGAAGACAACAACACGATCGCCTGGTTGCAGCGTTGTGTTACCATAAATAAGTGCTCCCTGGTTTTCACCTCGGACATAACCTCCAAGCGTAACACCTGAAGGCAAACGCAATTCGCTGACAGGCCTTGTTTGGGCTAAACTGCCTTCCTGTACGACGATTTCTGCCACATCTGCACTTGCAATGGTGAGGCATTTGACATTGTGAGCATCCGTATCAAGCATCATCTGATATATGCGACCGGCTGCTATCATCTTCTTGTTGATGATGGTGCCTATGTCAAGTTTTTCGGCCATAGAGATGTAGTCCATATTGTCAACGAGTGCAACAGTCTTTCGAACTCCCATCCTTTTTGCTGCAAGACAAGCTAAAATATTTGTCTCTGTCTCTGGCGTCAGAGCACAAAATGCATGCATGTCCGAGAGGCCCTCGTCGAGGAGAAGCGTTGTGTCGCGTCCATCACCTTGAATGATACGAATGTCGCTGTCTTCAAGGATTTCGTTAAGACGGTGGCAGCGTTCTTCATTCTGCTCGATAATCTTGATGTTATAAAAATCAGGTTTACCTTCAGCAACATGAACAGAGGTTCGTCCACCGCCCATAATCATTACGTTTCGGACATCGGCATAGTCTTCTTTGCCTACAATTTCTCGGATATATCCGATGTGTCGCTTTGTGGTCATAAAGTAGGCGATGTCTCCGTTTCGAAGCTCGTCGTTGCCTGTTGGGATAATGGTGTCGTCACCTCGTTTGATAGCTACAATACGGTATGGTGTTTGTGCGTCGCAGAGGTCACGAAGGGCAACGCCTGTGATGCGAGCTTTTTCTCGAAGCTTGATGCCAAGCATAACGAGAGCACCTCCTGCCACTTCCCAGTACTGTCGAACCCAAGAACGTTTAATCCCATCGAGGATTTCCCTTGCTGCAAGTCCTTCTGGGTAAATGATGGAGTCCACACCCATTTGCTGGAAGAGGCTGCGATACTGAGGCATCGTGTATTCGGCAGTGTCGACTCGTGCAATCGTTTTGCGGGCTCCAAGTGTGTGTGCCAGCATGCAACAAGTGATGTTTCGTGTCTCTTCTGGTGTGACGGCTATAAAGAGGTCACACTGCTGCACACCACCTTCACGAAGTCCACTGATTGAGGTGGGGGAGACGTTGAGCGTCATGAGGTCAAGGTCACCGGAACTAAGAAGGCGAGCTGTCTTTTCTGGATTCTCGTCGATAAGGATGATGTCCTGATCTTCTCTTGAAAGGAGTGCTGCAAGATGCGAACCAACAGCTCCTGCTCCTGCTATGACGATTTTCATGATTTATGGAATTAAAGATTCAACGGAGTAAATCTTTTATTTTTAACTTTATATTTTCTGCATCAAGTCCTACGAGATGGTAGAGTTCTTCTGGAGTACCATGTTCGACGAAATGGTCTGGCAAACCGAGACGCACGATTTGTGGATGCAGGTTGTGGTCGGACATATATTCAATGACTGCAGATCCCAATCCGCCTTGACGGGTGCCATCTTCGACGGTAATGATATGATGAAAGCCTATACCAACTTCCTGTAAGATGTCTTCATCGATAGGCTTGAGGAAGCGCATATCATAATGACTGGCATAGATGCCCTCATCTTTTAGTTCCTCCACAACCTTTGTCACGACATTTCCAATGGGGCCAAGACTCAACACAGCAACATCCTTTCCTTCTGACAGCTTTCGACCTTTCCCAATAGGGAGTTCCTTCAGGGGACACCGCCAATCGGTCAGGACGCCTCGTCCTCTTGGGTAGCGAATTACGAAAGGTCCTTTCCCAGGAAGCTGTGCTGTGTACATTAAGCAGCGCAATTCATGTTCGTTCATGGGAGAGCTTATCGTTAGATTGGGGATAGGACGAAGTGCAGCGAGGTCGAAAGCACCGTGATGAGTTGCGCCGTCCTGTCCGACGAGTCCTGCTCTGTCGAAACAGAAGACGACAGGAAGTTTGCATAGAGCCACGTCGTGGATAATGTTGTCGAAAGCGCGTTGGGCGAAGGAGGAATATATGTTGCAGAAGGGAATTAAGCCTTCTTTGGCAAGGCCGCCAGCGAATGTAACTGCGTGTCCCTCCGCAATGCCGACGTCGAATGTCCGTTCGGGTATCTCCTTCATCATGATGCTGAGGCTGCAGCCTGTTGCCATTGCTGGGGTGATGCCTACAATCTTCTCGTTCTGCTTCGCAAGTTCGAGGAGCGTCTCGCCGAAGACGTCTTGATACCTTGGGGGCATGCCTTCCGTATTATCCTTAAGTCGTTCGCCTGTTTCCGGGTCATACTTGCCAGGAGCATGAAAGATGGTCGGATTCTTCTCGGCTGCTTTGAACCCCTTTCCTTTGATGGTATGAAGGTGAAGAAGTTTCGGCCCTTTCATTTCTTTTATCTGTCGAAGTGTGTTCACAAGCTCAATCACATCGTGCCCATTAATGGGACCGAAGTAACGGATATTGAAGCCCTCGAAAATGTTCTGCTGATTATTTAGCAGAGCTTTTAGGGAGTTGTTGAAACGAAGAATCTTCTGGCGTCTTTTTTCATTCAGGACGCCCAGCCGGACAAGACCATTCCGCAGGCGAAAGCGCACATCGTTGTAGAGGCTGGATGTGTGCAACTGATGCAGGTAATGCTTCATTCCGCCCACACTTCTGTCTATGCTCATGTTATTGTCATTCAAGATGATGAGCAAGTTGTTTGGAGTGCTGCTTGCATTGTTGACGCCTTCGAATGCGAGGCCACCGCTCATGCTTCCGTCGCCGATGATGGCTACGACCTTTCTTTTGTCGTCTCCCATTTGATGGGCAGCAACGGCCATACCCAAGGCAGCGGAAATACTGTTAGAGGCATGGCCGCAAGCAAAGGTGTCGTATTCGCTTTCGTCTGGCGAGGGGAAAGGTCGAAGTCCATGAAAATGCCTGTAAGTTGGGAAGGTTTCACGGCGGCCTGTCAGAATCTTATGTCCTGCAGCTTGGTGACCTACGTCCCAAACCAGGCGGTCGTAAGGTGTGTCGAAGACATAGTGCAGCGCAACAGTCAGCTCCACCACGCCGAGTGAGCTGGCGAAGTGTCCAGGGTTGTCGGCCATTTCCTGAATGATTTCCTGTCTGAGTTCACTGCATACCTGAGGCAGCGAATCGAGAGGCATGGCTCTGAGGTCGGAAGGGGACTTTATGTTTGTAAGAAGCTCTTGGGGCTTTTTTTTCACGGTTTACTATTATTTTTGTGCACAAAGATACGGCTTTTTGCGGAGTTTTATGTAATTTTGTGCGATAAAATCCGTGAAAATAGAAAATGAAGGTCGAAGATATGCTCCTCAGAACTGTTGTGGATGTGCCTAACTGGCCAAATCCTATGCGCCATGACCACAGTTTCGTTTTGCTTGGATCTTGCTTTGCTCAAGGCATGGGCGAGAAGTTTTTAAGCTATGGAGTGGATGCCCTGTGTAATCCTTTTGGAGCGACTTACAATCCAGAAAGCATCGCTGTTCAGGTGACGCATTCTCTGATGGGAAGTGACGAGCTGCCTCTTTTCTGCACGGAAACTGGCGAATGGCATTGCTGGCTGGCGAACACGCTTATGGTCGATACCGATGAGGACCGATTACGGGTGAAGGTCCGTCACACCTTCTCCGAGCTGGGGGATGCGTTGAGGAAAGCCGATTTCATCTTTATAACCCTCGGAACAAACGTGTGCTATCGCTTGAAGGAAAATGGGCTGACCGTTACGAACTGCCATAAACAGCCCGATGCTCTCTTTGAAGAAGTGAAGTTGGATGTGGTGGACTGCACGAAGATCATATGTGAGATGGTCGAACTGCTCACGGCTGCCCAACCGACTTCTCATGTGGTCTTTACCGTAAGCCCGTATCGTTACAAGAAATATGGATTCCATGAAAGTCAGCTTTCGAAGTCTGTTCTGCTCCTTTCTGTCCACGAGGCTTGCAAACGCTATCCGGAGAAAGTGACCTATTTCCCTGCTTACGAAATCCTGCTCGACGAGCTTCGTGACTATCGTTTTTATGCCGACGACATGATTCACCCCTCTTCTTTTGCCGTGGATTACATATGGCGCAGACTGGTGGAAGCTGCCATGGACAGCGATATGCAACAATATCTGAAAGAATATGAGCCCATTCGCAGGGCTAAGATGCACAAGAACCGAGATGAAAGAAGGAGTGAATGAAAGCATGAAGAGAGGTGAAATTCTTTGGAATGTTGCGTGCTGTGACCAGACAAATCGATTGTATAAACTATTGCTATCCAGTAATCTAAGTGAATATGACGAGTGAGCTTCTTTAACTTCTGGAATACATTAACCTTAGAACACTAAACTAATTATCCTTAAACTCAAGAAATGTACAATACCTTCGAAATAGCATCCTTCATTGGCGCCAAGACGGAAGGCCTGAAAGGTCATGAGATAGACTGGTTGTTGACTGACAGTCGCAGCCTTTGTTATCCGGAATCTACACTCTTTTTTGCCATAAAGACTGATGTGGGGAACGGACATCTTTATATAAATGACCTTTATCATCGCGGAGTTCGTGCTTTCGTGGTGAGCGAAGAACTGGAGGGAGACTTCCCCGAGGCTGATATTCTCGTTGTCCAGGACACGCTCTTCGCCCTGCAATCTCTTGCCGCGTGGCATCGCTCCCGCTTTGATATTCCCGTGATTGGCATAACGGGCAGCAATGGTAAAACCGTCGTCAAAGAATGGCTCTATCAACTTCTGGCACCGGATTTCATCGTAACCCGCAGTCCTCGCAGTTACAACTCGCAAACAGGCGTGCCTCTTTCTGTGTGGGGACTGAGCGAAAGTACCCAGATTGGTATCTTCGAGGCAGCCATCTCGAAGAAAAATGAAATGATGGCTCTGGAGAGAATCATCAAGCCTCGAATAGGCATCTTCACCTGCCTGGGCGGTGCCCATCAGGAGAACTTCCTGACCTTCGAGGAGAAGTGTATGGAGAAGCTTCATCTCATGAAAGATGCAAAGGTCATCATTTACCCTGCTGGCGACTCCGTGATAAAGGACTGCATTCGCAAGGCGAGGCTTAAAGGACGCCTCGTTCCCTGCCCAACTACGGGCAATGCTTACGAGGACAACGAAGCGCTCTGCCGTGCCGCCTGCCGCGAGATGGGTCTCGACGACGATACGATTGAAGAACGTCTGCGGGCTCTCGAGCCGGTTGCGATGCGACTTGAGGTGAAAGACGGCCAGAACGACTGTACCCTCATCAATGATTCCTACAATAGTGACATCAGCAGTCTGGACATTGCCCTGGATTTCATGAATAGAAGACCCGAGAAGGAAGGCCGTCAGCGTACCCTTATCTTGAGTGACATCTTGCAGAGCGGCATAGAACCTCATGCCCTTTATTCGCAGCTTGCCGACCTCCTCGAGCAACGTGGCATCAACAATCTGCTGGCAGTCGGGGGCGTTATATCTGCCCACATGAACTGTTTCGCTGGTCTGCCCATCCGTTGTCGCTTCTTTGCCGGCACGGAAGCTCTGCTGCAGGACGACATCCTCTCCAGTCTCGAGCATCAACTTATCCTCATAAAGGGTGCGCGCAAATTCCACTTTGAACGCATCACGGACAGACTGGAGAAGAAAGTTCACGAGACGATCCTCGAGGTTAATCTCAGCGCCATCGTGCAGAACTTGAATTTCTACCGCTCCTTTATGAAGCCGGAAACGAAGATGATATGCATGGTGAAGGCTGACGCCTATGGAGCCGGGGCGGTCGAAGTGGCGAAGACTCTGCAGGATCATAACGTCGACTACCTTGCCGTGGCCGTGGCAGACGAGGGGGTTACACTGCGGGAGAAGGGCATCACGCAAGGTGTCATGGTGATGAATCCCGAGATGAGCAGCTTCAGTACTCTGTTCCAGTACAACCTCGAGCCTGAAATCTACAGCTTCCGTCTGCTTGATGCGCTTATCTATGCTGCAGAGCATGAGGGCATCACGAACTTTCCCGTCCACATAAAGCTCGATACGGGTATGCATCGTCTTGGCTTCGATCCGGAGAAGGACATGCCAAAACTCATCGACCGCCTCAAGCATCAGACGGCACTCATCCCGCGTTCCGTCTTCTCGCATTTCGTGGGGAGTGACTCCGATGATTTCGACGACTTCTCTGCCGGGCAGTATGAACTCTTCCTGAGGGGCAGCAGGAAGTTGCAGGAGGCATTCCCACATCCCATACTGCGTCACATGTGCAACAGTGCGGGTATTGAGCATTTCCCGGACCGGCATCTCGAGATGGTAAGGCTCGGACTTGGGCTCTACGGCATCAACAGCCGCACAGACGAGACCATACACAACGTGAGCACCCTTCGTACGACTATCCTCCAGATTCACGACGTGAAGGCAGGTGAGAGCGTCGGTTACAGCAGAAAGACGGTGCTCGAGAGGGATAGTCGCATTGCAAGTCTGCCAATAGGTTATGCCGACGGACTGAACAGACTGCTCGGGAACAGGAAAGGCTATTGCATCGTTAACGGGAGAAAGGCCGATTATGTCGGCAATATCTGTATGGATGTATGCATGATAGACGTGACAGACATTCCTTGCGAGGAAGGAGATCTTGCCACTATCTTTGGCGATGAACTCCCGCCAGCAGAGCTTGCCTCCCGTTGCGGCACGATTCCTTACGAGATTCTGACCGGCATTGCTCCGCGCGTGAAGCGCATCTTCTTTGAAGACAAGTAGAGACTGCTTGCATTGCGCCTTATCCTGAGACTGGAATAATTTGTCAGAGGGACGCGTCCCTGTTGTCAGAGCGACGCGTCCCTATGGTCAGAGCGACGCGTCCCTGTTGACAATGCGACTGTAGGATTAAAAAAACGTCACATTATAAAACAAAAGGGGCTTCAGGTCGTTTTTTACCGGACATCAATAAAAGAAATCGGGGATTTTGAGTCGATGATTGTGGATTAATTCGTATCTTTGCAACACGATACAGATGAAGTCACGCTTTCTCATATATGTTTTTCTGCTTCTTCTGCTGCCCGGGTGCTCGGGACAGCAGTCTGGCGGTGTGGCTGAAGCAGGCGACTCGCTGCAGTTCTCGTATGCGAAGAACCTGACCGTCGTCTCCTTTCCCGACCATATTGAAGTGACGCTGCGCAATCCCTGGAATGGGGCAGGGACGTTAGCCCGCTATTGTCTCTACGAAGCAGGGCAGGAACCGCACCGGACAGACATGACGCCCGTGCGCATTCCTCTGCAGAACGCTGCCGTGTTCGGCAGTGTCCATTGTGCCCTCCTCAGTGAACTGGGGGCAGGAGATGCAGTGGGAGGTATCTGCGACGCCGAGTTCATCAACCAGCCCGAACTCAAGAAAGACATCGCCGAGGGACGTGTCGCCAACCTGGGCAACAGCATCCAGCCCAGCCTGGAACAGGTCATCAACCTGAATCCCGACGCACTGCTGCCCAGCCCCTTCGAGAACAGCGGCGGCCTGGGACGCATCGAGAGTCTCGGCATCCCCATTATCTGGTGTGCCGACTACATGGAAAACTCGCCGTTGGGACGCGCCGAGTGGATTCGCTTCTACGGTCGTCTCTTCGGTCGTGGCAGGGAAGCCGACAGCATCTTCTGCTGCGTGGAACATCGCTACAAGCAACTTCGCGACCTTGCTGAAAGCACAAAGACGCGCCCCCGACTCCTGCCCGAGATGCCTTGGAGCGGACAATGGACCCTTCCCGGTTCGGGAAGCGGCTCGACGAGACTCTACGAAGATGCCGGCGCGAACTATCTCTTCGCCGACCTTGAAGGAAGTGGAGGCATACCGCTCAGTACGGAAAAGGTGGTCGACAGAGGTATCAATGCCGACGTTTGGCTGATAAAGCACCACGGACCTCTCGACAGGAAGCAGATGAACGCTGATACACCCTTGCTGGCTAACATCAGGGCGAAGATATGGTGGTGCGACACATCGAAGAAGTTCATTTATGAAGAGACCCCCTTTCACCCGGAACGCCTGCTGGAAGATCTCATCAGCATCCTGCATCCGGAACTTGAAATCGAGGCGGAACATCATTACTTTGAAATGCTGAAACAATAGAAGGTGAAAGTTAAATACAAACTAAGAGGCTTGGCAGTCTTGATGATTCTGCTCTCCACACTGAACGTGTTCTGCGGTTCGCTTGATATTCCCATGGCGGATGTCTGGAGAATCCTGTGCGGCAATGAGGTGGAGGGACATCCCGCCTGGAGTGTCATTATCCTGCAGGGCCGCATCCCCCAGATGCTTACAGCTTTGCTGACGGGCATGGCGTTGGGCACTTGCGGCCTGCTTCTGCAGACAGCCTTCCGCAATCCTCTGGCCGGCCCTTCAATCCTCGGCATTGACTCCGGCGCAAATCTTGGCGTTGCCATCGTCCTGCTTCTGCTCGGAGGCACCACTTCCATTGCAGGACTGACCCTTGGCGGCCAGTTCCTTATCATCATTGCTGCAATGGCAGGAGCTCTATCCATCATGGCTCTGCTGATGGTTCTGAGCAAGCTCTTGCGCAGTCAAGTAATGCTCCTCATCACCGGCGTCATTATAAGTTATGTGACGGGAAGCATCATTCAGCTCCTCAACTACTCTGCCACGGAGCAGGGTGTCTTCAACTTCGTGATGTGGGGTATGGGCAACTTCGCTTCCGTCGGCATAGAACGCCTCCCCATCTTCTGCATATTGACCTGCACCGGACTGCTCCTCGCCCTCCTCCTCATCAAACCTCTCGATGCACTTCTCCTTGGCGACCGCTATGCAGAAAACCTCGGCATCAGGATAGGCAGAGTTCGTCAGATGCTGCTTCTCGTCACGGGACTGCTCACTTCTACGACGACAGCCTTCTGCGGCCCCATATCATTCATCGGTTTAGCTGTGCCACATCTTGCACGTCTTGCGCTCGGCACGTCGTACCACAGCACTCTGATGCCCGCCACGATGCTTATAGGTGCCAACCTTTCTCTGCTCTGCAACCTGCTGAGCACACTTCCCCGCGACGGCAGCATCATCCCAATCAGCGTCATTACACCCATCATCGGAGCACCTGTCGTGCTACATGTCATATTGAAACAAAACACAACTAAACTATAAACCATGAAGAAGAACAAGCAAATCTTAGCAGTACTCATGTCAGCATTCAGCATGAGTGTCGCAGCCGAAGTCAATTACCAGGTCATTCCGTTGCCTCAGCAAATCAGCATAGATAAGAGCGGTCAGTACATGACGCTCGCCAAAGGCATGACCGTGAGCTATCCTTCCGGTAATCCTCAAATGAAACGCAATGCCGAGTTTGCCGCCGAATACCTGGGGCTGACAGTTGATGCGCCCAATAACAAGAAGGCAGCCGTCAACCTTTCTCTTGACCTCAAGAGCGACAGCCCTGATGCCTATTCCATCAGCGTCAGCAAGAAAGGCATCACCATTCGTGGCGCAAGCGAAAGCGGCGTCTATTATGGCATCCAGACTCTTCGCAAAAGCATCATGAACGAACCAGACGAGGCTCGTCTTCCCTTTGCAGAAGTGAGCGGAACACCCCGCTTCAGTTACCGAGGCGCACATCTCGACTGTGCACGCCACTTCTTTCCCATCTCTTTCGTCAAGAAGTACATCGACATCCTTTCTCTGCACGGCATCAATCGCTTCCACTGGCATCTGACCGACGATCAAGGCTGGCGTTTCGAGGTGAAAGCCTTGCCGGAACTCGCCGAGAAAGCAAGTGTTCGTCCGCGTACAATCATAGGTAAGAACATCGGACTCTCCGATCCGGACAATTCCATCTATGATGATACGCCCGAGACCGGCTATTACACCCAGGAGGAACTGCGCGAAGTGGTAGCATACGCAGCAGAACGTTACATAACCATCGTCCCAGAGATAGACATGCCTGGGCACATGATTGCAGCAATGAGTGTATATCCTTATCTTGGCTGCACGGGAGGTCCGTACAATGTATGGGGGATATGGGGTATTGCCGACGATGTGCTTTGCGCAGGTAATCCAAAGACATTGGAGTTCCTCAAGACAGTCTATAGCGAACTCTGTGACGTCTTCCCGGGCAAGTTGATTCATATCGGTGGCGACGAGAGCCCGCGTATTCGATGGAAGACATGTCAGAAGTGTCAGGCAAAAATGAAAGAACTTGGCCTGAAAGACGAGAGTCAACTGCAATCCTTTATCAATAAGGAGATGGAAAACTTCTTATCATTACGGGGCCGTCAGATAATAGGATGGGACGAGACATTGGAGGGCGGATTGAGCGAGAATGCTGCCGTGATGAGTTGGCGTGGGTATGAGGGCGGCAAAACTGCAGCAAAGCTCCATCATTATGTTGTAATGACGCCCACGGGTAACTGCTACTTCGACTACTATCAACTGAGAAACCGCGATGCGCAGCCATTAGGCATCGGAGGTTATCTGCCTTTAAGCAAGGTCTATAGCATGGAACCTGTTCCCGAAGACTTGACGGAAGACGAGGCACGGTACATCATGGGAGTACAATGTAATCTTTGGACGGAATACATTCTCAGCCCAGACCACGTCGAGTTCATGCTTCTCCCGCGCCTGGCAGCTATGAGCGAGGTCGGGTGGTTACAGCCAGAAGCAAAGAATTATGAGCAGTTCCTCGCCCGTCTTCCTTTGCTCGAGCAGACATATCGCCGTCTTGGATACAAATATTGTCTGACCTTTGAGTAAAAGCGTCGGCCCTTAATCTTGAGACAAAGAGCATGAGTCATGAATTAGTTTTGCAGCATCTCTCAGTGGGATATGACGATAAAATCGTCTTGTCCGACATCAGCCAGACCCTTGAGGCAGGGCAGATGGTCTGTATGCTTGGCTCAAACGGAGCAGGCAAGAGCACGATCTTGCGAACCCTTGCTGGCTTTCAGCCCGCGCTCTCGGGGAAAGTCATGATAGGCGGGCGCGACTTGACTTCCCTCTCTGTTTCAGAGCGTAGCAAGACCGTTTCCGTAGTTCTGACGGAAAGAGTGGAGGTGCCCTACATGAAGGTGGCAGACCTTGCCCTGATGGGACGTGCACCCTATACCGGGTTCTTTGGGAAACCCGCGAGGGAAGACAGGATCATCGCCCGCGAAGCCATCGAAATGGTGGGAATCGGCAGCTTGGCCGAGAGAACCGTCGATACCTTGAGCGACGGCGAACGACAGAAGGCATTGCTTGCAAAGGCTCTTGCCCAGCGCACGCCCGTCATCTTGCTCGACGAGCCCACCGCCTTTCTCGACTTTCATGCAAAGGTCAGCATCCTCAGGCTGTTGCGTCGCCTGGCTCACGAGCTGAACAGGATAATCCTCCTGAGCACGCATGATGTGGAAATGGCAATCCAACTGAGCGACGGGCTATGGGTGGTCCAGGATGGTGAAATCACGGCAGGCACCGCTGCCATGCTCACGAAAAATGGCGTGCTCGGCCATTACCTGCAGGCGGAGGGCATCAGTTACGACGAAAAGGAACGGACACTAAAAATCAGATGAAGTCGGGAAGTTGATGGAGCCTTGTGCTGTTGCTGCCCTTGATGAGTATGGTTGTATTGGCGATTGGTTCAGTCCTCAGGCTCTCCTTCACTTCTTCCACATCCTTGAATATCCGCATGTCCCCCTCCTTTGCTGCTCGCGAGAACTCTTCCCCGACCAGCCAGATGCGCTCAAGCTTCATGTCCTGAAGTTGCTCAACTATCTTCCTGTGCTCTTCAAGGCTTTCTGAACCAAGCTCCCGCATGTCGCCGAGTATCACCATCTTATGCTTGTCATCAAGAAAGGAGAAGTTGGTCAGGGCGGCCTTCATACTCGAGGGGTTGGCATTATATGCATCGATGATGAGGCGATTGCTTCCAGCCTCTCTTAATTCGCTGCGGCTGTTTGTGGGTCTGTAGGCAGAAAGGGCATGGCAGATTTGCTCCGGACTGATGCCGAAATGAAGTCCCACCGTGGCGGCAGCCCGCAGATTGTCGATGTTGTATGTGCCGATCAGGTTTGTCCTGACGGTATGCCAGGGCCGGTCATCTTCCTGCCTCCACCTGATTTCGATAAATGGTGTTACCCTGCTCACCCTGCCCTCGACATAGGGCAAGGCATCTTCGCGTAAGACGAAGCCGCGCTCCCGGGCCATCTGCAGGAGATTGTCGTCGAAGGCATTGATGAAGATCCTCCCCGCGCGCCGCCGCAGGTCGTCATAGAGCTCGCCCTTCGTTTGCTTTACGCCTTCAAAACTGCCGAAGCCTTCCAGATGTGCGCGCCCCACGTTCGTGATAAGTCCGTAGTCTGCCTTTACGATGCGAGAGAGGTCTGCAATCTCCCCGGGATGATTGGCTCCAGTCTCGATGACGGCAATGTCGTGCTCCGGCTTGATGCGAAGCAGGGTAAGCGGCACGCCAATGTGATTGTTGAGGTTCCCTTCGGTGAAGAGGACATTCTTTTCCTCGGAAAGAACGGCGCTGATGAGCTCCTTCGTGGTGGTCTTGCCATTGGTCCCCGTAATCTGTATCACTGTTCCGCCCCATGCCTTGCGATGGTGGGCAGCCAGTTGCTGCAACGCCTTCAGCACGTCAGGGACGAGGATGAGCCGGTCGTTCCCCTTTTGGACCTTTGGATTATCAACGACAGCATAGGCACAACCCTTCTCGAGAGCCTGCGTGGCATAGTTGTTTCCGTCGAACGTATCTCCCTTCAGTGCAAAGAAGATACTCCCCTGAGGACACTTGCGGCTATCTGTTGTCACGGATGGATGCTCACGATATAGGGCATATAATGCTTCTGGATTCATAGTCTTGTTTCGTTTTCTGGCACAAAGTTAAACCTTTTTTTCTGGATTTCTTGCCATTTATATGAATAATGTGTAATTTTGTGGGCAATTTTATGTGATTATGTCCCGGACCATACCATACAGTATCAACTTGGGCGGCGAATTGTTTTCGCTGGAAGAGCCTGTCACGATGGGCATCTTGAATGCCACGCCCGATTCTTTCTATCAGCATCATGAAGGCGCTGACGCGATTCGCCTGCACATCAGAGAGATGCTCGATGAGGGAGCTTCGATGCTGGATGTGGGAGCTTGTTCTACGCGTCCTGGCTTTACGCCTCCAGATGAGAAAGAAGAGATGCGACGTCTTAGGGAGGCTCTGACTGCTGTGCGCAGGGAAGCGCCCGATGCTATTTTGAGCGTGGATACTTTCAGAGCGAATGTCGCGGGGATGTGTGTCGAGGAGTTCGGCGTGCAGATAGTAAACGACATCAGCGGCGGAGAGTTCGACAAAGATATGTTCCATACGGTAGCAGAATTGCATGTACCTTATGTGCTTACACATAACAAAAGCATCTCGGCGGAAGGGGAACAGGAGGTGGTTTCCGAGTTTCTGCGAGAGATGGGGCGCAAAGTAGAGGAACTTCATGAACTGGGTGTATGCGACATCATCCTCGATCCAGGTTTCGGCTTCGGCAAGACACTCGAACAGAACTACATTATCATGCGAAACCTCGAAGTCTTGCATGAACTTAATCTGCCTTTGCTTGTTGGCGTCAGCCATAAGAGTATGATCTACAAGTTGCTTGGAACTACACCAGGTGAAGCTCTGAACGGAACGACCGTCTTGCATACCGTGGCTCTGCAGAAGGGCGCTCACATCCTTCGGGCTCACGAAGTCAGGGAAGCGATGGAGTGTATTATTATAAATTCTAAATTCAAAGACTGACCTTGCCTACAATAAGCTTCAAAGACCTCGTGGATATTTTCCTTGTAGCGATAGTGCTCTTCTATTGCTACAAGCTGATGAAGCAATCTCGCTCCGTCAATATCTTCTATGGCATTCTGCTCTTTATCAGCTTCTGGATTATCATCAGCAAGGTGATGGAGATGAAGCTCTTGGGAGGCATCCTCGACCAACTTGTGAGCGTCGGTGCCCTTGCCATCATCATTCTCTTCCAAGAGGACATACGTCGCTTCTTCTACAACATAGGAGCCCGCAACCGTGCTCATCGTTTCCTCCGTTTCTTCCGGCTCGACAAACACAAGAATGTCGGAGAGTTCCGCAATGAGCGAGAGACAATCTTCCCCATCGTGATGGCTTGCATGAATATGAGCAAGCAACACGTCGGAGCCCTCATCGTGCTTCAGAACGACCTCCCGCTTGGCGAGTTCATGCGAACTGGTGAAGAGGTTGATGCTAAGATAACACAACGACTCATCGAGAATATCTTCTTCAAGAACAGCCCCCTGCACGACGGTGCCATGATTATCGCCAAAGGCAGAATAGCAGCAGCTTCTTGCATCCTGCCCATCAGCCATGACCTCGATATCCCCAAGGAGTTCGGGCTTCGCCATCGTGCCGCAAAAGGTATCAGCAAGGAAACGGATGCCCTGGCAATCGTGGTGAGCGAAGAGACGGGTAACATAACTGCTGCATATAATGACATGCTCCGCTCTCATATCTCGACAGAGGAACTGGAGACATTGTTGATGAAGGGAAAGTATTGACCCCACAGAATCGGATTACTCAGAAACAAAAATAATGCTACTATGAATTTAATGGAACAAATCATCGCTCGAGCCAAGTCTTGCAAGCAACGCATCGTGTTGCCCGAGAGTCTGGAGGAGCGAACCTTAACGGCTGCGGATAAGGCTTTGGCCGACGACCTGGCAGATATCATTCTGATTGGTTCGCAAAACGAGATATTTGCACTTGCGGCAAAACTCGGCTTGAACAACATCGACAAAGCCACCATCATCGACCCTGCAACCAATCCGCAGACAGAGGAGTACGTCCAGCTCTTCTACAATCTCAGGAAAAACAAAGGTGTCACTGAGGAACAGGCTCGCGAGAAGGTGAAAGATCCTCTCTACTACGGCTGTCTCATCATCAAGAATGGTGATGCCGACGGTCAAATCTCCGGAGCACTCTCCACGACAGGCGATACCCTTCGTCCTGCTCTGCAAATCATCAAGTGCGCTCCCGGCGTAAGCTGCGTCAGCGGAGCCATGCTGATGATAACGCCGGCCAAGCAATATGGCGAGGAAGGTGTGTTGGTCATGGGCGACGTTGCCGTGACGCCGATGCCCGATGCCAATCAGCTTGCACAGATAGCCGTCTGCACTGCTCAGACAGCCCGCAGTGTTGCTGGCTTTGAAGAGCCAAGGGTTGCCATGCTCAGCTTCAGCACCAAGGGCAGCGCAAGCCATGAGGTGGTGGACAAGGTGGTAGAGGCTACGAAGATTGCCCAAGAGAAGGAGCCGGGTCTCCTCATAGACGGTGAGCTCCAGGCCGACGCCGCTCTCGTGCCAAGTGTTGGCGCGAAGAAGGCTCCCGGCAGTCATATCGCCGGCAAGGCCAATGTCCTTGTCGTTCCTTGCCTTGAGGTCGGCAACATCGCCTACAAGCTTGTGCAGCGCCTTGCCGGTGCCGAAGCCATCGGTCCTATCCTGCAAGGCATCGCACGCCCTGTGAACGACCTCAGCCGCGGCTGTTCCGTAGATGATATATATAAGATGATAGCAATCACTGCGTGTCAAGCAATGGATGCGAAATAGTTAACTCTTCACTAAACAAACATGAAGATATTAGTCCTAAACTGCGGTAGCAGCAGTATCAAGTACGCCCTTTACAACATGGACAACCACTCCGTCATTACCAGTGGCGGCATTGAGAAGATCGGCTTGCCCGATTCGTTTATAACTGTCAAGCTCAACGGCGAGAAGCACAAGATGGAGCGTCCCATTAAGGAACATACCGAAGGTGTGCAGTTCATCTTCGAGGTATTGACCAGCGGAGAATACGCCGTACTGAAACACCTCGACGAGCTGGGTGCCGTGGGGCATCGTATGGTGCATGGCGGAGAGAAGTTCAACAAGTCCGTCCGCCTTACGCCTGAAGTGATGGAGGCCTTCGCTGCCTGCAACGACCTCGCACCCCTTCACAACCCTGCCAACATCAAGGGTGTGAATGCGGTCAAGGCTCTTCTGCCCGACATCCCACAGGTCGGCGTCTTCGACACTGCTTTCCATCAGACCATGCCCGACTATGCCTACATGTATGCCCTGCCGTATGAGCTCTATGCTAAGTACGGCGTTCGTCGCTACGGCTTCCACGGCACGAGTCATCGCTACGTGAGCCAACGCGTCTGCGAGTTCCTCGGATGCAAGCCTGAAGGCAAGCGCATCATCACCTGCCACATAGGCAACGGCGCCTCCATCGCAGCCGTGAAGGACGGCAAGTGCATCGACACGTCGATGGGACTCACGCCTCTCGAAGGCCTCATCATGGGCACACGCTCGGGAGACATTGACGCCGGAGCCGTCACCTACCTGATGGACAAGCTACAGCTCGACACGAAAGGCATCTCCAACCTGCTGAACAAGAAGTCGGGCCTTGCAGGCGTGAGCGAACTGAGCAGCGACTTCCGCGACATACTGGCAGGCATCGCCGCCGGCAACGACAAGGCTCGTCTTGCCAAAGAGATGTACACCTACCGCATAAAGAAGTACATCGGAGCATACGCAGCTGCAATGGGAGGCGTCGACATCATCCTCTTTACGGGCGGAGCTGGCGAGAACCAGTGGGAAGTACGCGAAGGGGCAACGGACGGACTGGAGTATATGGGCGTCAAGATGGATCAGACGAAGAACCGCAGCTGCCGTGCCACGGAAGCCATCCTAAGTGCCGACGACAGCAAAGTTACCGTCTGCTGCATCCCCACCGACGAGGAACTTATGATTGCCCTCGACACCCAAGCACTCTGCTAAAGCGGGAGTCGAAGCAACCCTGTTGATATTTATGATGAAATAACTGGCGTCGCCTGCTGGCACAGCAACGGCGCCAGTTATTTCGTTATGCGGCATAAGCCCAATTCCGTTTTTTCATGCCTTCATGCTTTTATTTCTTCGTTTTTGTTTGGTGTTTCATATCTTTTTCGTAACTTTGTGGCGAGATGTGTGTAATAACGATGAAAAGGTCGGTTGCTTTGTTAAATAATCCTAAGACTTGGGCAGATATTTGCACAAGTCAGGGAAATTATTACACACACACACACACACACACACACACACACAATCTCTCCTAAAGACAGAAACAGATATACATATATATATAAATGTACGCGCGTGCCCGCATGCAAGGAAGCAAAGTTCCTTGTGTGCGGGCTCGCGCGTTTCTGCGGATCATGTTTAATCCTTAATTAATACAGTTATGATGAAAAAAATTCTTATGACTCTGCTCCTGCTGGTGGCAGGCTTGCAGACAATGAGGGCACAGGAAGCCTACGCCGTGCTGAGTTACAGCAACAATACACTGACCTTCTACTATGACAAGCAGAAGGCCAGTCGCAATGGCATGAGCATAGTGCCTTTTGAATATGATGAAAATGAAGGAGCCTCCAATGCTCCTTGGTACTCACTGCGCTCAAACATTATGGCCATAGAGTTCGATGCTTCGTTTGCAAATTATCGACCCACCAGCACAGCCGCCTGGTTCTGTGGACTTAGTGAGGTCCGCAGAATAGATGGTTTGGAGAACCTTAAGACCGACAATGTAACGGACATGAGAGGCATGTTCCGGCAGATTTCTCGTCCAACGAGCCTTGATGTGAGCCATTTCAATACGGCCAATGTTACGAACATGAAAGATATGTTTAGGAACTGCTACGGCCTGACGAGCCTCGACGTGAGCGGCTTCAATACCGCCAAAGTGACGGACATGAGCTACATGTTCGTAAACTGCTCCAGCCTGACGAGTCTTGACTTGAGCGGCTTCAATACCGAGAAGGTTACGAACATGCACAGTATGTTCAGTTCCTGCGACGGCCTGAAGAGTCTTAACTTGAGCAGCTTCAACACGGAGAAAGTGACAGATATGGTATCTATGTTCTATGACTGCTCCAGCCTGATAAACGTTAATCTGAAAAGCTTTAATACGTCAAAGGTCGAGAAAGTGATATTGATGTTCAGTGGCTGCTCCAACTTGGAGAGCCTCGATCTGAGCAACTTCAATACGGCCAATGTGACGAGCATGGATAGAATGTTCAGAGATTGCCGTTCATTGAAGAGCCTCGACATAAGAAACTTCAATACCCCCAAGGTGGAGGACATGTCTAATATGTTCTCTGGTTGCTCCGGCTTGACGACCATCTATTGCGACAAGGACTGGAACAAAGGGGGACCTTCTTCGAATAATATGTTCGGCGGTTGCACAAGTCTGAAGGGCGGCAAAGGCACGGCATTTGATAACTCGCACACTGATGCAACTTATGCTCACCCCGACGGTGGGACAAGCAACCCGGGTTACTTCACTGCTGTTTCGGAGCCGGTTCTGGAGCCTTCAGCCTACGCCGTGCTCTCTACGGACGGCAAGAAGCTCACCTTCTATTACGACAAGCAGAGCGATGCAAGACCTGGTACGACATACGACTTGAATACCGGCAGCCAAGTCCCCAGTTGGAGTAACAGTAGTAATAGAACGAATGTAACTACTGTTGTCTTCGATGCCTCTTTCAAG
>CAJOLC010000002.1 GCA_905235305.1 uncultured Bacteroidaceae bacterium | reverse complement strand
CCGTTGCCTGAAGCATTTCTATTTGAATGAGGTCTGCGTGAACCTTCGCCATCTGTTTCCGCAGGTCGTCTCCTACAACCGCTTCGTGGAACTGGAGAACCGCCTGCGCCTGAGGCTTTGCCGAAGAAGGAGGCGGTCATACCGCTCACCATCTTTATCAAGAAGGTACTTCTGGGAAAATGCACCGGCATCAGTTTTGTTGACTCCACGCCTCTGCGTGTGTGCAGGTTGACTTCGTCGAGCTAAAGCTTCCGCCTGCGCCTGAGCGAATCGAAGAACATCGCACAGATTGAACACTCAAGGCACAGGTCTGTCTGCAACTTCGCTGCCAACCTGCCCAGAGCAGTTGCAGCTTACTGCTACTTTCCCAAGAAACCATCAATAAAGGTCGTCAAAGTATTTGATAATCAACTTACTCTCTTCTGAATAATTTTCGTCGAACTCACGTTAAATAATGTATATTTTCACCAGAAAGTCAGTGTTTTATTTCGTAAAGTGGCTTTTTTTCTGTAATTTTGCGCCCGCTTCGTTATGAAAAGAAATATCCTCACTCTTCTGCTCCTTACCATTTGTCTCTTCACTTGGGGACAAAGAACCAACCAGGCATATTGGACCTACATTGACCAGTACAAGGACTGGGCCATCGAACAAATGCAGCAATACGGCATCCCGGCAAGCATCACTTTAGCGCAGGGGCTGCTCGAAAGCAATGCAGGACGGAGCACACTTGCCACGAGAGCCAACAACCACTTTGGCATCAAAGTGGGAAGCAACTGGGCAGGCCCCTACGTCATCCAAAGCGACGACCGGCCGGACGATCGTTTCCGCAAGTACAACAGTGCCAGAGAAAGCTACATCGACCACTCGAAGTTCCTGCAGCAGAGACGCTATCAAGGACTCTACCGACTCGGCAGGACCGACTACAAAGGTTGGGCCAAAGGACTGAAGGCGGCAGGTTACGCCACCTCGCCCACCTATGCAGAATCGCTGATTCGAGTCATCGAAATGTACAGCCTCTATCAATTCGACACGGGGAAATACCGGTCGGCAAGGACCAGCACAACCGTGGAGCCAAGCGCCTCCACCGATGATTTCTGGCAGCGGCACGTCATCTACAAGGGCAACAAAAACTACTTCATCATCGTCGAGATAGGCGACGACATGGCCACCATCAGCAAAAAGACAGGACTCAGTCTGCGCAAACTCTACAAACACAACGATCTGCCCCGCGACTATGTCCCGACACAAGGCGACATCATATACCTGAAGAAGAAACGAAGCTCTGCAAGCAAAGACTTCAAGAAAAACCCGATTCACGTCGTAGAAGTCAACCAAAGCCTTCACGACATCAGTCAACTCTACGGCATTCGCCTGGAATCCCTCTGCAAGCTAAACAACTGGGACGAGCCTCACGCCGTAGAAGTCGGAGAGATACTCAGGATAAGATAACAGACAAAAAACAAGACACCATAACATCTTTCACATAACATACATGATTACACTGTCTAATATCGCCGTACAGTTCGGCAAACGCGTCCTCTACAAAGACGTCAACATGAAATTCACGAGCGGTAACATCTACGGCATCATCGGCGCAAACGGAGCCGGCAAATCAACCCTTCTGAAAGCCATCAGCGGAGAACTCGAGGCCACGAAAGGCACCGTCGAGCTGGGACCTGGCGAGAGACTCTCCGTCCTCTCGCAGGACCACTTCCAATATGACCAGGAGACCGTGCTCAACACCGTGCTCATGGGGCACACCACGATGTGGGACGTGATGAGAGAACGCGAGGCACTCTACTCGAAAGCAGACTTCTCGGACGAAGACGGCATACGTGTGGCAGAGCTGGAAGAGAAGTTTGCCGAGATGGGAGGTTACGAAGCAGAAAGCGACGCAGCAGCTCTACTCTCCGGACTTGGCATAAAAGAAGCCAAGCACAATCAGCTGATGGGCGAACTCTCGGGCAAAGAAAAGGTGCGAGTCATGCTGGCAAAAGCACTCTTCGGCAACCCAGACAATCTCCTGCTCGACGAGCCGACCAACGACCTTGATCTCGACACGGTGCAATGGTTGGAACAATATCTCAGCGAATTTGAACACACAGTCCTTGTCGTCAGTCACGACCGCCACTTCCTCGACTGCGTCTGCACACACACCGTCGACATCGACTTCGGCAAGGTGACAATGTTCGCCGGCAACTACAGCTTCTGGTATCAGAGCTCACAACTCGCGCTCCGCCAGGCACAGAACCAGAAGGCAAAGGCCGAGGAAAAGAAGAAAGAACTCGAGGAGTTTATACGTCGCTTCTCGGCAAACGTGGCAAAGAGCAAACAAACTACAAGCCGAAAGAAGATGCTCGAGAAACTAAACGTCGAGGAAATCAAGCCATCCACCCGAAAATATCCAGGCATCATCTTCCAGATGGAACGTGAGCCAGGCAATCAGATCCTGGAAGTGGAAGGCCTCAAAGCAGTCAGCGACGACGGCACGACACTTTTCGACAACGTCAGCTTCACGATAGAAAAGGGAGATAAAGTAGTCTTCCTCAGCCGCGACCCACGCGCCATGACAGCACTCTTCGAGATAATCAACGGCAACAGACAGGCCCAGGCAGGCACCTTCAGCTGGGGCATCACCATCACCACCGCCTATCTGCCACTCGACAATACAGACTTCTTCCAAAGCAACCTCAATCTCGTGGACTGGTTAAGCCAGTTCGGAGAAGGCAATGAAGTGTACTTCAAGGCCTTCTTGGGCAGAATGCTCTTCTCGGGCGAAGAGGTGCTCAAGAAGGTTAATGTGCTCAGCGGCGGCGAGAAGATGCGTTGCATGATAGCACGCATGCAGTTGAAGAACGCCAATTGTCTCATCCTCGACACGCCCACGAACCATCTCGACCTGGAAAGTATCCAGGCATTCAACAACAACCTAAAGCTCTTCAAAGGCAACATCCTCTTTGCCAGCCACGACCATGAGTTCATTCAGACCGTCGCAACACGCATCATCGAACTCACGCCAAGCGGTATCATCGACAAACTCATGGACTATGACGACTACATCAGTAACGACGCCATCCATGAACAAAAAGAAAAAATGTACGCTGCAAACGCATGACAGAACGTCGATTGGCACGTTTCTTGTAGCTTTTTAAGCAGTAAAACTAAACCTTATCATAATGGAAGAGGAAAAGAAAGACGAAGAATTGAAAGAAACACAGCAGGTCACGGCCGGCGAGACCACTTCAGAAACCGAACCAGACGTTCAGGAAAAAGAAGAAAAAGTACTGACCGTCGAGGAACAGCTCGAAGCAGCCAACGCCGAGATTGTCAGCCTGAAAGACCAGTTGCTGCGTAAGATAGCAGAATTCGACAACTATCGCAAGCGCACCATCAAAGAGAAGACAGACCTCATCCTCAACGGTGGAGAGAAGGCAATTGTCAGCATCCTGCCCGTCATCGATGACATGGAACGTGCCCTAAAGAACAGAGAAAGTTCCGATGATGTTAATGCCATCCTTGAGGGTGTTGAGCTTATCTACAAGAAATTCATAGATATACTTGCCAAGCAGGGCGTCAGTGTCATAGAGACTAAAGAGGCCGACTTCGACGTCGACATACATGAAGCCGTGGCACAACTGCCAGCTCCGACACCAGAACTTAAGGGCAAGGTGATGGACTGCACCCTGACCGGCTACAAGCTCAACGAGAAGGTCATCCGCCATGCACAAGTCGTGGTGGGCGTCTGATTGATTCATAGTCATGTACTTATCGTTATGGCAGAGAAAAGAGATTATTACGAAGTCCTTGGCGTAAGCAAAAATGCCACCGATGCCGAGATAAAGGCAGCATACAAGAAGATGGCTATCAAATACCATCCCGACCGCAATCCCGGCAACAAAGAAGCAGAGGAGAAGTTCAAGGAGGCTGCAGAAGCCTATGATGTTCTTCGTGACCCCGAGAAACGTCAACGTTACGACCAGTTCGGCTTCGCCGGCATGAATGGTCAGGGCGGCTTCGGAGGTGGCGCAGGTATGTCAATGGACGACATCTTCAGCATGTTTGGCGACATCTTCGGCGGCGGCAGCTTTGGCGGAGGTTTTGGTGGCTTCAGCGGCTTCGGCGGCTTTGGCGGAGGTGGTGGTAAACACGTGGAGAAAGGTGCCGACCTTCGTCTGAAAGTCCGTGTCAACCTGAAAGAAGTCGCTTCGGGAGTCACCAAGAAGTTCAAGATAAACAAATATGTCACCTGCCCACACTGCCAAGGCAGTGGCAGTGAAGATGGGAAGAAAGAAACTTGCTCGAAATGCAAAGGGGCCGGCGTAACGTATCGAAACGTGAATACTATGTTCGGCCACATGCAGACGCAGACACAATGCGATGCTTGCGGGGGAACAGGAAGTGTCATTCGTAACAAGTGTAAACAGTGCGGCGGACAAGGCATCGTCAAAGGCGAAGAGATAGTTGAAATCAAGATACCTGCCGGTGTCCAGGAAGGCATGGTTGTCAACGAAAAGGGCAAAGGCAATGCTGCACGCTGGAATGGTGTGCCAGGCGACATCCACGTCTATATCGAGGAAGAAGTTCATCCGGAACTCCTTCGCGACGGACAAAACCTGCAATACCATCTCTTGCTTGATGTTCCCACGGCCATCCTTGGCGGCTCGGCCGAGATTCCCACCATCGACGGCAAGGTGAAGATAAAGATTGACCCAGGCACTCAGCCCGGCAAGACCATGCGTCTGAGGGGAAAGGGACTACCCGTTGTGCAAGGCTACGGCTACGGCACAGGCGATCTCATCGTGCAGATAGGCGTCTATATCCCCGAAAACTTGTCACGCGACGAAAAGGACACGTTCGAAAAGCTTCGCACAAGTGAGAATATGAAACCTGGTGCTACGGCAAAGAGTAATTTCTTCAACAGGTTCAAAAAGATATTCGAATAACAATCTGAATCACTCATCTTGAATTACACCCAAGCAGTTCAATACTTGTTCGACTCTGCCCCTTTGTTCCAGAACATTGGGGCAGCAGCATACAAGGAGGGCCTCGAAGGCACGTTGTTCCTCGACGCATACTTCGGTCATCCGCATCGCAACTACCGCACTATCCATGTTGGCGGGACAAACGGCAAGGGTTCTGTCAGTCACACGCTTGCCGCCATGCTTCAGGCCGAAGGCTATCGTGTCGGACTTTATACATCTCCACATCTCATCGACTTCCGCGAAAGGATAAAAGTGAACGGAAAGATGATAAGCAAGAAGCGCGTCATCGAGTTCGTCGAAACGATTGCCAATAGTAAATGGCAAGCGACAGGCATGTCCTTCTCCTTCTTCGAACTCGCCACAGCCCTTGCCTTCAAGTATTTCGAGGAGCAGAAGGTCGACTTCGCAGTGATAGAAGTAGGTTTGGGAGGCAGGCTCGACTGCACAAACATCATCACGCCGCTGCTTTCTGTCGTCACAAACATCAGTTTCGACCATGTTCAGTTCCTTGGAGACACGTTGCCGAAGATTGCGTCGGAGAAAGCCGGCATCATCAAGCCGGGCATTCCTGTCTGCATTGGCGAGAACGTCAACGATGAGGTGAAAGCAGTTTTCCAGAACAAGGCCAAGGAAGTTGGGGCGCCAATAACCTTTGCGGAAGATGAGGACTTCACGGTTCCCGAAACGCTAAATTACCAACTGCGCGGCCTGTGCCAGGAGAAGAATCGTCGCACCATCCTCGCATCCGTCAGCATACTACGCGAGGCAGGTGTTAAGATCAGTGACGACGCTGTGAGGAAAGGCTTCGAGGAAGTTGTGACATTGACTGGTCTTATGGGACGTTGGCAGATACTCAACAAGATGCCTCTTACCATTTGCGACACTGCTCACAACAAAGGAGGTTTAGAGTACATCTTCCGTCACCTCACATCTCTACCCCATCGACACCTTCACCTCGTCTTCGGAATGGTAAGCGACAAAGATGTCGATGCTGTGCTTGACATGATACCCAAAGACGCGATTTGCTACTTCACGCAAGCCTCTGTGAAGCGTGCGATGCCAGCAGACGAACTGGCAAGCAAAGCAAGAACCCATGATTTGAAAGGTGCAATATATATATATAATAATGTAGGCTCTGCTTATTCATCAGCCAGAGCCAATGCTTCTACTGAGGACATCATCTACATCGGCGGCAGCACCTTCGTAGTGGCAGACTTGTTAAGCCTGCTGCACACTTAGCACTAAATTATTTTGATATCTTAACATCTTTTAGCAAGTTCGGAAGCAAGTTTTCGGCGTTTTCCTTTGAAGCAATCACTTTTTTTGCTATATTTGCAAGGGAATTATCAATTTAATGATACTTAACGCCTATGGACAAAGTACTTATTTCCGGACTTAAAAGAGAGAACTTCCAGACGGTTATCGGAGGCAAAGAGACAGACCTCTTCGTCCTCACCAACAAGAACGGCATGGAAGTCTGCATCACCAATTACGGAGGTGCTATAATGGCCATCATGGCTCCCGACAAGGAAGGCAAGATGGCCAATGTTATTCAAGGACATGACTCCATACAGAACATGGTGAATAGTCCTGAGCCTTTCCTCAGCACACTTGTCGGTCGCTATGGCAATCGCATAGCAAAGGGACACTTCACGATGAACGGCAAGGACTACAGCCTGGCTGTAAACAACGGGCCGAATCATCTGCACGGAGGGCCTACGGGCTTCCATGCACGTGTCTGGGACGCTGAACAGATCAACGACCAGGAACTGGTGCTACGCTACATCAGTGCCTATTATGAAGAAGGTTTCCCCGGCGAACTTCACATGAATGTAAAGTACAGCCTCACGGAAGACGACGAACTCGTCATCGATTACCGCGGCACGACCAACAAGAAGACCATCGTCAACATGACCAGTCACGGTTTCTTCTCGCTTGCCGGCATTGCCAATCCCACTCCGGAAGCCTTGAACAACATCCTCACCATCAATGCCGACTTCTTCATTCCCATTGACGAGACGAGCATTCCAACCGGCGAGATATTGAAGGTGGAAGGCACACCTTTCGACTTCCGTACACCCCATGCCGTCGGCGAGCGCATCGGTGACACAAGCAATCAGCAGATAGTCAACGGCACTGGTTACGACCATTGCTATGTGCTCAACAAGAAGGAGCCAGGCGAATTGTCGTATGCAGTGAAGTGTGTTGAGCCTAACAGTGGCCGAAAGATGGAAGTGTGGACGACTGAACCTGGCATACAGTTCTACAGTTCGAACTGGCACAGTGGCTTCACAGGCAACGGCGGAGCTACCTATCCCAAGTACAGTGCTCTCTGCTTCGAGGCGCAACATTTCCCCGACTCGCCCAACCATCCCTACTTCCCCAGCACCATACTGAAAGCTGGAGAAATTTACAGACAGAAGACTATATATAAGTTTGGTATCGAAATCTGAAGACAAAAAACACAATTCCAATAATCAATTAAAACATCAAACAACATGAGTACAGAAAAGAAAAGCGGCGCTTTAGCCGCCATCATCGCAATGATTTTTCTCTTTGCAATGATTTCATTTGTCACGAACATGGCAGCACCCTTCGGCAACATTTGGAAGGAGCACTACGAATGGGCAGGCATGGTAGGCAATCTTATGAACTTCGCCGCCTACCTATTCATGGGCATTCCTGCAGGTATGCTCATCACGAAGTATGGCTATAAGAAGACAGCCCTCATAGCCCTCGCCCTTGGCTTTATCGGCATAGGCGTACAGTACATCTCCAGCACGCAAGATGTCAACGCCACCAGTACTTACGCCATCTATCTCCTCGGTGCTTTCATCTGTGGCTTCTGCGTCTGCATCCTCAACACGGTGGTCAACCCTATGCTTAACCTTCTTGGAGGTGGAGGCAACAAAGGCAATCAGCTTATCCAGATAGGTGGCTCGCTCAATTCTCTTGCCGCCACCCTCACTCCCATACTCGCAGGCGCCATGATTGGCACTATCACCAAGCAGACATCTATGGTGGCCGTCCGTCCGCTCCTCATGATAGCACTCGCCATCTTTGCCATCTCTTTCATTATTATCATCTTTACGCAAATGGCAGAGCCTAAGGTGGAAAAGACTGATGTCATGAGTGGTATCAAGGCTGCACTTGGCTTCCGCCATCTCGTACTCGGCATCATTGCTATTTTCTTCTATGTAGGCATCGAAGTAGGCATACCTTACGAAATGATGTTCTACCTCTCCGATACCAACGGCGTACTTGGCAATGTTGCCATAGCAGGCACTGTAGCTGGCATCTATTGGTTCCTCATGCTTATCGGACGACTCTCCAGCTCCTTTATCAGTGGAAAGATATCCACCAGGACACAGCTCGTCACTGTCTCCTTCGTCGCTATCATTTTTACAATCATCGCCATTTTCCTGCCTGAGACAAAGACCATTGCACTGCCTGGCTCAGAAGAAGCACCACTCGACCTTGTCATCTTCAAATTCACAGGTGGCACTATACCTCTGAACTGTCTCTTCATCGTTCTTTGCGGACTCTGCACTTCTATCATGTGGGGCGGCATCTTTAACCTCGCCACAGAAGGACTCGGCAAGTACACTCCCTCTGCATCTGGTCTGTTCATGACTATGGTAGTGGGTGGCGGCATCATGCCATTCATACAGGAACGTCTCGGCAAATCCATCGGATACATTCCAAGCTACTGGATTATTGTAGCCATGCTCGCCTTCATACTCTACTTTGCCCTCATCGGATCCAAAGTAACCAAGCGTGCAGAAGAATAAACAGCGACTAAAGTAACAACGAATCACAATTAACGAGTAAAAACTATGAGATTAACTATCGACGACGTCAGAAGTCGTTTCATCAAGCACTTCGACGGCACGACCGGCTCCATCTATGCCGCCCCCGGTCGCATTAACCTTATTGGCGAACATACAGACTACAACAATGGCTACGTGTTCCCTGGCGCAGTTGAGCAGGGAATGATTGCCGAAATCAAGCCCAACGGCACACGCACCGTCGACGCCTACAGCATCGACCTCAAGGACCGCGTGCAGTTCTCCATCGACGACGAGAAAGGCCCCTCTGCCACATGGGCACGCTACATCTACGGCGTTTGCCGCGAGATGATGGCTCTCGGCGTTCCCGTAGAAGGCTTCAACACTGCCTTCGCTGGCGACGTACCCCTTGGCGCAGGCATGAGTTCATCAGCAGCCTTGGAAAGCACCTACGCCTTCGCCATCAACGACCTCTGGGGCGACAACAAGATTGAACGCATGGAACTTGCAAAGGTCGGCCAGCGCACAGAGCACAAGTACATTGGCGTGAACTGCGGCATCATGGACCAAGCCATCAGCTGTCTGGGCAAAGCAGGCCACCTCATGCGCATGGACTGCCGCAGCGGCGAGATAGCCTACTTCCCCTGGCACCCGAAAGGCTACCAGCTCATACTCGTCAACAGCCAGGTCAAGCACGAACTGAAAGGCTCTCCCTACAACGAGCGTCGCCTGCAATGCGAGCACGTTGCAGAAATCATCAGCAAGAAACATCCTGACGTAAAGAGTCTTCGCGACGCAACACTGGAGATGCTCGACGAAGTAAAGGACGAAATCACAGGCGCAGAGTACAAGCGTGCCCGCTACGTCATCGGCGAAGTTGTGCGCGTGCTTGCAGTATGTAAGGCCCTCGAAGCCGACGACTACGAGAAGGTAGGCCAGATGATGTACGACACACACTACGGCCTCTCGAAGGAGTACGAGGTAAGCTGCGAGGAGCTTGACTTCCTCAACGAAATTGCCAAGGAAGAGGGCGTGACCGGCTCTCGCATCATGGGCGGCGGCTTCGGCGGTTGCACCATCAACCTTGTCGCAGACGAACTCGCCCCTAACTTCAAGAAGGTTGTCGTGAAGAAGTTCGAAGAGAAGTACGGCAAGAAGCCCATCGTCATCGACGTAGTCATTGGCGACGGCGCCCGCAAGCTTTGCTAAGCAGAACTTCAAATGCAAGAAATGAGCCTTCTTCCCTATTCCGGGAGGAAGGCTTTTTTGATACGTTATCTTCATAAAGATGGCACGTCGAATCAGCAAACTCGGCACGTCGAATCAGCAAACTCGGCGTGTCATCTTTGTAAGCGCCCGTTTCTCAGAGCTCTATAGCGTGCCATCCAGAGGGCCAATGCTATTCAAGTCCTCGTCTGCTTTGTTGCAAGACAACAGGCAACAAACAAGAGACAATAGACAACATTAAGGCTGCAGGTCAGCGACTTATAGTTATTCGAAGTTGAATGTCAGGACAATCATATTGCTGTGACCATTGTTGACACCCTTTGTGTACTTCAATAAAGTGCCGTCAATAAGGTCGCTGCGGTCTTTCTGGATGATGTCGAGCAAGCCGAAGCAGAATTTGAGCTCAGGGTTGAGCTTAAAGAAGGGCAGATAGATGTCGCATCCCATGCCGACCTCAAGATAAAGGTCGAAAGGCTTCAGTCGCAATGCATCATGCTTACGAGCCGTAAGGTCAACCATCGGATTGACGCCAGCAATGAGATAGGGACGGAAATTGTTGTAGCGAGGCGCTGCAAACTTTACATCAAGAGGAACCGAGATATAAGTGCTCTTGAAGACCTGAGTGCTGTCTGCCCCACTCTTCTGCTCATGATAGACCGCATGTTTCTGGCCGAAATGAATAGTAGGCGCCAGTCGAAGTGAGAAGTGATTGTTCAGCTTGAGTTCGCCAAAGACACCGACCGTAAAGCCAAGGCCATGGTTATCTATCTCGGCATACCACTGCTCGCCCGTCTCCGGATCGATGAAGCCATTGTTCTCTATCTCCAGGTCCTGCATGTGAAGGCCTAAGAGGAAGCCATAATGCAACCTCCGCTGGTCGATATACGGGCGGTTCTGCACCTTACGTTCCTGTGCAAGCAGGCCAACAGCAAGTGCAAAGAAGGCGAGCGACAGAATGCTCTTCTGAATGTTACTTCGCATCAATATAATAACGTAACAAGGGCATGTTTTATTGCTTATATCATTGTTTTTGATGATTAAGAGAAAAAAAAGTCCGTGATTCCTATGTCACTATCACTAAATTTTGTTATCTTTGCATCCGGAAACGAATAAAACAACTAACTAAAAAGTAAATAAAGACTATGGCTTACGTAATTAGTGATGATTGTGTTGCTTGCGGCACATGTATCGACGAATGTCCCGTAGGAGCAATCTCCGAAGGCGAAAAGTATTCAATTGATCCCGAACAGTGCACAGAATGCGGCACTTGCGCCGATGCATGCCCCAGCGGTGCCATCTCTCTCTGATAGAGAACATACGACGAAAAAGAAAGTGCTCCTTGTCCTTGCGACTGGGAGCACTTTCTTTTTATTCTTTGCTGAAACCCATGGTCACCTCGATTGTTCCTACAAAGCGGGCGTTCTTGCCTTCGTGGTCTACAATGACTTCATGGCCTTTCTTGTCGTAGAGGAAGTGCGGCCTATCGAAATAGGTGTGCGTGTGCCCGCCGAGAAGGACATCGATGCCAGTGGTGTGGCTTACGAAGTCCTTGTCCATGTCAGGGTCGTCCTTGAAGCCAAGATGGCTGAGGCATACGACGAGGTCGCAATGCTCTTTGTGCCTCAGATGGTTAATGATGGGCTGGGCAGCCACATGAGGATGTGTGTAGCGCATGCCTTCGTAGTTCCTTGCCGTGATGAGTCCCGCGGGTTGCGGACATACGCCGAAAATGCCTACGCGCACGCCTGCGCGTTCTATTATAATATAGGGTTTGACCAGTCCTTCGCAGGGTGTGCCGGTGAAGTCGTAGTTGCAGCAGACGAACGGAAAGTCGGCCATGCGTATCAGCCGGGCAAGGTTTTCGAGCCCGAAGTCGAATTCATGGTTGCCTATAGTACAGGCATCGTACTTCATCAGGTTCATGAGTTTGACCTCCACCTCGCCTTTGTAGAGGTTGTAATATACAGAGCCTTGGCTGAAGTCGCCGCAGTCCAGGAACAAGGCATTGTCGGGATGTTCGCTGCGTATCTTCTCGAAGAGCACGACGCGACGCAGATAGCCGCCCTTGTCAGCCTGCTCCGCGTCGCTGGAGTTAGGCGAGATTGGCTCGATGCAGGAGTGTGTGTCGCTCGTGTGAACGAGGAAGAGCGAACGCTCCTGAGCGATGGCAAGGTGAAAGCCGGACAGCGAAAGGCAAAAAACGGCCAGAAGTATAATTCGTCTCATAACTATATTCTTCATTCCTTAATCTATTATCTTATTCCCTGAACGTTATTCTCCCCTCCATCTTGCTGTCTATCACACGGTGCTTCAGCACGTATTCCATCATGACGTCGCGTGCAAGCAGGCCCGTGTCATGTCGCTTCGTGGCTTTCTTCAGGGCAGTCATCTTGTCGTTGCCTTCGGCCAGATAGTCGATGGTAGCGACGGTGTAGGTGCGTTTCGGGTCAATCTTCTTGCCGCCGACGGTGCATGAGTGGAGTTTTCCTTCACGCGTGATTTCCATCCGCACGCTGCTGCTCACGCCTTCGCCTCCCGTGGAAGCAATGTCCCGCATCAGTTCGAGCAAGTCTTTTCCCTGCATTTCGAGCACGACGACGTAGTTTATGAAGGGCGAGATGAGTATGATGTCGCCCCTGCGGACAATGCCTTCCGGCATGTTGTTCCGCAGGCCGCCGACGTTGAAAAGCCCCATGTCGGCAGGTTCCAGGCCAGTTGCCGTGCTGCCTTCCACCATTACGTCTGCCGCCCAATTGCCGAGGAGGCTCTCCGGCCTGCCGGGTTTCATCGCCACGCGGCTCAGTCCGAGTGGCGGAGTCATGATGCTGTCCACCTTTTCCTTATAAGGGGCAAGGAAGGCCAACGCTTCTGCCGAAGGCGTCTCGTCCAGTTCCGACGTCACCTCCAGGCGTTCCCAGCAGAACGACCTCACCTTATGGTCCTGTGCCTGCAGGCACGTAAGTGGCAAGGCAAGCAGCAGTAAAACTAATCTTCTCATATAATGTATCATCGTTTGTTCTCCTTCGAATCAACGGCTTCATGCTGTCAGGTTCCCACTCTCACCTGCCCAAGTCGCTCAACTCATCGTAGTATGTCCTTTGCAGCATCATGAATATTCAATTGCAGGTTCATGAATATTCAATTGCAGGTTCATGATGCTGCAAAGGATCCACTATACTGCGTTTCGAGACACATGCTGCGAAGTCGTCCGACGCGGCATGCTGCGGCGAGCGGCGTGGAAGCATGAATGACTGGCCGGAATCAGCCGTTTCAATCATGATTACTGATTGTCGTAACCATGCATTCTGATTACAAAATTACGAAAAAGATTAGAGAATGGGGATTGCGGCACGGGGAAAAAGGGCAAAAACATGGGCGGAACGAAAGATTTTCCACAATTCATTTCTCTATTTACTAATTTCTTTGTATCTTTGCACCCGCTTTCCCGTAGGTCGCTGGCAGGAAAAAGAGAGACCTGTTATGCCTACGCGTGATCGACAAAACAATTTTATAACAAAAAAGCATTATGGCTGATTTAATCAAAATTGCTGAAGAAGCATTTGCAACAGGCAAGAGTCATCCCACCTTCAAGGCTGGCGACACCATTACCGTTGCATACAAAATTGTCGAAGGTAACAAGGAGCGTATCCAGCTCTACCGTGGTGTCTGCATCAAGATAAGCGGTCACGGGGACAACAAACGCTTCACTGTTCGCAAGATGTCGGGTACTGTAGGCGTAGAACGAATCTTCCCCATCAGCAGTCCCAATATCGACAGCATCCAGGTGAACAAGATTGGTAAGGTTCGCAGAGCTAAGCTCTATTACCTGCGCAACCTTACTGGTAAGAAGGCACGCATCGCTGAAAAGCGCGTTTCTGTTGCGAAAGAGGATTAAACCCCTGCCCTTTCTTACGAATAAAAGCATCGAGCCATTCCAGGTTTGATGCTTTTTTTTATTCCGATTCATGCCGTTTCGCCGTTTCCTCGATGGCTCGGTCGTGCCCGGACAAGGCAGCGAAAGGAGCAAACTGTGCTGCCCGCTGATACATAGACATCTGCGGATGTTTCTGGGAAACATGGTGTGGAAGGTTGATGATATCGTCGTAAGGTCCAGTCATATAAGTATTGAATGATAAATCTTTAAGTCATTAATGGTTCAGGCATTATGGCCGCCGATCTGCTTGTTGCGTTCTTTGGCCGTTGCCCCCTCAGCATAGCTCGTGCCCTTCAGGATGGCATTCTTGCCGAACCGCTGCTTTATCTTGATGACCGCTTCCTGCATCCTGCGCTCCTTCTCCAGCGCTTTCTGCTTGTCGCTCTGTGCTTTTTCTGCTGCCGCATAGTCCGTAAAGAGGTCGAGCTGCTGGGGAACAGACTCCGCCTGATGCGGTCGGTCGGTCTCCCTGATGACATGATTCGTAGAGATATTCAGGCGGCGAATGAGGAGGTCGCTGTTTACTATCCTGTCATACAAGCGCATGACCGCATCGATAATCTCGCGACTTGAGCTGCTGTGACTGGCCAGGTTGGCCGTTCCATGCGCATGCTTCGGCACAGGTCTGCCGTAATGGTCCATCACGATTTCGCCAAAATACTTCGATGCAATCTCGGGCCTCGTCAGGCATTCCCTGTCGTAACTGACGGTCAGGACAAGTTGGTTGGTGACCAGACGCTTTTCCACGAGTTCGAGGCTTATGGCATCAGCCATCTCCATCACGACGTTCCGGGCTTTCGCAAAGGTATAAGGCTCCGTCAGGACCTGCCCGCTGCTCATCGAATTCGTCTCCGGCCTGTATGCCTTGACCATGTCTATCGTGCAAGGCTCCCAGCCCCAGGCATGGTCAATCAGCAGTTCGGCATTCACGCCAAAGAGCCGGTAAAGCAGTTCCTCGTCTTCGACCGACTGCCTCGCCACCTTTCCCATCGTGTCGATACCATAGCGAGCGAGCCTCTCGGCTATGCCTCGTCCCACTCGCCAGAAGTCTGTGAGGGGGAAATGATTCCAGAGCGTTTGCCGATACGACATCTCGTCCAGCTCGGCAATGCGGACTCCGTCTTTGTCGGCAGGCATCTTCTTCGCCACGATATCCATGGCAACCTTGGCCAGGTACATGTTTGTGCCTATGCCGGCAGTAGCAGTGATTCCTGTCTGAGACAGCACATCGCGAATCATCGTAATGGTCAACTCGTGGGCCGTCGTTCTGTATGTTGACAGATAGTCCGTGACATCCATGAAGACTTCATCAATGCTGTAGACATGTATATCCTCAGGGGCGACATACTTCAAATAGATGTCGTAAATCCGGCAACTCACTTCGATATACTTGGCCATGCGGGGCTTTGCGATGATGAAGTCGATTCCTTGAGCTTTCTGATACACCTCGAACAACCGAGCCCTGCCCGGAATCCCCAACGCCTTCAAGGCCGGAGAGACAGCGAGGCAGATTGTCTTGTCCGTCCTACTCTCGTCCGCCACCACAAGCCTTGCTTTGAGTGGGTCGAGCCCCCGCTCCACACATTCTACGCTGGCATAGAACGATTTGAGGTCAATTGCAATATATGTGCGACTGCTGCTCTCCACCATCCGACTTTCAATCTTTCGTATTCATAAATGAATGTCAACAGGAATGCTCACCTTGAAGCAGAAGTTCCTGCCCATAGCCGAGATGCCTTGCCTGCCCGACACGGAACCCGTATCGACATACTTCAGTCTGGAGAGGTGAGGTTGGTAGGCCTTGTCAAGAAGATTCTGGCAGGAAAAGGTAAGCTCGATGCAGTTATGGCCGAAGATGTGCAGGTCCATGCCGGCAGAGAGGTTGAAGAGGGCATAGCTGCAAGTGGGCGTTTCCGTTTCGTCGACTGCATAGAACTTGTTCTGCCGGAAGTTATATTCCATTCCGAAGGCAAGGAAAGTGCGCTGGCAACGATTCTTGGCGAAGTTTGGGAACTCGTAGCGAATGTCGCAGTTCCATTTCGGAGCCGGCATCATAGGCAAGTTCCTTGCATCATCTGTCTGGTTCAGTTGGATGCCTCGAACATAGCTAAAAGCATTCTCAAGGTGCAAGGGATTGATGGGATGGACATCGAGAGAGACCTCGCCCCCCATCAGCCTGGCATCGCCCTCGTGATATTGATAGGTCCGGAAGCCATCTGTCTCGTAAGGCAAACGAGTCAGGAAAATGTAATCATCAATCCAGTTCGAGAAAAGAGACGCTTGCAGGCTGATGTAATGAGACGTGTAGTCGAGTCCCAAATCAAGCTGTGTACTCTTCTCGGGCCTTAGTTCAGCGTTGCCTAACTCGTATTGGATGCTGCCTTCATGAACGCCATTCGAGGAGAGCTCGCTTACTGTAGGAGCTCGGAAACCTCGAGCCGCATTCAGGCGAAGGTTAAGGCGGTCGCTCACATTCCATACGACGCCCATGCTCCCAGTAATGCCAGTAAAGTTCTTGCTCAAGGCTTCAAAGCGCAGCGCACCGTCTTCCATCAATGAAGATGTCTTGAGATGTCGGTTGTCAAAACGAGCCCCGCCAGAGAAATGATACTTCCTGTATTGCCATTCCGCCGTAGCAAAGACGCCGACATCAAAGAGATGATGATTCGGTATCAAGTACTCCTCGCCTTGATTGATGTTCCTTTGCCACATGCCACCAATGCCTGTCGAAATCCTCAGATTGTAGGGAAGTGAATGAAGGTACTTGATGTCGTAGTTGACAGTATGCAGTCTCATTGCCAGTTCGGGCGCATCGTCTTCTTCAAACTCACGGCGATAGTTCTGCTGATAACCTATTATGGTTTTTAACGTCCCGTTGCCAAAATACCAGGCATTATCGCTGATGGCTTTAGTGTGAAGTACCTTTTGGAAAGGAGAAACAATGTCGTAGCTCTTCCCATCTATGTTGCTTCCTATGAGGTCGCCTTCTGTAATGCCTGGTGTGAAGTTGACTCTGGAGAAGCGAAGCCAGCTGTGTCCCCAGCTTCTGCTGATGCCAAGCATACCCTGAACATCACGCTCCTTGAAGAGTGAACCTGGGACGTAGCCGTTGACCTTATTCTTGTAGCAATGTGTCGCCTTATCGAGGAAGTGCCAACTCCACAAGTAACCGTTCAGGTTGCCTGAGAAAGCGACACGATAGTCATAAAGTCCGTTGTTAGTTTGGTATTGGCTTCCGACCTTTACCTGCATCGTTCCTTTCTCCAGGGGATGTTCTGGATGAAGAATCATCACGCCGGCAATGGCATCACTTCCGTACATCAACGATGCAGGCCCCTTCAGTACTTCTACGGAGTGGATGCCTTCTTCGTCCACTTCAAGCCCATGTTCATCGCCCCATTGTTGGCTTTCCTGTCGTATCCCTTGGTCAATGACGACTACTCTATTGTAGCCAAGGCCACGAATGACGGGCTTTGAGATGCCTGCACCTGTGCTTACCTGCGACAGGCCGGGCAGATGTCCGAGCGCGCTGATGAGGTTTGTGTTGATAGAATTATGGAGTTGTTTTGGCGAGACAACAAGGAAAGGCGATGCTGCATCCTTAAGCCGCCCCACGCCTGCAATGCCTTGCACAGTCACTTCGCTCAGGATGGCTTCCTTCATCGGGTCGATGCTGTCCACCAGACAATCGCTGTGCTGATGGATGTGTTGGGCAAAGAGAGGTCGAGAGACTGCCAAAAGACAGACTCCTATATATACTATAATGTGTCTCATGTCGTGTGTTTATGACATTGATGCCTGACGAACCCAGCACACATCGTCCCGCCATATTTCTTTGCATTACGAACATGGAGGGACGAGAGGAAGGGCATTGACTGTTTTGGTTCCGATAATGCCCGCGAAGCAATATGTCTCTTTCTTACTGGTATCAAAAGGACAAAGGTATGTATTATATAATGTATCTGGTTACAAGATGTTCGGCTTTCTATCCTATCAGCCTGAGTATCTGCCGCTCTGTGGCGTCGGGCAGAATCTTCTCGAACTGGCCGACGAGTTGCTTGAAGGAAGCTTCCGCGGAGCATTCACTCTTGCAGGTTTCCTTGCCATACAACGATTCGGGAGTGGTCAGCAATGCCCATCCCCAACCATATTCCTGGCCTCGCCTGTCGTGAGGATATACGAAATCTTCGGTGACAATGTATGTAGCCATCTGTAGTCTGGCAACATAACTGTCGAACTTCGACCGCATTCCTTTACCGTTGAAGCCGCAAGCCGACCTGAGTTCTCTGGTGATAAGACTGCCGGACATTCTCAATGTGTCGAGAATGGTTCCTTCGATAGAGTCGAGGGAAGGACAGGGATGTTTGCTCCTCCGGTAGTTGCAGAAGTGTGGCCACCACTCTTTACTGATGAAACCTGCCTTCTTGTTGAAGAATTTTCCGTAGTAACATGACATGTCTGTCACGATCTGACCTTTCCACTTCCATAGTGGCCAGTCCCAACCACCATCCGGGAAGACGACGTAGCGACAGTCTTCGTCTACTATCTCTTCCGCCGAGAAGCCAGGAATGCCACTGTCAAGCAAAGGAAGGAAGCCAATCTCTTCAATAAGGTGCATCAGTTCTGCAGCAGAACTGATGCCTTTCCATTTACTCACTTGCGAACTGGTCTTTACCGACGCCACAGAGTGGGCATTCAAAGTCCTCGGGCACTTCCTCCCAAGGTGTTCCGGGGGCTATGCCTTTTTCGGGCACTCCGACTTCAGGGTCATACTCCCAGCCGCACACTTCACATACGTACTTTGCCATAACAATAAACTTTTTGATGGTTAATAACTCACTTCTTTTCTTTTCTCAAATTATCTTTTGCATACAAAGATAGTCATTTTCATCTAAACACACAATTCCGAATAAAAAAAATAACGGCAAGGCCGCCATTTAAAGAAAATAAGTCGTAACTTTGCAGCCAAAGACATATTAATAATGTATAATACACACATGAAACATTTCAAAAACCTCATCATCTGCGCTATGGCACTGCTTGCCACGGCGTGTGGAACCACCAACACTGTGCCTATCACAGGTCGCAAGACGCATCTGCTCGTTGATGATGCGCAGATTCTCAGCCTCAGCACTCAACAGTACCAGGATTACATGAAGGGTGCAAAGCTCTCCACCAACGCTACAAATACGGCATTGGTGAAGCGCGTCGGAGAGCGTCTCTCCACAGCAGTCGAGAACTTCCTAAGGAACAACGGCTATGCCCAGGAACTACAAAACTTCCAATGGGAGTTCAATCTCGTGAACAGCAATGAGGTGAACGCCTTCTGCATGCCTGGTGGAAAGATTGTGGTTTACGAGGGACTTCTGCCCGTCACACAGGACGAGGCAAGCCTTGCCATTGTTCTCGGACACGAGATTGCCCATGCGGTTGCCAAACATTCTGCAGAGCAACTCTCGAAGCAGACGCGTCAACAATACGCCACACAGATAGGGGGCAACGTACTTTCACAGGTGGCACAGACTAAAGGAATGGGCAATGCCGCTTCCATCATTACCATGGCATCGCAGATCGGCTTTAATTTCGCCAACCTGAAATACTCGCGCGACAACGAGACGGAAGCAGACCGCCTTGGCCTCATCTTTGCTGCAATGGCTGGTTACGACCCGCAGCTGGCTATTCCCTTCTGGCAGCGCATGGCTCAGCAGAGCGGTGGCAGCACCAAGAGCGAAATCTTCAGCGACCACCCTTCTGACGAGAAGCGAATTGCTGAATTGCAAAAGCGGATGCCGGAAGCGCTCAAATACTACACGCCGGCTACGCAGGCCACTGCAACGACAAAAGCAAAAAGCACAACTAAGAAGAAATAATCCCTAATCTGCCGTCAGGACAATATCGCGAAGAAGGAAGCTCAATGCTTCCTTCTTTTCGTTAGAATCTTGAAGGGAAGACAGCACACCTTTCAAGCGCTGAGCAGAAATCCGGATTCCTTTGTGCGCATCCCGCCGGGCTTCACGCAGTTACTTCTTCAGCTTTTCTATCTTGCCGACAGGCACCCGCATGTATGCACAGCCCAGGAGACTGACGCAGACACCGACGTATGTTTTGTTGTCGCCATAGATGCGCACCACTTGTGCCTTGCCGTTAATCTCGCCAAATTCCCTGATGTAAACATAGTCGCCCACGGAGAAGTTCTGAGTGGCAAAGTTCACCTCCACGTCCTCCTGACCGAGCATTTGGCGGAAGAAGTGCATCTCCTCGTCTGAAATGCAGGCATATTCACTGCCAACCTTACCCGGTTCTCGCTTCTTCGCAGGGTCGCGCATGATAGCACTGACGTTCGGACAGCCTTCAACTGTCCTGCGGTCATTCATGGTCATCTTGATAAAGACGACAGACGGGATGAGCACCCTCTCGACCTTCCTGCGCTCGCCTCTGCGCCATGTATGGACTTCCTGCCTGGAAGCCACGAAAGTCTCATAGCCCATCTTGGCAAGGAAATCACGTACCGACTTCTCCGCCCTTGACTTGACCCACAGCACGTACCAGGGCGTCTCCTTCACGACCTCGGCACCCATGGACTTTTCCATTGTGCCTTCGCTGGTGCATTCTCGCAATTCTGACATAATTTTCAAATGTTCCCGTCTGGCCCGGATGCAGGCTTGCCTTGCACCTTCCCTCCACAGGAGTCATAGATTCCTCCGTCGTATATCTTCACCGGACGCCTGGGACGTTTATCCGGATATGTTGAAATCATGAAATTTCAGTTTATCAGTTGCAAAATTACATATTTCCTTCAGATTTCCGACACCAGTGAACTAAAATCACATGAGATTTAACAGATTTTGGCATAACTCAAATAATTATCCGCAATCACCAGACCAATAGCAGCCGCGCTGCCATCGTCAAAATTATAGGGACGCGTCGCACTGACCAAAGGGACGCGTCGCACTGACGAGAGGGACGCGTCGCTCGGTCAATAGGGACGCGTCGCTTCTGCAAACACCTCTGGAAGCGTCCTTCTGGGGGCGACAGGATGTCAGCCCTCATCAAGGCGCAGACCCATTTCTCATTCTCGACTTTTCACTTTTAATGACGCCTATAAACTCACGGGTTATAAACGGGGATGAAACTTATTTACCGGACGCCAATGATATTTTTTCACTATTATCTTCCTGTTTTCACTAAAAAGTCGTACCTTTGCAACGTCGAACATCAAAAGGGTGCCTCAATGAAGAGGCTGAGATTATACCTTCGAACCTGATGCAGTCAGTACTGCCGTAGGAATTGAGTCGAGCAAAACTACAAGAAAGGAGAAGGTCGTGATGTGTCGCATCATGGCCTTTTAACGTATGAAACACTATACAAGAGTACTATCCATAGCAGGCAGCGACAGCGGTGGAGGTGCAGGCATACAGGCCGACATCAAGACCATCTCGCTGATGGGATGCTACGCAGCCACTGCCATCACTGCCGTGACGGTGCAGAACACGGTCGGCGTCAGTGCCGTCCATGCCGTTCCTCCAGAGATTGTGAAGGGACAGATTGACGCAGTTCTGGGCGACATCGGTGCAGATGCTGTGAAGATAGGGATGCTTCAGTCGGCAGAGACAGTCGTAGCTACGGCAGAAACGCTGCGCAGATACAGCATCCGAAACGTTGTCCTCGACCCCGTGATGGTCTCAACGAGTGGTCACAGGCTCATAGAAGAGAGTGCCGTCGCCACGCTTCAATCGGAACTCATTCCGCTTGCACGCGTCATCACGCCCAACATCCCGGAGGCTGAATTGCTGCTTGGCGAGGGAGAAATCCAGACGGAAAAGGCCCTGGAAGAAGCGACGATGAAGCTCGCAAGGCTGTACGACGTTTCCGTCTTGCTCAAGGCAGGTCATCTCTCCGGCAATGTTCTGACAGACTTTTTCTTCGACAACGAGAAGAAGGAACTGCTCACTCTGCCATCGCAGAGAGTAGAGACGAGGAACACCCACGGCACAGGCTGCACGATGTCGTCGGCACTGGCAGCATCCCTTGCCAAAGGCGAAAGCTTGCAGCAGGCGGCAAGAAGCGCGAAAGACTTCATCTCGAAAGCTATCATTGCCGGTGCAGACTACGAGATAGGCCATGGTCATGGCCCCGTGAAACTGATTTTCAAGAATTAGAAATTTAGAGATATAGAGACTCAGACAATAAGAATTAGTATTTCTAATCCCCATATTTATGAAGATATACGTCAACAACAAGCCCATCGAAACCCAAGCCACAAGTCTCAGCGGGCTGGCAGAAGAGCTTTCCTTGCCCGAAAAAGGTGTGGCAGTAGCCATCGGAAGCAAGATGGTGCCAAGACTTCAATGGTCAGAAACAGCGTTGAGTGAAGAGATGTCGGTCGTCATCATTAAGGCTGCTTGCGGAGGATGATACAGTTCATTTCACACTTCACAGAGCGTTACAGCTATCTCGACGGCATTCGTCTTGTCCTCGATGCAGGTGTCACATGGGTGCAACTGCGCATGAAAGAGGCAACGACCGACGAGTTTCTGCGTGTCGGCAAAGAAGTGAGAAGGCTTTGCGACAGCTATAAAGCGACGTTCATCATCGACGACCATGTGGAACTCGTGCGTGAACTTGGTGCAGACGGCGTGCATCTCGGAAAGGAAGATATGCCCATCAGCGAAGCAAGAAGCATACTGGGAGGCGAAGTTATCATTGGTGGAACGGCAAATACCTTCGAGGACATAGAGGCGCACTCTCGTGCTTCTGCCAATTACATCGGCCTTGGGCCGTTCCGTTTTACTAAGACGAAGCAAAAGCTCTCCCCTACCCTTGGGCTGAAGGGCTACACAGAAATCATGCAGAGAGCAAGGCAGAGAGGTATCGACATACCCATCGTTGCCATCGGAGGCATCACTTGTCAGGACATTCCTGCACTCATGCAGACTGGCATCGCCGGTGTCGCCATCTCCGGAGCCATCCTCCGGGCAGAGAATCCTACAGAAGAAACACAAAGATTTATCAGATATGAACAACAAACTTATCATAGCCGGACGTGAATTCGACTCGCGTCTGTTCCTGGGAACAGGAAAGTTCAACAACAACGACTTGATGGCCAAAGCCATAGAAGCCTCGGGTACGGAGATGGTGACAGTGGCGATGAAACGTGTCGAACTTGATGACGCGAACGACGATCTGCTGACTCACATCACCGAAAACCACAAGATTCAACTTCTTCCCAACACCAGCGGCGTGCGTAATGCCGAGGAAGCCGTCTTCGCAGCACAGATGGCGCGAGAAGCTTTCGGCACAAATTGGTTGAAATTAGAGATACATCCCGACCCTCGTTATCTCTTGCCGGACTCCGTCGAGACACTGAAAGCCACCGAACAACTCGTCAAGCTCGGCTTCATCGTACTGCCCTATTGCCAGGCCGACCCTACGCTTTGCAAGCATCTTGAAGAGGCGGGAGCAGCCACGGTAATGCCCTTGGCAGCTCCCATCGGCACAAACAAAGGGCTGCGCATGAAGGACTTCCTGCAAATCATTATCGAGCAGGCCACTGTCCCCGTAGTAGTCGATGCCGGAATAGGCGCGCCAAGTCATGCCGCAGAAGCAATGGAAATGGGTGCCGACTGCTGTCTCGTCAACACAGCTATCGCGGTTGCCGGCAATCCGATACAGATGGCCGACGCTTTCCGAATGGCTGTCATAGCCGGCAGACAAGCGTACGAAGCAGGACTCGGTGCTGTGAGCGATGCTGCCGAAGCAAGTTCTCCCTTGACAGCATTCCTCGAAGGTGGGCAATAGGAACTGCCATCGCCAGTTCTTCTTCCCTTAATTCAACTATTTCTTGTTATCAACTAATAATCAACAACTCATGCCAAACGACAACAAAGCATACGCCAAGCGAGAGAAGTTCTACATGAACGGCAAGCTCTTTCCCGACATCAAGGTGGGCATGACGAAAGTCAACCTTACTCCAACCGTTACGAAAGACGAGCATGGTGTGCCGCATACTGAACCCAATGCACCTATATATATATATGATACAAGTGGTCCCTACTCCGACCCAGACTTTGTTCACGACCCGAAGAAAGGTTTGCCGAAGGTGCGCGAGGCGTGGATAGAGAGGCGAAAGAACGACGGCCAAATCACTCAGATGGCTTACGCGAAGGCTGGAATCATTACGCCAGAGATGGAATATGTCAGCATCCGCGAGAACATGAACTGTGAGGCTTTAGGCATCGAGAGCCACATCACGCCGGAATTTGTTCGCGATGAAATAGCAAGAGGACGTGCCGTTCTGCCTGCCAACATCAATCATCCGGAGAGCGAACCCATGATTATCGGGCGCAACTTTCTCGTCAAGATTAACACAAACATTGGTAATTCAGCCACATCTTCCAGCATAGACGAGGAGGTTGAAAAAGCCGTCTGGTCCTGCAAATGGGGCGGTGACACACTGATGGACCTATCGACAGGCAACAACATTCACGAGACTCGCGAGTGGATCATCCGCAACTGTCCGGTGCCCGTCGGCACGGTTCCCATCTATCAAGCTTTGGAAAAAGTGGGCGGAAGGGCAGAGAAGTTGTCTTGGGAGATATATCGCGACACCCTCATCGAGCAGTGTGAACAGGGAGTAGATTACTTCACGATTCATGCCGGCATACGTCTGCACAACGTTCATCTTGCGGACAAGCGTCTCTGCGGCATCGTGTCGAGAGGTGGTTCCATTATGAGCAAGTGGTGTCTCGTGCATAACAAGGAGTCGTTTCTCTACGAACACTTTGACGACATCTGCGACATCGTGGCCAAATACGACACGGCTCTCTCACTGGGCGACGGCTTGAGACCGGGCTGCATTGCCGATGCCAACGATGAGGCACAGTTCGCAGAGTTGGACACCATGGGCGAACTTGTGGGCCGTGCTTGGGAGAAGAATGTGCAGGCTTTCATCGAAGGTCCGGGTCATGTGCCGTTGCACAAGATAAAGGAAAACATGGAACGTCAGCTGGTAAAGTGTCACGAAGCACCTTTCTACACACTTGGACCCGTCGTGACAGACATTGCTCCCGGCTACGATCACATCACGAGCGCAATCGGCGCTGCACAAATAGCATGGTTGGGAACGGCAATGCTTTGCTACGTCACACCCAAGGAACACTTGGCACTTCCCAATAAGGAAGATGTGCGGACGGGTGTCGTGTCGTACAAGATAGCAGCCCATGCAGCCGACCTTGCCAAGGGTCATCCGGGTGCGATGGTGCGCGACAATGCTCTCTCGAAAGCCCGTTTCGACTTCCGATGGCGCGATCAGTTCCATCTTTCGCTCGATCCGGAGCTCTCCCTGCAATACTTCGAAGAGGCCGGACACACGGATGGTGAGTACTGCACGATGTGCGGACCGAACTTCTGTGCTGCAAAACTGACACATGATCTTAGGAAGATAAAGAGATGAATGACCTTTCACGCGAGCAAAGACAACGTTACAACCGACACATCATCCTTGACGACTTCGGCTTGCAAGGGCAGGAACGTCTGCTGGAATCCAAGGTGTTGGTGGTCGGCGCAGGCGGTTTGGGCAGTCCTGCACTGCTTTACCTTGCGGCGGCAGGCATAGGGACGTTGGGCATCGTGGATGGCGACGTGGTGAGCATCACCAACCTTCAACGGCAGGTGATACACGGCACGCCGGACCTGAACCGACCTAAAGTCGATGTAGCAGAAGAGCGTATCCATGTCCTTAACCCTGAAGTTGTGGTCAGGAAACATCAGACTTTCCTCACGGAAGACAATGCTCTGGAACTCATCAGGGACTATGACTTCATCATCGACGGCACGGACAACTTCGCTTCCAAGTACCTTGTTTGTGATGCTTGCCACTTACTTGGGAAAGCCTACTCCATGTGTGGCATCAACAGGTACAGCGGTCAGACGATGACGCACGTTGCAGGTTCGGCTTGCTACCGCTGCCTCTTCCCCGAGCCACCGGCAATGAAGGACGTCGAGACGTGTGCCACTGTTGGTGTGTTGGGAAGCGTGGCCGGCATCATGGGCACGCTTCAAGCCACGGAATGCCTCAAGTACCTTGCAGGCATCGGCGAGCTTCTCACGGACAAGCTTCTTACTTTCGATGCCCTGACGATGCAGTGGAACTGTCTCGACTTCAGCCGCGACGAGCATTGCCTGCTGTGTGGTGACAAGCCGACCATAACGGAACTGAAGGAATATGCCTTCCAACCTTGTGAGAAAATAAGACATTAAGAAAATCAGATAATAAGATAATAAGAAAGGGAACTGAAGAAAATATGTTTTCAGACGAGCTTAATAATATCAGTTGGGATGAAACGACGGAGCGCATCAAATCGATGACGGATGCGGATGTGCGGCGAGCCCTTGCCAAGAGCCACCCGGACGTTACAGACTTCATGGCAATGCTTTCGCCGGCTGCCGAGCCATACCTGGAGACGATGGCACAACTTTCACGCCATTACACAGAGGAACGTTTCGGTCGGACCATGTCAATGTTCATCCCGCTCTACATCACGAATGCCTGCACCAACTCATGCGTCTATTGTGGCTTCCACCGTGAGAATCCGATGGCGCGCACCATCCTTACTCCCGAGCAGATAGAAGACGAGTGCCGGGCCATCAAACAGTTGGCGCCCTTCGAGAACATCCTTCTCGTCACAGGCGAGCATCCCGCCAAGGCCGGTGTGCCGTATCTGGCTAAAGCCATCGACATTGCCAAGCGTTACTTCTCGAACATCAAGATAGAAGTGATGCCGCTGAAGGCTGAGGAGTACCGGGAGCTGACGTTGCACGGGCTGAATGGCGTCATCTGTTTCCAAGAGACATACAACCGCAATCACTACCAGCTTTACCATCCGCGAGGTATGAAGTCGCGTTTCGAATGGCGATGCGACGGCTTCGACCGCATGGGTGAGGCAGGTGTGCATAGCATAGGTATGGGTGTTCTCATTGGCCTGGAAAAGGAATGGCGCACGGATGTTACGATGATGGCCTACCATCTACGATACCTCCAGAAGCACTATTGGCGCACGAAGTACAGCATCAACTTCCCTCGGATGCGTCCGGCACAGAACGAAGGGTTTCATCCCAACTGCTTCATGTCCGACCGAGAACTGGCGCAAGCTACCTTTGCGATGCGCATCTTCGACCACGACGTCGATATTTCATACTCTACCCGCGAGCCTGCCTACATACGCGACGGCATGTGCCGGCTCGGTGTCACGACGATGTCAGCTGAGTCGAAAGTCAATCCTGGTGGTTACTTCACCTACCCGCAGGCACTGGAGCAGTTCACCGTTTCCGACGAACGAACGGCAAAGGAGATTGGCCAAAGCCTCAAGCAACTCGGGCGTGAACCGGTCTGGAAGGACTGGGACGCATCGTTCGACAAGGCAATACAATATAAAGGATGAGGTAATGCTTACGTCGAGACCTACTCAATAATTATAATGAACAGCGAACTGATCCTCATAACCCTGCCCGATTTCTTTGATGGGGAGACGGCCATCTGCAACCGTTTGTTTGCCGACGGACTCTGGCGGTTGCATTTGCGAAAGCCTGAGGCGACACGTCTCCAGACTGCAACATGGATAGAGGAAATAGAGCCTCAGTATCGCTCTCGCATTGTGCTTCACGACCATCACGAACTTGCTCTCATATACGGACTTGCAGGCATTCACCTAAACAGAAGGAATAACATGCGGATTGATGCGGGCGAGTTGTCCGTCTCACGCTCCTGCCACTCGTTAGAAGAGGTCAGGGATGTGGCGACGGACTACGATTATGTCTTCCTGAGCCCCATATTCGACAGCATCTCGAAGCAAGGCTATCGGGCTGCCTTCACTGAAGAAGAACTGCGAGCAGCCAGCGACATCCTTTCCGCGAACGTCTATGCGCTTGGCGGCATAACCTTCGACAACCTGGCGAAAGTCCGTGAGCTTGGCTTCAAGGGAGCTGCAATGATGGGCGGGTTCTGGTTGAGCGAGAATAAGAGAAATATGATATTAAGAGATTTAGATACATGACCGACATCATCTTTGACCTTGGAGGTGTGCTGCTCGACCTCAATATGGAGGGTATCGGAGAAGCCTGTAAACGCCTCGGCATCAATCCGGAACTGTTTTTCGTGAAGATTGACGAAGACAACACCTCTACTGTCTGCCAAGGCATCTCAGCAAGCAAAGCCATCACAGCCTACCAGGTTGGCAACATGACGAGTGATGAATTCCTCTCACTTGTACTGAGCCATTGCAGCAATGGCATCATGCGCGAGGACGTGATTAAGGCATGGAACGCCTGCATCGGACAGATTCCCCGATGGCGCCTCGACCTGATTAAGGAACTGCGGCGTAAAGGTTACCACACACACCTGCTGTCCAACACCAACGACTTGCATTGGGAGGAGATAAAGCGGCGCTTTTTCATGGCAGAGGGATACACCCTCGAGGACCTCTTCGAGTGTGTCTTTGTCTCGCACGAAATGCATCTGGCAAAGCCTTCCCCTGCCATCTATCGTCTCGCAGTTCAGCAGATCGGACGTCGTGCAGAGCAATGCCTCTTCATCGACGACACCCTCCTGAACGTCGAGGCCGCCATAAAGGAAGGTCTGCAAGGGGCATGGCTGGACGTAGGCAGAGAGGGGCATCTGAGGACCCTCCTGCAAGCGTTCATATAACGCAGGCATCTGTGGAGCAAGACGCAAGGTGCGGGGGAACAGGTGCAAGGCGTGTGGAACAACGAACATAGCATAGTGGGTTCGTTGCAGGTTCATGATGCTGCAATTGCAGGTTCATGAATATTCAATTGCAGGTTCATGATGCTGCAACGAACGAATACTGATGCATTGACGAACCCGGCGTAGTACGTCGGGTAAAGAAACATAAAGACTGCTCCCTAAACCACAGCAGGAATCCCGACCGCAAGGCAGGTCATTTCTCCCAGGCCCTGAGGTCAGCCATTGCCTCAAGGCGGTCCTCCTGCTCATCCGGCAGGCTGGAGAAGAAATCGAAACCCGTCAGAAGCTCAATGTCATCGACGCTCCGCACGGCATCCTCCATAGGTTGGATGGCATTGTCGTTGGTATAATAGAAGCCTATTGCCTTCTCCCTACCCTCTTTCAACGAGAGGACTACCTTGAAGAATCCCTTTGGGACAGCCATTCTATGCTTCTTTCCGAAGCGTTTCGGGTTGTCTGGGAAGACAGGGCCGCATACTATCTGGACGCTTCCATCCATTCTTGCCCACTGACGACAAGCACGCTCCAGGTGCTCCCACCAGATTTTGTTCAGCTCAGCATCCTGCGGACAGATGTTGGTCATGTAGTGACAATCCTGCATGGCCTGCTGACTCCACTTCATATCACCTGCCGGGCACATGTGGCCCCGCCCATATCTTCCGCCGCTATAATCCCAAGAAGCGACCTGATACTGCTCCGGGACAGCCTCATCCTCCCTGAAGTCAACACCTTCGCGAGACACTTTTCCGCGCGTCTCTTCTGCCGTCAGCTCCCAAGCCACCCAGCGGGGACACAGCGCCTTCGTGTCATAAAGCAGGGAGAAACCCTCGTGCTCGATGAGAATATCCGTGCTGCGGGGAGAGACGACCACAACGGGGAGAGACAGATCAGACGGAGTCTCCGCGATGTCTGCCACGGGAGATTTGGTTTCGTCCTCTGTAGAAGAAGGGGCAAAAAGCAAGTAGCAAGAGGCAAGAAGCAGGAGAAAGCAAGCAGACAAGGCAGCCTTCTTGCCTCCAGCTCCTTGCCCCTTGCCCTTTTCGTTTATTGTTTCATTCTTCATCCTTCATTATTCCTTTATCTCATTATTGATATTGTACTGGCCTTTCTTCTGCGTCATCCTTCCGAAATTGATGGCATGGTGCGGACAAGCATGGTAGCAAGCCAGGCATCCCACGCAGTCGCGCTGCCACTCGGGCACGCCGTCGACAATCAGGATATTACCGACGGGACAGCTCTTCCGGCACTTTCCGCAAGAAACACATCTCGAAGCATCAACATGGAAATACTTGTCCGTCACCAGGAAACGATTGAAGAGCGGCCTGATGACGTACGTTTTCGTCCACGGGAAAGGCCCTCGCTTCAGGCGACGGACCTGCCTCCGTTCCCCGACGCAGGCAACGATATCCCTTATGGCATCCTTTTCCATCGCGAACTTCTCGCGGCACTCTTCCTTGCTGTCCACATCGAAACCAGGGAGGCAAACATAGACATCGGGCATGAGGACAGAGAAGGCTGCATCGAGCTTCCTGCCAAGAGCCTCCTCCAAGACCCTGTCCGTATATCCCATATCATCGCCGCAAGTCATCACGGCATACAGATAACTTCCGCTTAGACTATATTGGCGGACAAACTTTTCAACAACACTCGGGATGCCCCAGCCATAGACAGGGAACACAAGCCCCACGACCTCGTCGTCGGTCATAGCAGGCAAAGTCATCGGGCAAAGCTTCTCGCCAAGAGCATCGGCCAGATGCCTTGCCACATAAAGGCTGTTGCCAGTACCAGAGAAATAGTAAATCATTCTTCCAAAGCCTTCAAGGCACGATAGATGAGGATGTCCGATTGCTCGGTTATCTTAAAGTTACGCAGGTCGCCCTGGGCTATATGCAGAGGAGCTATACCGAGTTCGCCTGCCAGGGTAAATATACTCTGCGTCTCCTTTATCCCGTGTTTCTCGGCAAGTTCCATCATTTGGCGCAGTGTCTGGAGCGGGAATGTATGAGGCGTCTGGGCACGCATCAAGCCTTCACGAGGCATAAAGGCATTGGACGTATTACCGTCTTCCGTCACAAGATAAGCCTCGTGACTTGGCAGAGCAGTTATGGCATTCCCATGCGTAAGGCAGACTGCGATATTGCGACTAATGATGTCCCCTGTGATGAGTGGCCGCACAGCATCATGTACAAGGACAATGGCATCCGGCTCCTTTATCGTCTTCACAAGGTGCTCTATGCCGTTGCAGGCAGACGCATAGCAGCTATCGCCTGCCGGAATGATACCACAAAGCTTATCGATGCCGCCTTTTCTGGCTTCATCTCTGACGAATGATTCCCATTCAGGCATACATACAAGATATATCTCATGAATGAGAGGATGACGATGGAAAGCATTCATCGTGTGCAGCAACACAGTTTCACCATCAATCTCCAAGAACTGCTTGGGCACGACTGCATGCATCCGTTCGCCAGTTCCACCTGCCAGGATAAGTGCTATGTTATGGCTCTGCTTCATATTGCACACAGCTTTTGGTGTAACTTATGGCTAAAGGATTCGTGACGATGAATGGTATAAAAGCGTAGTGCCTCAAGCACAGTCATCTCAAAGACGAAGTATACCCAGGGATGCCCAATAAGCAGAGAAAGGAACAGCACAATGACGCGCGTGTCGAAAGTCAGTATGTTGCAAAGCGGCATAAGTGGGAGGCTTTCCTTGCGAAACTGCTGACGGACAGGATCGTCCATCGGCATTCTCTCAATCAAAGGACATAGCAACTGAAACTCCGGAGTCTGTCGCTCCTGGATGCGCATATATCTGACATAGAAGAAGAGATAGAACTTCTCGAACCATTCCTGCCTGTTCCAGTGAAGGCGGTCCATCCTTTGCTGTAACTCATTACTTTTATCGAGCTCGCTCCCCTCCGTGCCAAGCGTCACCCAAAGGTGAATGTTGCGATAATAATCGGCCACTCCACATTGACGAGAATGGCAATAGAAGCCTGCCCAAAATATGATGAGGAAGATCCACATGCCCCATACGGGATATAGTCTGATGGCAATGCCGATATAGATACATATGAACCAGAGCTCACCGCCAAAGCCATCAAGGACACGACCTACAAGCGTCGTCTGTCCTGTCATCCTGGCAAGCTGTCCGTCGGCGCAATCATACCAGTTTGCCCAAATAAGCATAAACATGCCGATAAGGTTGCTGCGTAGGTCGTTGGAGGCAAAGAAATAGGCCGAGGAACAGCCTATGAGGATACTCATAAGCGTGACGGCAATGGGATGGACATGCATCCATCGGAAGAAGATTGCCCACAGATAGCCTGGGGTACGCGTGACGTAGAGTTCGAAATCACCTTCTATGTCACGAGACTTCATCGTTGAAAGGACACGTTGCTTCAGGTTCATTCAAATGCAAATTCTCCAAAGTACTCCGGACGATGGAAATCGGGAGCTTCGGTCTTAATGGGGTTCCAACTGATGAAATGAGGTACGGGCAGTTTGTCGCCGCACTTATAGGCATTGCCCTTTGCCTGCAGGCCGTCGAAGCTATTGAGTTTGTGCAGGAAGAAAACACTGATGGGGATGCGAAGAGCCAGTTCCCATTTCGTGGACTCATTGCGCACGTCGAATGGCTCAGTGCCAAGTGAAGCCCAACGCTTTACGCCTTGCATCACTTCCATCGGAGCAGGCCTGCGTCCATTACGGCCATTGCCGGCAGCTATCAGGAGCTTGCCTGTGCAATTACATTCTATATTATAATAGATGCCATCTGCTGCCGGCATGATGAAGAACTCGGCACAAGAATCCTCCCAGATGTGTTCGTGATCCTCGTGAGCCACTGCCCTGACGCTTTGCTCCTCGATACGATAATGCAACAAGAGGGCTTCGCCGACATGGGCAGCAGCAAACGCCATCGTGGGCTTGTAGGGATAGCTTGCCGGCCAATTGACATTGGCGACGGGCACATAGCCGATGCCTGCCGCTTGCAATGCGGCAGGAATATCAGCAGCTTTTGCGACTGCTTGACGAAGCTTCGGTATAGTGAGTCTCTGCATCTTATCAGTCTTCCTGGCCTTCTTTGTTGTCTTCGCCTTCTGCTTCTTCCTTGTTCTCCTTAGCTTTCTTGGCTGCCTTCTGGCGTTGAGAACGAACGGAATACCTGCGCTTGGGAGTTGCTTCTTCCACTTCTGCATCTGTCTCTTCGGGAGTTTCCTCCTGAGCATCTGCTTCCTTTTCCATTGCTTTGGCTTTAGCTTCAGAGTCCTTCGCACGCTGTTCAGCCTCCTTAGCTTTCCTGTCGGCTTCCTTCAGGGCAGCCTTCACGGCCTTCTCTTTCTCCTTTTCCTCTTTCTCGGCAGCCTTCTCCTGTGCTTCGGCTTCCTTCTCTAATTGCTTGTCAGACTTCTCGCTTGCTGTCTTTCCCTTTTGTGGAGCAGCTTTGGGGCTGGCAGCAGACTTGCCTGCCGTTGCACTCTTGGGAGCAGTCATTGAACCCTTTTCCTCGCCTTTGATGTTGACAGGAGCAGCGGGCTTGCCGGAAGAATCAATAGTTGGTTTTGATGTATTCGAGGATTTAGGAGCTGCGGCTGGCCTTGCAGGCTTTTCTGCCTTCTCTGTCTTCTCGGTTGCCTTTTCTGCTGCGGCTGCATCTTCCTTCAGTTCTTGTTCCTCTTGCTTGGCAACTTCTTCCAGAGCCTTTTCCTGAGCTTTCTGTTCGGCTTTCTTCTCCTGAGCACGCTTTGCCTGACTTTTTGCCGACGCCTTCAGCTGTTCTTTTTCCTGCTTCTTAGCGTCCTTGGCTTGCTGCTTCCTTTCGGCTATAGCTGCTTTCTCTTCAGCTTTCTTCTCTGCTTCTTTCTGCTTGATTTCCCGTTCCTTAGCTGCCTTTGCATCCTTTGCTGCTTTAATCTTGGCCTCGACATCTCCCTGAAGCTCTTCCGGAATATAAGGCTTGGCCTGATAATACTTACCGCTGCGCTTTGCTTCCTTGAGTTTCACCTTGTCTCGCTGAGCCTGAGTGCGCGATTTCTCTAGGTCACGATTGAGCGTACGGAGTGTTTTCTCTTCAGCCTTAAGCTGAGCCCTCGTCTCTTTCAGCTGTTCTTTCACCTCGACGATACGGTCCTTCAGGTACTTCTGAATGGTATCTGGATTCGTATAAAGCGCTTGAGCCGAAGCTGAAGCAGCGAACACAACCTGCAACAACAGGCATGCGAATATAGCCTTGACAACTGTTTTCATGTCTAATTACGTTTATCTGAGTACAAAAGTACGCATTTCTCATCACTTGGCAAAGTTTTCTTTGTTATTTTTGGAATAAGCGTGCCAAATACAAACCGCCATACATCATGAATCCGCTTTCAGTAACGGATAAGTTTGACCCGAACAGGGCATCAGGCACGGCACGATGGTGTGTCAGAGACACAATCTGCATGCCTCAGCCGACATCCTACTTTAAAGGAAAGGTAAAAAAGCGAAGAATGAAGAGGTCCAATGTACCTCCTTGTTTGAACATACATGTATGTGCAATTGAATATTCATGAACCTGCAATTGAATATACATGTATGTGCAAGCAATGCACTGTGATGCATGCAGTGTCAAATGCTGATGACAAGACCTTCGTTGGCAAGGACAGTGTTTGGGAAAATGCTTTGCGCCTCGCCGAGGAGGGAGTTTTCGTCCTTGATGGATGCGCTGAAATGACCGATGCAAAGCTTTTTCACCCCCGCATCCCTTGCTAAGGTAGCTGCCTGGACAGCCGTCGTGTGCATAGTCTGACCAGCCCTGAGTACACGCTCATGGAAGTAAGTTGCCTCATGGTAAAGCAAGTCGACGCCCCCGACAATATCCTTCAGCTCAGGCAGATACACCGTATCGGAGCAATAAGCATAGGAACGGGAGGGTGTGGCAGGCGTAGTCAAGCGCTCGTGCGGAATAACAGTCCCGTCCTCAGCCGTCCATGAAGCACCGGCCTTGATGTTATTTATCTGGCTGACAGGAATGCCAAAGGCATCAATCATCTCCCTTCGGATGTGCGGCAGATTAGGCTTCTCGCGGAAAAGATATCCACAAGTGGGAAGCCTGTGTTGCAGGGGAATGCTGTGGACCGTAATGCTGCGGTCCTCGTAAACAAGCGCGTGCTTGCGCGTGTCGACCGGATGAAAGAGAACCTTGAACTGGATGTCGGAGTAATAAGTATGCGCAAGGAACTCCAGCAGCTCGCCCACTTGCTGCGGCCCGTGGATGTGTAGCTCGGCAGTCCGCCCGAGCAAATCCATCGTACCAATCAGTCCGGGCAGCCCGAAGACATGGTCTCCATGGTTATGGCTAATGAAGATGTGCCCGACGCTCATCATCGAGAGCCCCATCCTCTGCATCTGTGCCTGCACGCCCTCGCCACAATCAATCATGAAGAACTTGCCCCTCACATTCAGTATCTGCGAGGTAGGCTGATGGCGAGTAGTAGGCTTTGCAGAGCCACAACCAAGTATGTTCAATTCAAAGTTCATATATCCTAATTGACAAGTACAATCAAAAAATCCACAACCCATAATCCCGAAGCATCACGCCCCAGAATTATGAATTGTGAATCGTTGACTATGATGATTAGAAATTACTTTTCTTTCTATGCTTAAGCTTCAGCTTCGGGCTCTGCTGCAGGCTCCTTAGCCTTAGGCTCTGCATCTGCCTCATTGACAGCCTTCTTTGCCTTTGGCTTGGCCTCGGACTTCTCCTCGGTCAACTTAGCCTTCAGTTCTGCCAGGGCATCCAGGTCGCCCAGCGTTGTGCCGGCAGCCTGGTTCTGAACTGCTGGAGCCTCTTCCTTCGGAGCAGCCTTGCGGGTAGCCTTCTTGGCCTCACGAGCCTCGCGGGCTTCTGCACGCTGCACATCTTCGAAGATGCGGCTGTGGGAAAGGATGATGCGCTTGCTGTCCTTGTTGAACTCAATCACCTTGAACTGCAGCTTCTCGCCCTTTTGAGCCTGAGAGCCATCCTCCTTGACGAGGTGCTTTGGAGTAGCGAAGCCTTCCACGCCATACTCGAGCTGAATGACTGCACCCTTGTCGAGCATCTCGATGATTGTGCCTTCGTGGATGCTGTCCTGCGTGAATACGGTCTCGAATACATCCCAAGGATTCTCCTCGAGCTGCTTGTGACCGAGAGACAGACGCCGGTTGGCCTTGTCAATCTCGAGGACACATACCTCAATCTCTGCACCAATCTGAGTGAACTCACTGGGGTGCTTGATCTTCTTTGTCCAGCTGAGGTCGCTGATGTGAATCAGTCCGTCTACGCCTTCTTCAATCTCAACGAAGATACCGAAGTTGGTGAAGTTACGAACTTTGGCTGTATGCTTGCTTCCTACAGGATATTTCTCCTCGATGTTCTCCCATGGATCGTCCTTAAGCTGCTTGATTCCGAGGGACATCTTACGCTCCTCGCGGTCGAGAGTAAGGATAACTGCTTCTACGTCATCACCCACCTTCATGAAGTCCTGAGCACTGCGGAGGTGCTGGCTCCAGGACATTTCGCTAACGTGGATAAGACCTTCCACGCCGGGAGCAATCTCGATGAATGCACCGTAGTCGGCCATTACGACAACCTTGCCCTTCACGTGGTCGCCCACCTTGAGGTCGGCGTCCAGAGCATCCCATGGATGAGGAGTGAGCTGCTTCAAGCCAAGAGCGATGCGCTTCTTCTCGTCGTCGAAATCAAGGATTACGACATTGATCTTCTGGTCAAGCTCGACAATCTCCTTCGGATCGCTGACGCGTCCCCAGCTGAGGTCTGTGATGTGAATGAGACCATCCACGCCACCAAGGTCGATAAACACGCCGTAGTTGGTAATGTTCTTGACGATACCTTCCAACACTTGACCCTTCTCGAGCTTACTGATGATTTCTTTCTTCTGTGCCTCAAGCTCTGCCTCGATGAGAGCCTTATGGCTGACAACGACATTGCGGTAGTCTTGATTGATCTTGACAACCTTGAACTCCATCGTCTTGCCTACGAAGATATCGTAATCGCGAATGGGTTTCACGTCGATCTGACTGCCAGGCAGGAATGCCTCAATGCCAAAGACGTCCACGATCATACCGCCTTTCGTGCGGCACTTCACGTAACCCTTGATGATTTCTTCGTTGTTGAGAGCCTCGTTCACGCGGTCCCAAGAACGGGATGCACGTGCCTTCTTGTGAGACAGGATAAGCTGTCCCTTCTTGTCTTCCTGGTTCTCGATGTAAACCTCAACAGTGTCGCCCACCTTGAGGTCGGGATTGTAGCGGAATTCGCTTGTAGGTATGATACCATCGCTCTTGAAGCCGATGTTCACCACCACCTCGCGTTTGTTGATAGAGATAATAGTGCCGTCGACCACGTCATGGTCACTTACCTTGTTCAGAGACCCTTCATAAGCCTCTGTCTGAGCCTCGCGGCTCACGTTTGCATTGCTGTCGCCCTGTTCGTATGCCTCCCAATCGAAGTCTTCCAAAGGAGCAACATTTTTCAAATCTGCCATACAGATTAATTAAAGAATTTATAATTAGGTTAATTGTCTCTCTGCCCTCGCTTTATTCACAAGAGCGCGACAAAGATACAACAATTATCTCAACTACACATTATATATATAATATACGGACCATCTTTTAAGGTTATTTAACAGAACGAGGCATTGTATGTGCCGGCTTATGGCATAATTCGCCACTCGGCTTGACATGCCTGTTTTGCCGCCCCGTCAAGGTGGGTTGTGTGATGAGCAACGGTGAAGAGGTCGATGTCGCCTTAGTTCTGGTGCTGGGGACGCAGTAAGTCGTTGACGGTCTTTACAGGGTTGAAGGTGGCGAGGGGCACTTCCACCATGATGGTATTCCAGTTGCTCATGGCGCCGTTCCATAGACCAGGAAGCTCCAAAGCCTTCAGTTCCTTTCCATCTTTACTCTTGTAGGAGATGAATCCAGTAGAGGGGTCGACGAAGTCGGGCAGGTTGAACTTCTCGCCTTTGTAGTTGCGGATGGCGCAGACGAGGTCGACGGGGTTGAAGTGGGTGCCTTGGGTGAACATCTTGACGTACTCCGGATTGTTCTGGTCTATTTGGCTGCTCTCGAGGATTTGCAATGAGATGGTGCCATCGGGATTATAGGCGAGGAAAGGGCCGCCGCCGGGCTCGCCGACGTTCTTTACTACGCCACAGACGCGAATAGGCCGGTCCAGCTTCTTCTTCAGGAAGAGATGCAGCTCGGTATCCTCCATGTCCTTCAAGCCAGGCACGTCGCAATTCAGGGTATGGCGGACGAAGCGGATGATGTCCTCCAGGTCTGCGTGCGAATACTTATGGCTGTCGAGCAAACGAAGGTAACCGAATACCTGCTTCTGAACGCCAACAAGCACTCCTGCAATGACCTGCTTCCAGAGGACCGTCTCGGGTTTCAGGCGGTCGGGCACTACGTTGTCGATGTTCTTAATGAAGACGATGTCGCTCTGCAGGTCGTTGAGGTTCTCGATGAGTGCGCCATGACCGCCGGGACGAAACAGGAGCTTGCCTTCAGCGGTGCGGAAGGGTGTGTTGTCCATGTTGACGGCAATCGTATCCGTACTGGGTTTCTGCTCGCTGAGGCTTACATTGTAGGTAATCTTGTACTGTGCCTGAGCCTCAGGAAGAACACGTCCGATGAGCTCTTCGAAAAGCTTGCGATGCTCACTGCTGACCGTGAAATGGACTTCAGCCTCACCCTTGCTGCTTGCGTACAGGGCGGCTTCCGTGAGATGTTCCTCTACTGGAGTCTTTGCGCAATCCTCGTAGCTGTGGAACTGCAGCAGACCCTTTGGGAGCTGGCCGTAGTTTAAACCATCTTCCTCGAGCATATTGGCGACCACGGCCTTATAGTTGCCTTCTTCGACGAGGGCATCCACGCCTTTGCCTTCATTCAGGAAGCAGGCGTCATTCAGGGCGTCGAAGAATGCGAAGCTGTGTATGTGGGCGAAGAACGCTTTCTCGAAATCCGTGGTGGGCACCTCATAATCTGCGCTCAGGAACTCGAACATATTCTTGAACATACGACTCGCCGCGCCGCTTGCCGGCACGAATTTGGTGATGACGTGCCCCTCGTTCTTGTAGCTGTCCCATGCATTGATGTAGGCTTCCGTCTCGTCTTTTGACGGAACGACGATGCCTTCTCCGGCTGCCGCAGCACCTTTTAAGCGGAGGAAATCAAAGCCTCTGCGGAAACATTCTAACTGCGCCTCGACCTGCGCTTCACTCATTCCTTTCTGCTCTATCTGCAGAAGATCTTCCTTGCTGAACATAGTTGTATGGATTTTTATATCTGTTTACCTTTGATGTCTGAATGCCTCCTGAACCTGGTCGGCACCGTACAGTTCATACCTTTTGCGGTGCGAATATACGAAAAAAACTCATTGGATGCAAGTCTCTATATATAATAATGTGTAAAATGACGCTAAAAAGCATCACACGCCGAAGAAGGCGTCGGTCGCAGAAACGAGCCGATTTTGTAAAGAAATTTCGCAAAATCCAGTTCTTCATCGTAAAAAAACGGCATCTTTCCTACGCGAAGGCTGCCCTGACACTGTTTTTCGCGATTTTTTCATCAAGCTGTCTATCAATAACATAGCAGAATGCGTCGATGCTTGAAACAGGTGATATAGAACAATAAAGCGTGTTTTAGGACAAGAAAAACGCCTGTTTCCATGGTCGATGCATACTGCCGGACTTACCAATGCATAGTATTGGAATAGCCATTCCAATACTATGCATTTCAAAACACACTATACTGAATGCCCCGACGAACTACTCTGAGCCTCCTTTTCCGGCACGGTGGATTCAAAATGTTGTCGTATTTTTTTCACGGTTTCACACTTGTTCAGGAAGCCGACCATGGAGGTCTATGCGCGGATTCGGCGTAAAGGAAGGAGGTCAGCAGGCATAAAAAAAAAGAGCCCGACTGCTGTTCAGCCGAGCTCTTGACCTTTATGATGGCACAATGTTTCAGTCGTCCATCCCAATGAGCACGCCTTGATAGTTGAACTTCAAGTCAATGTCGTTGGACAGTTCAATGTCGTAGCCATAGCGCTCCTTGTCGATCTTTGTGATGACGCAGCCTTCGAAGTTGGCCTTCACATACTCCTGGATGGTCTCGGGCACAATACCTGCAGGCAATGCCTGGTTCTTTCTGTCGATCTTCTTCCAAGCACCCTTCTTGTTGAACTCAATCTTTGTGCCGTCGGCGAGGCGGCATTCGAATGTGTTCCAATCCTTCTCGGCGTACAAAATCTTCTGCCCCTTGAAGTTGGCCTGCACGAATGTCTTGGCAGCTTCGGGGAGCTGTTCCACTGGAATTGGCGTATCATCTGCCATGAGGTTGGACGATACGAGGCACATCACGGCCATCATCAAATACTTCATCTTTCTCATAATTGTATCGGTTAATAGTTAGTTAATCGTCGACGTCTATGTCGTATACCTCTCCTTTATCGTTGAACTCGAGTTCCAACTGGTTGTCAAACCTGACCTCGTACCAGGTTCTGAGATTCTTCCGTTCCTTCTTCACATAAAGCACCTTAGCGTCGCCCATGTTCTCCTTGATATATGTCTGCGCCGCTTCGGGGAGCTGCTCGACGGTGAGCATCTTATGGCGTTCAAGCTCGCAGCCAGCCAGCATGAGCAGGCAAGATGCCATTAGCAGTAAACTCTTAATCTTCGTCATAGTAATATTGCGCTTTATATCTGTTAGATTTTGCAGGGCAAATTTACGACAAATAATTCATAATTCATAATTCTTGGCTGTTTTTTTAGCTGATGAGCCAAAAAAGTTGTATCTTTGCACTTGTCTCGCACGTGCGCGATAATATAATAATGAGTCAAATGGGAAATACAAAGTTCTTTACCGAAGAGGAAATCACCCACTTCAACAATATACGAAGACGCATACTCACACTGGCTGCAGATGTGATTCAACCAGACGACGAAGACAAACTCGCCGGATACCTGAGACAAGCCACAGAGCAAAGCCTGCTTCAAAGAGACGTCTTCGGCATAAACCCAATTGTAAAGGATGCCGAGACAGCCCTTATCGTGGCCGAAGAGATAGGGTTGTCGAGGGCCAGTGTCTTAAGCGTCATGCTGTGGTCGATGGTCGAAAGTGGCGCCATCTCCCTTGACTCCGTCCGGAAGGACTTCGGCGATGAGGTGGCCCACATCCTGCATGGACTGATGCGCATACGCGAGCTCTACACGAAAAGTCCTGCCATAGGCACCGAGAACTTCCGTAGTCTGCTCGTCACCTTTGCCGAGGATATGCGCGTCATCTTCATCATGATTGCCAACCGCATGTGCGTCATGCGTCAAATCAAAGACGCAAAGAACGTGGAAGCCCAAAGGAAGGTCTCGATGGAAGCCGCCTATCTGTATGCTCCCCTGGCACACAAGCTCGGCCTCTACAAGCTGAAGAGCGAGCTGGAAGACCTTAGTCTGAAGTACCTGGAACACGATGCCTACTACCACATCAAGGAGAAGCTCAACGAGACGAAACGCAGTCGGGATGCCTACATAGAACGTTTCCTGAAGCCCCTCGACGAGAAGCTCCAGGCCGCCGGACTGCATTATCACATGAAAGGCCGCACGAAGAGCATCCATTCCATCTGGCAGAAGATGCAGAAGCAGCACGTCGACGTCGACGGCGTCTATGACCTCTTCGCCATCCGCATCATCCTCCAGTCGCCCCCGGAACGCGAGAAGATGGAGTGCTGGCAAGTGTTCAGCATCATCACCGACATGTATCAGAGCAACCCTAAACGCATGCGCGACTGGCTCTCCGTGCCCAAAAGCAACGGCTACGAAAGCCTCCACATCACCGTGCTCGGACCTGAACAGAAATGGGTGGAGGTGCAAATTCGCACGGAACGAATGGACGACATCGCCGAGCACGGACTGGCGGCACACTGGCGCTACAAGGGAATACACTCCGGAGAAAGCGGCATCGAGGAATGGCTTGCCAGCGTCCGAAGCGTTCTGGAAACGAACGACGACACACGGCTCATGGACCAGTTCCGCCTCGACCTCAAGGAAGATGAAGTGTTCGTATTCACGCCTAAGGGCGACATCTTCAAGCTTCCCATGGGTGCCACAGTACTCGACTTCGCCTACCACATACATTCGAAGGTCGGCGACCACTGTGTAGGCGCTCGCATCGGAGGCAAGAACGTCACCATCCGCCAGAAGCTGCAAAGCGGTGACCAAGTAGAAATCCTGACCAACAGCAACCAGACTCCTAAACAAGACTGGCTCAACATCCTCACCACCACACGGGCAAGAGCCAAGGTGCGGCAAAGCATCAAGGAGATGGAGAGCAAGCAGGCACTCCTGGCAAAAGAAGAGTTGGAGCGCAAGATGAAGAACAAAAAACTCGACTACGAGGAATCTGTTCTGATGCACACCATGACAAAGCTCGGGTACAAAATCGTCACTGAGTTCTACGCAGCTCTGGCCGATGGGAAGCTCGACATGAATATCCTCCTCGATGCCTATGTCCAACAATGGCGCTTCGACCACGGGGAAGCCGAAAAGACTGTGCCAATACAGAGCGCAGACCAATACGTCATGTCCGAAGACGACAAGGCAAAGCATCAGACTAACGACGGCGATGTACTCGTCATCGACCATAACCTGAAAGGCATCGACTTCCAAATGGCCCGATGCTGTCAACCCATCTATGGCGATGAAGTATTTGGCTTCGTCACAAACGGCGGCGGCATCAAGATTCATCGGGAAGACTGTCCGAATGCCCCACAACTTCGCCAACGCTTCGGTTATAGAATCGTCCGAGCCAAATGGGCAGGCAAGCGCGGCAGCCAATATCCCATAACCCTTCGCGTCATCGGCAACGATGACATTGGCATCGTCAACAACATCACTAACATAATAAGTAAGGAAGAAAGGATTATGCTACGCAGCATAAGCATCGACACAGGCGACGGTCTCTTCAACGGCTCGCTGACCGTCATGCTCGACGATACAAGCCGCTTGCAGCAACTCATCAAGAAACTCAAAACCGTTAAAGGTGTAAAGAATGTATCAAGAAGCTAAAACCTTGTGGGCAGCAATCGCCCTCTTTTCATTACCTATAATGGTCTCAGCCGAGACAAAGGACATTACGGACATCCGTCTGGCTGGCCCCTACTCTATCACCAAGCCATTCATGACCGACAGCCTTGATTCAGAAGGCAAAAAGATTGACCTCGACGAGGTCTTTATGGAAAGTCCAACTCCAACCTCCACCAAGGGGAAGGAAACAACTCTTCCATTCCCTATCGATGATGAGGGTTTCTATTTTGCTGGCTTTTCCATTCAGAACACAGGCTTTGCGAAAGGCAAGGTCAACGTGAAATGCGAGAGCAAGCACAAACTCTACATCAATGGAAACGAGCTGGGTGGCGACTTTGAACTTGTCCCAGGACGGCACGAAGTAAGCATCAAGATCCTGCACAAAGGCGACACGCCTGACACGCTTCGAGTTTCTGTTGAAAGCGAGCAGACGCTCGAAATCAATCCTGAAGGCAAGCGCTACTGGACAAATGCCGACATGATGCACGGCGAACGCATCAATGGCGTGGAACTGTCCAGCTCGGGCAAGTACGTCCGCATCCACAAGACCACTATCTATAAAGGTGGCGAAACGGAAGGCAAAGACATCTTCCTCGACCTCTCGACAGGCAGAGAATTCAATCTGGATGGCTTCCAGCATTGGCTCCCAAAAGACGACCTATATCTGCGATGCTATCGCGAGACAGATGGCACCAGATGCTACGAGACGGTCAATCCAAAGACGGGCGAAAAGACATTCATCGGCAAATACACAGGCAAGGGATATGCTTACCCGACGGAAGACCTGAAGCACTTCCTCGTGACCATCGATGAGAAGGTGCCTGAGGAGAAGAACAAGGACGTCCATCAAATCCTTGAACCAGACGACCGTCAGCCAGGCTATCGAAATCGCCGCAACTACTCGCTCTACGACATCGAGACTGGTATTACGACACCCATCACAAAAGGCGCCCGCAATGTGTACGTCATTCCTAATAAAGATGCAAGCCTATTCCTCGTCTCTATCCGTTCGGAAATACTGACGGAGCGTCCCTTCGATTTCACAGACCTGCTTCTGCTCGACATGAAGACAGGAAAGGCAGATACGCTGGTTCGTCACGATGGATTCATCAGTTCTTACTCCTTCTCTCCTGACGAGAAATACTTGGCTATCATGGGAAGTCCTGAAGCTTTCGATGGTTTAGGGAACACCCTTCCTAAAGACAAGATACCCAGCAGCTATGAGTACGAACTGTTCCTCATGAACCTCGAGACAAAGGAAGTTCGTTGCCTGACACGCGACTTCGACCCATCCGTCTCTTCGTATCAATGGTCGGAACAAGATGGAATGATATATGCCCTTTGCGAGAACCGCGACTTGAAGAGTCTCTACCGCATCAATCCAAAGGACGGAAAGGCCGAAATGCTTCCCCTCTCCGAACCATACATATATGGTAGCTTCAGTCTTTCAGAAGAGAAGCCTTTCCTTGCATACATTGGGGAAAGCAGCATGAGTACAGACCGTTGTTGGCTTCGAGACCTAAAGACTGGTAAGGAACGTGTGCTCTCGGACCTCAACCCGACTCGACTTAAAGACATCCAGCTTGGCGAATGTCGCGACTGGAACTTCAAGGCAGAAAGAGGTGACACCATTTATGGCTGCTATTACCTGCCGCCATTCTTCGACGAGGCGAAACAATATCCGATGCTTGTCTATTACTATGGTGGTTGTTCTCCTGTAGGACGTCTGCTCGACTGCTACTACAACTTCCAGGAATGGGCAGCGATGGGCTATGTGGTTTACCTTATCCAACCGTCTGGTTGCAGTGGCTTCGGCCAGGAGTTCGCTTCCCGTCATGTGAATGCCTATGGCGACTATACAGCCGACGACATTATTCAGGGCACCAAGCAGTTCTGCAAGGAACATCCTTTCGTAAAGGCCGACAAGGTCGGTTGTCTGGGAGCAAGTTATGGAGGCTTCATGACAATGTACCTGCAAACCGTGACCGACATCTTTGCTGCCGCCATGAGCCATGCAGGCATCAGCAATCCGGCAAGCTATTGGGGCTATGGCTATTGGGGGTATTCCTACAGCACGACTTCTGCTGCTCATTCTTACCCATGGAACAACATGGAACTCTATAGCGGACACGCTCCACTCTTCAATGCCGATAAGGTCCACACGCCTATCCTCTTCATGCATGGCGGGGCAGATACGAATGTCCCCATAAACGAGAGCATCCAGATGTTCACTGCCCTCAAGTTATTGGGTAGAGAATGTGCCTTCATCACAGTCGAGGGCGAGAACCACCACATCCTGAACTACGACAAACGTATCCGTTGGCATGACAGCATCATGGCTTGGTTTGCCCGTTGGCTGCAAGACGACCCAACTTGGTGGAACACGATGTACCCGGAGAAGAATCTGAAGTAGACATGAGACTGGAAGATAAGATAGGATTCACAGAAATACGGACGTTGCTGTACGGCTATTGCCTCAGTCCTTTAGGACATGAGAAGGTGGATGCCATGCAATTCTCTTCCGACCACGAGATAGTTACCACTCTTCATCTGCAACTTGCCGAGCTCGAATCCATCCTACAGACGGCGACAGAGTTGCCGGAAGAGGATTTCTTTGACATAAGGGAAGATATATATCGCATACGCATCGAAGGGACTTACCTCGAGGAACAGACTGCGTGGGAACTGCTCAGGGTCCTGCATACCCTTCATTCATGGGTAGGAATCGTAAGGCAACCCTCCTCTGGCGAAGGGACTTCGTTCCCTGCCCTCGAGAAGCTTGCCGAGGGTGTCTTCACGTTCCACACCATTACCCGTCGCCTCGAACAGATGCTCGACAAGTATGGGCATATAAAAGACAATGCCAGCAGCGAGCTTGCCTCCATCCGCATGGAGCTGAAGCATGCCGAGGGAAGCGTAAGCAGGACCTTGACAAGTATCTTGAAGTCGGCTCAGGCAGAAGGACTGGTCGACAAGGACATAGCGCCAGCCATGCGTGATGGCCGATTGGTTATCCCTGTGGCTCCAGCCCTGAAGCGACGCATCAAAGGCATCATTCACGATGAGAGTGCTACTGGCAAGACGGTCTTCATCGAGCCCGCCGAGGTCGTGGAGGCAAACAACCGCATCCGTGAACTGGAGGGCGAAGAGAAGCGGGAAGTGATCCGCATCCTTCGAGAGTTTACCGAGCAACTGCGCCCCAACATAAAGGAGCTGGTGCGGGGCCTTGAGTTCCTTGCAGACATCGAATTCCTGCTTGCCAAGCATCAGCTGGCAAAAGCCATCGTCGGCATTTCTCCGGAGATATATTCTACTCCGCTCATCGATTGGTACGATGCCCGTCACCCTCTCCTGGAGGCTAAGCTCAAGAAGCAAGGCTCGAAGGTCGTGCCGCTCAGTATCATGCTCAACCGAAAGAGACACATTCTCATCATCAGCGGACCTAATGCCGGCGGGAAGAGTGTCTGCCTTAAGACTGTCGGCTTGCTGCAATACATGTTGCAATGCGGACTGCCGATACCTCTGGCCGACGGGTCAAGGGCAGGCATCTTCGAACAGATCTTCATCGACATCGGCGACGAGCAAAGCATCGACGATGACCTTAGCACCTACAGCAGCCACCTGCTCAACATGAAGCGTATGATGGCAGGTTGCGGGGCAGACACATTATTATTAATAGATGAATTCGGCGGAGGGACAGAGCCAACAATCGGGGGTGCCATTGCTGAAGCTGTCTTGAAGCGTTTCGTAAGCAAGAAGACCTTTGCAGTCATCACGACGCACTACCAGAACCTCAAGCACTTTGCCGAGGACACGCCAGGGGTCGTGAACGGCGCCATGCTATATGACCGGCAGAAGATGGCAGCACTGTTCCAGTTGCAGATAGGCAACCCGGGCAGCAGCTTTGCCGTAGAGATTGCCCGCAAAATCGGCATCCCCGAGGAGGTTATTGCTGATGCCACAGAGCTTGTTGGCCGTGAATACGTCAATGCAGACAAGTACTTGCTCGACATCACGCGCGACAAGCGATACTGGGAAGGCAAACGGCAGACTATTCACTCCCAGGAGAAGCAGATGGTGAAGACCATTGAGCAATACGAGAAGGAGATTGAGGAGCTGCGAGGCAAGCGCAAGGAGATTATCCGCGAAGCCAAAGCTGAGGCCGACAAGATCATTGCCGCTGCCAATGCTCAGATAGAGAACACCATCCGCGAAATCAAGGAAGCCCAGGCCGACAAGGAACGGACGCGTTCTGCACGCCAGCAGTTGCAGACCTTCCGCGAGGAAGTAGGCCAGATGAGTCAGGAAGAGCTTGATGCCTATGTAGAGAAGAAGCGGCGACAGATTGAGGAACGCAGGAAACGACATGCAGAAAGGCAGGCTGCCAAGAAAGCCGAGAGTCAGAAAAGCAATGAGTCGGGTAGCAAGAAAGCTCAGGCTTCCGAGCCTCTGCCCTCCAACCCTCTTGCCGTAGGAGACAGCGTCCGCATCAAGGGCCAGACTTCCATAGGCACCATCACGGCGATTGAAGCCGGACGAGCCACAGTCACCTTCGGCGTGATGCGTACATTGGTCGATCTAAAGAGGCTGGAGGCTGCCCCTGCCCCATCTGGCGCTAACGGCAGCTCTGAGGAAAAGCAAACGGTGGTGATCAGTCGCCAGACGCAGGACAGCATCCGCCAGAAGCATCTCGACTTCCAGCAGGAAATAGACGTACGTGGCATGCGAGCCGACGAAGCCCTGCAGGCAGTCACCTATTTCATCGACGATGCCTTGCTGGTCAACGCATCGCGCGTCCGCATCCTGCACGGCACGGGTACAGGAGCGCTTCGCATGGTCATCCGTCAGTACCTGAATACCGTCTCGGGAGTCGTCTCCTTCCATGATGAGCACGTCCAATTCGGAGGAGCAGGCATAACGGTAGTAGAGTTCAGGCGAAGTCAGAAGGACGAATGAATCCAGCCACAGAGGAGGTTTCATCACCCCACAAGGCATCAGGCCATTTCCCACAAGCTGACGGGCAGGGCCATATTCCCTGTCGGCCTTAAGCACTTCCGCCTTTATCCCCCTTCATCTTCCATTCCTTTTAACCCATCATTCGCTCATGCTGGCATAGTGGGTTGTTTGAACATACATGTATGTGCAATTGAATATTCATGAACCTGCAATTGAATATACATGTATGTTCAAGCAACCCATAGTGAAGGGGGCAAGAAACGAGAAGCAAGAAACGGGTGATGAAGGCACGTCTGATGACCAATTCAGGATAATTTCTGTCCTATATCATCGTACTTTCATTTTTTCTTCATATCTTTGCGACATAAATCGCATACTCCATGAACACGAAGGATAACGGGAACAAAGAGCAAAAGCAGGAGCAGACCTATCATTGCAACGACTGCGGGAACATCATCTACAGGCACGACGTCTTCTGCTCGAAGTGCGGGAAACTGCTCGACAGATACGATTTCGAATAAATGAGCGGCGAACTTCTTTCACTTCTCGTTGCCGTGATGTGGACCTTCACGGCACTCTTTGCCGAGGTGGCAAGCAAGCGGATGGGAACGCTCGTGCTGAATGTCTGGCGAATGCTCATTACCATCCTCCTGCTCGGCATCGTGCTTTGGTGGACATGTGGAAAGCCCTGGCCGCAGTACGCAAATGCCGAAGTCTGGAAATGGTTCCTGGCAAGCGGCTTCATGGGCTTCGTCTTCGGCGACTACTGCCTCTTCAATGCATATGTCGTCATGGGCAGCCGTTTCGGGCAGCTCTTCATGACGCTCGCCAGCCCCTTCGCAGCCATGGCAGCCTGGCTGATGATGGGCGAAACAATGAGCACGCTGGCAATGCTCGGCATGATAGTGACTCTTAGCGGAATCAGCATCTCTATCATGGGAAAAGACGACGACGGCACTCGTCACCTGAAACTCCCCAGGAGAGGAATCCTCCTCGGCATAGGCGCCGGCATGGGACAAGGCATTGGCCTCGTACTCAGTAAGCAAGGACTGCTGCACTATGCCTCTCAAATCCCACAGGAAGCAACCGACGTGGCAGCCATGATGCCCTTCGCAGGCACACAAATACGAGCCATAATGGGCCTGATTGGCTTCGGAGCGACACTACTATACCTCGGGAAAAGCGCCAACATGCAGCGCATCTTCACAGACCTACGCGGAGCCGCCGCAGCAATGGGAGCTATCCTGCTCGGGCCATTCTTTGGTGTCAGTCTCAGCCTAATGGCAATAGGAATGACGAATACCGGTGTGGCTCAAACCCTAATGGCGCTCACACCCGTTCTCATATTGTGGCCCTCGCGACTGATGTTCGGCACGAAAGTCAGCATGCAAGAGCTCATAGGCGCCATAATAGCAGTGACAGGAGCATCGCTTTTCTTCATTTAGTCTGACAAACATGCATTTTTCGCAAAATAATTCCTAATCTTCGCTCTTAATTCCTCTTTTTTTCGTACCTTTGCAATCGCAATAAGACAAGGAGAGATGCCAGAGTGGTCGAATGGACCGCACTCGAAATGCGGCGTACTCTTACGGGTACCCTGGGTTCGAATCCCAGTCTCTCCGCTGAAAGCAAAATTGATGACTTTTAAGGTAGTCAATCAAAGTTCAACCCGAATAGGTCATTAAGTTGCCAAAAAACAGAAAAGCGTTGTAAGTCTTTGATTTACAACGCTTCTATTTTGCACTAAAAGTATTCTTCTCTACTCTTAGATGATGGAGTGACCATCGTCTGACTACCTGACACGTGGTCAAATAGTCATCTGTTGGTCAGTCTTGTGTTACACTGAGTGTTACACTTTTTGTGCTACAGAAAAATGTAACACAAGACTACAAAATGACTACGATATTGACTTTGCTAAATCTTTGAGCATAAGATATTTATGTTTAACTTTGCAGATTGTTTCAAGCTAACGAATGTGGGTTGATTCTGAGTGTTTCCTGTAACACAAAGCATCCATAAAGGCACGAAAAACTGCATTAAAAGATTTATCGTATGAAGGCAAAATTGAAAATCTCGTTCTATCTGAGAGCGAACTACTTTAACAAGTTGGGCGAATCGCCCATCAACA
>CAJOLC010000001.1 GCA_905235305.1 uncultured Bacteroidaceae bacterium | reverse complement strand
GCAAGAATGCCTTTGCGATATATTTCTGCTTGCCTCATTGCTTGGGTGTTGCTGTTAGTTCGTAGTTAAACAAATCAAGAAGTTGGTTCACCTTATCCATCCTCAGCGTCGGCTTCCCCTGCTCTAAGTTTCTGACGAAGCATAGTCCCACGCCCGACTTCAAGGCGAGGTCTTCCTGAGTAAGGCCATATTCCTTGCGTAGGGTCTTTACAACTGCTGATAGTTTTGTCTTTTCCATATCAAATTATATTATTTCGGATGCAAAATTACAATTTTCTTTTGATATTACATCATTTCTAATATAAAATCTCTGTATTTTAACAAAATTACATGCGTTCTACTACAGTATATTTGAGAAAAAGCCGTCGTTCTTGCTGGTCTTAACCGCTATTGGGTGTGTGTGTTCCATCATCAGCACCGCTGCCTCACGCAGTTGCAGCCGTGCAGCCTTGTGATAGTTGCCTGCAAACATACTGCCTGCAAGCAGGAACATGGTCACAAAAGAACAATGATAATTTACGATTTGACAATTTCTTTGATACTTTAGTACAAAGGCGCGCTGCTAAAGCGCGGACTCCGATTTACAATTTATGTACAATTTAACTATTTTGTAATTTATTTCCTCCCCCATGGGGGAGGTTAGGAGGGGGCTTTTTCTCCCTCCCTTCAAGGGAAAGACCCCTCTATATCTCCCCTTAAAGGGGAGACATTCTCCCTCCCTTTAAGGGAGGGTTGGGGTGGGTCTTTTTCCCTGCGTTATGCCGCCGTCGCCCCAGGCATCTACGCTGAAGTAGTATTCCTGATCTGTCGAGAAGAGGCCAAGTTCTATGCTGGTGTCAAGTGTCTGACAGGTGCTGAAGAGTGCGTCCGGACGTATGCCCCACCGCAGGACATAGCCCGTGGCACGCTCTGCTTTCGGCCACGACACTTCGATGCGACGGCGGTCGGGCTTTCTGTCGATGCGGATGTCGCTGACGCGTTCAGGTGCTTTCTCTGCCGAATGTCCGAAGACACGAAGGTCGTAAACAGAGAACTGGCCTGTCAGTCTGGCTTTGTTGACGACCCGTACATAGCGTGCCTTGCAGGGTTTGGGCAGGACCGTCAGTTCGTGTGTGCGGTGGGTAGCGCCGTCGCCGCTGTCTGTCTTGTCGGCCACACTGTGCCACGTCGTGCCGTCGACGGAGACTTCAAGCAGGAAGCTGTACGGCGTCTTGACTGGCGCATCGTTTTGGTACATGCCGAACCCTTCGTCGGCGAAGTTGGTTTGTATGGCATTCACGGTACACATCTTCCCCAAGTCCACGCTGATCCATTCGCCAGCTTCGCCAGTGGCAGCACTCCACCATGTCTTGATGCTGAAGTCTGTGGCATTGGAGGCAGGATGTTCTGGTGTCTGCGAGGAGACGGCTACTTGCTTCCCGACAGAGATGTCAGTCCAGCCTGTCCAGGGCGATTGTTTTGTCCAATCGACAAGCTTGTCGGGAACGATGAAAGGCATGTCGGCATAGTCGGAGAGGGCAAACATGCCTCCGTCGGACGTAAAGAAGACTGGCCAGAGTCCTATCCTGCGCTCGAACTTATAACGCTGTGCGATGACGGTTGTGGCAACGTGCCACCAGTTGCCATACTTGTCCTGGAATGTCGTACCATGACCTGCACCTGTCATCCATCCGCCAGTCTTGACGGAGAAAGGCGATGCATCGGCATGGGTGAAAGGCCCCAGGGGATGGTCTCCGACGTAAAGTCCGTCGCCGTATGTGTCGAACTGCGTACCCGGACCGGCATACTGGAGATAGTATTTCCCGTTATGCTTCAGCATGGCCGCGCCTTCGCTGCAACTCGGCTCCTTCCTTTCGTTGCGGTCGCCACGGCATTCCCATCCATAGACATCCTCGTGGTGTTCGATGAGCACCGTCGGGTCGCTCTTCGGACGAAAGCCATGCTCCGTGTCGAGTTCCACACCCCTTATAGGCTCCTCCATGCTACTTCCCCAGTAGAGATAGACGCGCTGGTCGTCGTCGACAAACAGGTATGGGTCCACTACGGTGCGTCGGGGAGCATCACGATAGGCACAGATTTCGTCGGAAGCCAGCGTCCAGGAGTGCCCGTTGTCGGGAGTAGCAGTCTTGTAGAGCCTGTTGTCGAGCGACCCCATCCAGTAGAGTTCGCCCTTGTAGGCCATCACAGCGGGTGCAAAACGATGGAGCGGCAGCACGTCACTGGTGATGAAAGTCCAGTCGCAAAGGTCATCAGAGACCCAGTAGCCATAGTTCTTCGTAGCAAAGAGGTAATACTTGTCGCCAAAGGGCACAATCATCGGGTCGGCAGCCTCACGGCCTCCCGCCTTGTCATCGCGCGTGAAGGCATACGCCACATTGATGGGATTTGTCACGACATGCACAGGCTTGCGGCTCTTTCCACTCATGCCGACGGCAAAGAAAACGGCAGCGAGGAAAACACACGGGCGGAGACAGAGGTTGTTCAGGTTCATGGTTGATACGGATTATGCCCTCATAAACAACGTAAGAACTATGTCTGAGAGAAGTTTTTCGATGCAAAAATACGAAATACTTTGCAATAAACAAAGATGGGAAGCACTTTTTGTGCATTCCTGCATAACGACGCAACAAGTGTCGCACAATCCTCGACGGACAGCTGGACCTCACTTGCCGCCTGCTCCCTTCAGTATGGGTTGCTTGAACATACATGTATATTCAATTGCACATACATGTACATTCAATTGCACATACATGTATGTTCAAACAACCCCCTGTGCCATGTCTGCTGACGCGGCAGGCTGGAGGAGTGTAGAATATAGGGTAAAAGAGTGAAGAAAAGCAGTCTGATGACCTGTCCGGGGCGCGTGTCGGCCTTCCATCCAAGGTCTTCAATTGCTATTCATGGCCTAAGCATGCCAAGGCACAGGCAGGGAAGCTATAAAAAATATGAAGGGCATTGCCTCACGGCAACGCCCTTCGCTTTGGTTGGTTGGAAAAAGTCTAATTGAAATAATGGTTTGTGATTGATTTTAAGCCTCTGCGGGAGTTTCTGTTGTTTCACCCTCAGTAGCCTCTTCAGCCTTGGCAGCAGCCCCGGCTTCCGCCTTTGCTACAGCTTCAGCAGCCTTCTTGTCGGCCACCTTCTTTGCGATCTCTGCGTTGGCCTTCTTCTCAGCCTCAAGCCTAGCAGCAGCAGCTGCCTTCTTCTCAGCCTCGTTCTTAGCCGTTACTTGACTCAAGCCCTTCTGCTTGTCAGCCTTCCATGCATCGAATTTTGCCTGGCAAGCTGCCTCGTCAAAAGCGCCCTTCTTGACGCCACCACGCAGGTGCTTCATGAGATAAACACCTTCGCCGGACAGGATGTTACGAACCGTGTCGGTGGGCTGTGCGCCTACCTCTACCCAGTACAGGGCACGATCGAATTTCAAATCTACAGTGGCAGGATTGGTGTTCGGGTTGTACGTACCAATCTTCTCTGTAAACTTACCGTCACGCGGTGCTCTTACATCAGCAATCACGATGCTGTAGAAAGCATAGCCTTTACGGCCGTGACGCTGCAATCTGATTTTTGTTGCCATAATTTAAATTAGAACTTTTAATAGGTTTGAAATGTGCCGCTAACTCGTAACGGCGGCGCAAAGGTACAACTTTCTTTTGAATTGCAATGCACAAGACACACTTTTTTTTTCGTTTTTATGCCTTTGCGCGCATGGACGCACGTACCATATATATAATAAGTATGCAGTACATGCCGAGGCTGAGGAGCTCTGAAGAGGGGTTCTGCCACCAGTTGGCATAGTCGAAGTTGACGTTTTGCCACTTGAGGGCGGCACTGAGGACGCCCATCAGAGCACCGCCGGCGATGAAGCCGCTGGCAAGGAGAGTGCCTTTCTCACCACGGGCTGCGTTCAGGGCCTTATCATTGCTGCGGGTCGTGACGAACCAGTTGATGGCGCCTCCAACGAGGAGAGGCAGGTTGAGCTCCAAGGGAATGAACATGCCGAGGGCAAATGCGAGGGCTGACACACCACAGGCATTCAGCACGAGTGCAATCAAGGCACCGATGCCGTAGAGTAGCCAGGGCGCTCCGTTACCACTCATCAGCGGCTCAATCACTGCAGCCATCGCGTTGGCTTGGGGTGCTGCGAGGGTTCCGTCAGTAAAGCCGTAGGTCTTGTTCAGTATCATGATGACACCTGCAACGGTGGCTGCGCTGACCAGCGTGCCGAGGAACTTCCACGTCTCCTGCTTGCGGGGCGTGCTGCCGAGCCAGTATCCAATCTTCAGGTCAGTAACGAAGCCGCCTGCCATACTTAGGGCTGTGCAGACCACGCCGCCCATTATGAGCGCTGCCACCATACCGCTCGTGCCGCTCAGACCTACGGCAACCATGATGACGGAGGCAACGATGAGCGTCATCAAAGTCATGCCGCTGACGGGATTCGTGCCGACGATGGCGATGGCGTTTGCTGCCACGGTGGTGAAGAGGAAAGTGATGATGGTCACGACAAGAATGGCAACGATGCTGAAGACCCAGTTTCCGCCCATCACATCAAGGTGGAAGAAGAGGAAAGTCAGCACGAGGGTCAGGATGATGCCGAAGCTTATCCAACGCATCGGAAGGTCCTTCTGCGTGCGGGGCACGTCGTTTTGTTCGACGTCCTTTTTGCCTTTGAGTTCTCTTCCAGCCAGCGAAACGGCCTCGACGATGATGCTCCAGCTCTTCACGATGCCTATTATGCCGGCCATCGCTATGCCGCCGATGCCGATGCTCTTTGCGTAGCGGAAGATGTCTTCGGGAGTTGCCAGGGCTGCCGTGATGCCTTCCTGCACCTCGAGCGACGGGAAGAAGAGGGCGATGCAGGGCACGATGACCCACCACACAAGCGCGGAGCCGCAGCAGATGATGAAGGCGTATTTGAGTCCGACGATGTATCCCATGCCCAGGACAGCTGCCCCCGTGTTGCACTTCAGCACGAGTTTTGCCTTCTCCGCAACGGTGTCGCCCCACAGCAGAGCACGGCTGGTGAAGTTCTCGTGCCATAATCCGAAGGTCGCCACAACGAAGTCGTAGAGTCCGCCCAGCAGGCCGGCAATCATCAGAGGCTTGGCTTGAGCGCCGCCTTTCTCACCACTCACGAGCACTTGCGTGCCGGCGGTTGCCTCGGGGAAGGGATATTTGCCGTGCATTTCCTTGACGAAATACTTGCGGAAAGGAATGAGGAAAAGGATGCCGAGGATGCCTCCGAGCAGGCTTGCAAAGAAGACTTCGAGGAAGTTCACCGTCATTTCCGGGTACTTGGCCTGCAGTATGTAGAGCGCCGGCAAAGTGAAGATGGCTCCGGCAACAATGACGCCCGAGCAAGCCCCGATGCTTTGGATGATGACGTTTTCGCCAAGGGCGTTCTTCCGACGAGTGGCGCTGCTGACGCCGACGGCAATAATGGTGATGGGGATAGCCGCTTCGAAGACCTGACCAACCTTAAGTCCCAGGTAGGCAGCGGCTGCACTGAAGATGACAGCCATCAGTATGCCCCAGCAGACCGACCACAGGTTGACCTCCCTCGGACTGCTTTCGGCCGCCATCAAAGGTTCGTACTCTTCGCCCTCGCGCAACTCGCGGAAAGCGTTCTCAGGCAATGAAGTTTTGTATTCCATAATGTAGAAGTTTATGAGTTATTGCGTACAAAGATACAAAAAGTTCATAGTCCAGAGTTCATAGTTCATAGTTTTTTTTGTACTTTTGCACACAAAAGAACGAAAAGATGAAGGTTGCGTTAGTACAGATGGACATCCGCTGGGAGTCGGCAAGTGAGAACCGTGAGGTGGCGGAACGTATGATGCTTTCTGCCGAAAAGAGCGACATCTACGTGCTTCCCGAGATGTGGAGCACGGGCGTCACTACTGAACCAATGGGTGTGGCAGAGTCCGAGAACGGAGAAACCCTGCAGTGGATGCAGCGGATGGCAGACAAACTCGACGCCGCAGTAGCAGGAAGCATCGCGGTAAGTCTGCCGGACGGCACCTTCCGGAACAGGCTTTACTTCGTCAAACCAGGCGAAACCGCAAATTGTAAATTGTTAAATTGTAAATGGTATGACAAGCATCACCTCTTTTCTTACGGTGGCGAGACCCGCAACTATACGCCTGGAGGTGAGTACGTCACGGTCGAGTGGCGCGGCCTTCGCTTCCATCTCAGCATTTGCTACGACCTGCGTTTCCCGATTTGGCTGAGGAATCGCGACGACTACGACGTCCTCATCTGCGTGGCCTCCTGGCCTTCCGTGCGGATGCATGCTTGGAAGACGCTGCTCGCAGCACGGGCCATCGAGAATCAATGCTTTGTGCTTGGGGTGAATCGAATCGGTAAAGACCCTGTCTGCGAGTACAGCGGCGGCACTTGCGTCGTAGATTCCTTCGGCTTCTCCACTGCTGCTCCGGACGGCGAAGCGTGCGTCCTGACCCAGACCCTCGACATCCGTCGCATGAAGTCCTTCCGTGAGAAGTTCCCCGTACTGAGGGAGAGAGACCGCTTCAACCTGACGGACTGAGGCTCTTCCTACTCCAAGTTTCTCGCTCCTTGCCCCTTGCTCCCCGCTTCCTTGCTCCTTGCTCCCCGCTTCCTCCACGTTATGTTGTTTGCAGCATCATGAATATTCAATTGCAGGTTCATGAATATTCAATTGCAGGTTCATGATGCTGCAACGAACCCATAGTGTTGCATGAAAAAAGCCAGGCTGTTAGGTCTGGCTTGGAAGGGGCAAGGGGTAGGGGGCGAGGAGCAATGGGCAAGGAGCGAGAGGCAAGGGGGAGGGTGCAGGAACAGTGCTCAGAAGCGCCGCACATCTTCGACGTCTTCGATCTTCTTCAGGTCGCGGCAGATGGCTTGGAGGTCCTTGGCGTCGTGCACACCGAGCCGGAGTTCGGCGGTAAACAGGCCGTCGCTGGTGTCGATATGTACGCTGTTGATGTTGACATTAAGTTGCTGCGAGAGAATTCCCGTGATTTGATGGAGTACGCCCACGCGGTCGAAGCCTGCGATATGCAGGGTGGCGGGGAAGGAGAGCGTGCCGTGCGTGTCCCAGACGGCAGCCAGGATTTGGTTTCCACCGGTTGCCTTGAGGCGTTTCGCTATGTCGCACTGGCGTTTGTGGATGATGATCTGCCCGTTCTCATCGAGATAACCGAGCACGTCATCACCGGGGATTGGGTGGCAGTGGTCGCAGAAAGTGTACTGGTCGATGGTTTCCTCGCTGATGGCAAGCGTCTTCTTCTTGTCGAACTTAGGTATCTTGTAGCCGTCGTCGGCAGCAGATGTCTGCTCCTCCTCCTCGGTGGAGGCAGGGACGGAGTTCTTTCTCTTGAAGATTTTCAGGTACTTGCTCCACTTCTTCCCCCCTGTGGATTTCTCGCCCAGGGCGTCGATGTCGGCCTCGTCGAGCGTGATGGTCTTGTCGCCAATCATGGAGAGCAGTTCCTCGCGGCTGTTTACGTCGTGGAAGCGACACAGCTTCGTGATGTTGACACTAGTGGCTTCCTTCTCGTTCCTTTCGAGGAAGTCGTTCAGGATATCCTCGCCAATCTTCTGCTTCTCCCGTTCTATCCGGCGCAGGAGGGCTATGATTTTGCCCTTTGCCTTAGCCGTCGTGACGAAATCTATCCAGCCTTTTTCGACCTTCTGGTTCTTTGAAGTGAGGATTTCGACCTGGTCTCCGCTCTGCAGCACCTGACTGATGCCGACGAGCTGGTGGTTTACCTTTGCTCCGATACAGTGGGTGCCGAGGAAAGTATGTACGCTGAAGGCGAAGTCGAGCACTGTACAGCCGGCCGGCATAGTCTTGAACTCGCCCTTAGGCGTCACGACGAATATCTCGTTGGCAAACAGGTTGAGCTTGATGGTATCGAGGAAGTCGATGGCATTCGGCTGTGGATCGTCCAGGATTTCCTTGATTTGATAGAGCCACTTGTCGAGTTCGTTGTCGGTACCCTCGCCTTCTACGACGCCGTCCTTATACTTCCAGTGAGCCGCAAAGCCATGCTCCGCGATGTCGTCCATGCGGCGGCTCCTGATCTGCACCTCAATCCATTTGCCCGCCTTACTCATGAGCGTCGAGTGGAGCGCCTGGTAGCCGTTGGCCTTCTTGTTGTGTACCCAGTCGCGCAAACGGTCGGGGTGCGGCTTGTATATCGTGCTGGCAATGTTGTAGATCTTGAAGCATTCGTCCGTCTCATTCATGCCCTCCGTCACCTCGAATATGATGCGTACGGCCAGGATGTCGTAGACCTCCTCGAACGTGACGTGCTTCGTCTGCATCTTCGTCCAGATGCTGTACGGCTTTTTGAAGCGAGCCTTGATCTCATACTTAAGCCCCGTCTTGTCGAGCTCCTGCCTGATGGGGTCGGTGAACTGGTCGAAGATGGTGGTCAGATGCGCCCGGATGCCCTCGATCTGCTCTTGGATGGCCCTGTATTCCTCGGGATGCTCGTAGCTGAAACTCAGGTCCTCGAGCTCCTCCTTCACTTTGTTCAGGCCGAGGCGGTTGGCCAGAGGCGCATAGATATAGAGGGTCTCGCCCGCAATCTTATATTGTTTTCCAGGCAGCTGGCTGCCTAGGGTGCGCATGTTATGCAGGCGGTCGGAAATCTTAATCAGTATGACCCGGATGTCCTCGCTCATTGTGAGCAGCAACTTCTTGAAGGACTCCGCCTGAACCGACGCCTTGTCGCCGAAGATGCCGCCAGATATCTTGGTCAGTCCATCGACAATCTGCGCTATCTTCGGGCCGAAGATGTTGGCGATGTCCTCTACAGTATAGTCCGTGTCTTCCACCACATCGTGCAGGAGCGCCGAGCAGATGCCGGTGCTGCCCAAGCCAATGTCCTCGCACGCAATCTGTGCCACGGCAATGGGATGCATGATGTACGGCTCGCCGGAAAGGCGTCGGACGCCCTTGTGAGCCTCCTTGGCGAAGTTGAACGCCTTGTCGATGATGTCGGTGTGCTTGCGATGATGTGATGCCAGATAAGTGTCTATCAGGTGCTGATACGCTTCGGCAACCATTCTCTCGTCTTCCATCTCGCGAAAGTTATTGTCCTCCATAGTCGGTTTTATTTCACTCTAATCTTTCGTCCGGCATAGAGCGTGTTGCCTTTAATGCCGTTGAGCCGCCTGATGTTGGCAACGGTTGTGCCGTTTCTCTTTGCGATTGCGCCAAGAGTATCGCCTTTGCGGACGGTCGCATACTTGCTTCCTCGACTGCTTCTGCCCTTCTTCGCTTGCGGTTGCTCTACGACGGGGAGCTCAATCTGTGCTGCCATCTCCGTGGGTGGAACGTAGATGGAGTCGCCTGCCTCAATGAAGGAATTGATGGCGGCGGCAGGCATGCGAAGCGTACAAGCATGGGAGTCGCCGGGAATCAACGTAGTGCGGTACTGCGGATTGAGCTTTCGAAGCTCCTCCTGACTAATGCCGCAAAGCTCCACGATGCGTTCCATGCGGACGTTCCTATTGACCTGTATCGTGTCGGTCCCCTGCGGAAGTCTGGTGTTGATGGGGCATATGTTGTGGTCGCAATAGTAGTTCATGATGTAGTTCGCCGCAATGAAGGCAGGCACGTAGCCGCGTGTCTCGGCCGGCAAATAAGGATAGATCGTCCAATAATCCTTGACGCCTCCCGCTCTCTTTATGGCTTTGAGGATGTTGTTAGGACCACAATTGTAGCTGGCAATAGCGAGGGTCCAGTCGCCGAAGATGCCGTAAAGGTCGTGCAAATAGCGTGCTGCGGCATAACTTGCCTTGATGGGGTCGCGACGTTCGTCAATTAGGCTGGTCACTTCAAGACCGTATTGCTTGCCGGTACCTATCATGAATTGCCACAGGCCTACTGCTCCGACACGGCTCACGGCAGTGGGATTGAGTGCGCTCTCTATGATGGGCAGGTACTTCAATTCAAGTGGAATCTGATAGCTTTCGAGGGCCTCCTCGAAGATTGGATTATAGAAGTTGCTCGCGCCAAGCAGTACGGCGACCGAGTTACGCAGCCGTCCGCTGTAAAGGTCTATGTATTTCTGCACGGCGCTATTGTATGGCATGTCAATCACATTAGGCAGCCTGCTCAGCCGCTGTGCGTAGGTCTGTGCGTCGAACACAGGGTTTTCGCCTGTCGACTCGCAGTTCTCGTCGAAGAATAGGTAGTTGCGTGTCTGCCAGTCGGCAAGCAGGCTGTCAATTTCTTGCGTCTGCAAACCTTCGGGCAGCTCTTCGATGACTTCCGGGAGGGCCAGTATGTCGTCTTGCTCTTCGTTGTCTTCTTCGTATTGTGCCATGATGGTGTTGCAGGGGAAGAAGAGGAGGAGGAAGAGGATGGAACTGTATGTTGTGAGTTTTTTCATCGTGGGATAGGTGTTTTAGAAGTTTATGACGCATTGCACGCCAAGGGATGTTGTGCGGTTCATGGTGTCGAATCGCCCTGTTTCGATCATTGTGGGTTGTATGTCAAGGCTAAGGTCATGGGAGATGTCGAACGTTGAGAGTTCTGCATCGACGTAGGCGTCGATGACGGACAGCAGGTAGACTCCCCCGAAGGCGAAGATTGAGAGGTCCCGGTACCTGCGGTAGGTGTCCTTCTTGTTCTTAAAGATTCCCTTGAAGCGTTCTTCTTTGCCGGCGATGCTATAGTTGGGCGGCAGCATCTTCTCGTAGCTTTTCGTGTTGGGGTCGCTGTCCATGATGTCGAGGTAAGCCTGCGAGTAGTCGGCGAGCATCTGCCCGTTCCAGGTGAGGGCATATACGCAACCGAGGAAGCCTCCGTAGATGATGGGCAGTTTCCAATACTTGCGATTGTAGATCTGGCCTGCTCCGGGCAGTACCAGACCCAGCCACATTGCCCGGATAGGGTCGGGTTTGAAGTCTTGGAGATTGCGTCGAGGCTGTATCTTTTGCAGGAGGTTTTCGCTGATTGTGAGCAATGCAGCGGTGTCTGCGGCGTTTTCTGTGAGCACACTATCCACTTCCTGTGCCTGAAGGTCAGGTGTTGAGCCGAGCCAGACAGGCAGGGCCATGAGGATGAGGAGTGTGTGTCGGAGTTTCATTTAGCTGCGTAACTTGTCGAACATTTCGATGATGCGTTCCAGTTCTGCCTCGCCGGAGAAGGGGATGCTTATCTTTCCTTTGCCTTTCTCGGAGCAGGTGAGTTCCACGCGTGTCTTGAAGAGGCTCCTCAGGCCTTCGCGTAGGACGTTGTAGTCGGCACTGAGGTTGGAGCCTTTCTGGCGGATGCGTGTGCCGGTCTGTGTCTTTACGGAGGCGCCTTCGCTGAGGAGCTTCACCATGTTCTCTATTTGGCGGACGCTCATGCGGCCGTTTTTCATTTCGGCGAAAACCTTGAGCTGTGCCTTTGGGTCTGCGATGGAGAGGAGGGCGCGGGCGTGTCCCATGTCGATTTCTTTGTTCCGCAGTGCCACTTGCACGGGGGCGGGGAGCTTCAGGAGGCGCAGGTAGTTGGCGATGGTGGCACGGTTCTTGCCTACGCGTTCGCTGAGTTGGTCTTGCGTGAGGCTGTGTTTCTCGATGAGGTTCTGATAGGCCAGTGCCACTTCTATTGCGGTGAGGTCTTCGCGCTGGATGTTTTCGACGAGTGCCATTTCGAGCATGTTTTCGTCGTCGACGGTGCGGATGTAGGCGGGGATGGTGGTTAGGCCGACCCGCTGACTTGCCCGCCAGCGTCGTTCTCCTGCGATGATGGTGTAGGTGCCGTTGCCCATGTCGCGGAGTGTGATGGGCTGCACGATTCCTATCTGGCGGATGCTGTTGGCGAGTTCCTGCAGTGCGTCGTCGTCGAATTCACGTCGCGGCTGGTCGGGATTTGGCTGGATGTCGTCCATCCTTACTTCCTGGAGGTTCGACGAGCCGTTGGTCTGGATGACTTCTGTCTGCAAGAGGGCGTCGAGTCCTCTGCCCAGAGCTTGTCCTTGATACTTTTTCTTGATGGCCATCTCAGTAATTTACGATTTGACTATTTACTATTTACGATTTATTTACGATGGGATGATTTGGCTATTTACAGTGCGGTGGCAGTTATTTCACCTTTTTACTTCTTCGCCTGCTCCTTTGCGATTATCTCCTGGGCCAGTGCCAGGTGAGCCTTCGAACCAGTGGCGTCGGCATCGTAGAGGATGGCGGGTACGCCGTGGCTGGGTGCTTCGCTGAGCTTGACATTGCGCTGGATGACTGTCTTGAACACGAGTTCCCGGAAATGCCGCTTCACTTCTTCGTAGATCTGATTAGCGAGGCGGAGGCGACTGTCGTACATGGTCAGGAGGAAGCCCTCTATCTCGAGACGCGGGTTCATGCGGGTCTTGACGATCTTTATCGTGTTGAGCAACTTGCTGATGCCTTCCAGGGCGAAGTATTCACACTGCACCGGGATGATGACACTATCGGCGGCTGTGAGGGCGTTCACTGTTATGAGGCCCAGGCTGGGGCTGCAGTCGATGAGGATGTAGTCGTAATCTTGGACGATGGACTGTATTGTGTCTTTCAGGACACGCTCCTGGTTCTGGAAGTTCAGCAGTTCGATTTCGGCGCCGACCAGGTTAATGTGCGACGGCACAATGTCGAGCCCGTCGATGTCCGTCGTGTAGATGATGTCCTTGATGTCGGCTTGTCCGAGCAGGGCGTTGTAGAGGCTTTGCTCGAGCTTGCTGACGTCCACGCCCATGCCGCTCGATGCGTTGGCCTGCGGGTCAGCGTCGATGAGGAGCACTTTCTTCTCGAGTGTGGCGAGCGAGGCAGCCAGGTTCATGCTCGTGGTGGTCTTGCCCACGCCGCCCTTCTGGTTTACTATTGCGATGATTCTGCTCATGTCTATATCTTTCTACTCCTGTGATTTAATACGTACAATATATATAAAGGTCTGCAAATATACATCAAAAGTCCGAGAAACACGCTATTTTTATCCATTAGAATGCCTAAAGTGTTGATAACTGCCTGTTTTTGTTGATAACTGGGCTTAGTTGTGCACACGTTTCAGCATATTATGCCGCCCGACTCAGGGTGCTCCTTCAGCCGACGCAACGTATTATGTTCATTGCAGCATCATGAATATTCAATTGCAGGTTCATGAATATTCAATTGCAGGTTCATGATGCTGCAACGACTCCACTATGATGCGTTGCGTCATGCAGCGTGCTGAACCGTGCGGCGCAGGCTGTCGGGATTTTGCGCGCCCTACGATAATTTTCAATCTCCGGCATCCTGTTTTCAATTATTTTTAGTATCTTTGCAGAGGATAAACACGCAAACATGTCGAAGAAACCCTTGATACTTATATCGAACGACGACGGTGTGACGGCGCAGGGACTGGGGGTGCTGACCGAACTGATGCGCCCGCTGGGCGACGTCATCGTGGTGGCTCCCGACGGCCCACGCAGTGCCGCCTCGTGCAGCATATCGCCGCTCGACGCCATCACCGTTAAGCTCGTGCGCGAGCAGGCTGGTCTGAAGGTCTATCAATGCAGCGGCACGCCCACGGACTGCATAAAGCTGGCTATGGACGGACTGCTCGAGAAGCGGCCGGACCTCGTAGTGAGCGGCATCAATCATGGTGATAATGCCTCGGTCTCGGTGCATTACAGCGGTACGGTCGGCGCAGCTCTCGAGGCATGCATGAAGGCTGTGCCAGCCATCGCATACAGTCTGCGGACCCGAAGTCAGCAATGCGATTTCCGTCCCTACGAGGATGTCGTCGTCGAGACAGCCCGTTACGTCCTCGGACACGGGCTGCCGGAGGACGTGATGCTCAACGTCAACTTCCCCGAAGTGGCACGGCTCAACGGTACGCGCATCTGCCGTATCGGGCGCGGGAGGTGGATGAAAGAGATGATGAAAGTGGGCGAAGGCGAGTACCGCATCACGGGACATTTCCTGAACCTCGAGCCCGATGCGGCCGACACAGACTACTGGGCGCTCGACCACGGCTATGCTTCCATCACGCCCATACAGCTGGACATGACGGCCCATACATGGCTCGACGAACTAAAGAAAGCGGTGGTAAGTGGTTAGAGGTTAGTGGTCAGAGAATTGCTGAGGATGCTGATTCGGAACCCAATGTATCCTCTAACCCCTAACCTCTAACCTCTAACCCCTCATAAAACAGTAAAGATGAAGTACTATCTCATAGCAGGAGAGGCCAGTGGCGACGTCCACGCCAGCCATCTGATAGCAGCCATCAGGCAGCAGGATGCAGCGGCTCGGTTCCGTTGTTACGGCGGAGACATGATGGCAGCACAGGGTGCTGAGCTCGTCCGGCACTATCGCGACCTCGCCTACATGGGATTCCTCACCGTCCTGAGGCATCTGCCCACCATACTCCGCGGTATGAGGCACTGCCAGAAAGACATCCTCGAGTGGAAACCCGACGTGCTGATTCTGGTCGATTACCCAGGGTTCAACCTCCGGATAGCCAGCTTCATCAAGCAGCACAGCTCGATTCCCGTGGTCTACTACATCGCTCCGAAGATATGGGCATGGAAGGAGCACCGCATACGCAGCATTAAGCAAGGCGTCGACTGCCTGCTCTCCATCCTGCCCTTCGAAGTGCCGTACTACCAGGAGAAGCACCATTATCCTATATATTATGTAGGCAACCCGACCGTGGATGAAGTGGAGGCCTACCTCAGGGAACACCCTTCTGAGGAGCAGGGGGCAGGGAGCAAGGAGCAAGGAACTACGCAACCCGTCATCGCCCTGCTGCCTGGAAGCCGCAGACAAGAGGTGAGCAGCAACCTCCCCATAATGCTGAAAGCGGCAGAACCCTATGCGGCAGACAGCAGGATAATAGTCGCCGCTGCCCCGGGACTCGAGGATGAGTTCTACGAGAAGTGCATTAAAATGGCAGATGGTGAATGGCTAAACGGTAAATGTACTGTCGTTCGCGACCAGACGCTCCAGCTTCTTCAGCACAGCACGGCAGCCCTCGTTACCAGCGGCACTGCGACGCTCGAGACAGCCCTGCTGCGTGTGCCGCAAGTCGTATGCTACCGCACGAAGGCAGGCCGACTGGTTTCCCTCGCCAAACGGCTCTTTCTGAAGGTCCCCTACATATCCCTCGTCAACCTCATCGCCGGCGAAGAAGTGGTGCCGGAACTCGTCGGCCATCAGATGAACATAGCCAATGTCCGCCGCCACCTTACTTCAATCCTGCCCGGAGGACAGGAACGGGAAGCTCAGCTAAAAGGCTATGAACGCATGGCCAGGCTCCTGTCTGGCCCTGGAGCACCCGACAGAGCAGCAAAGATAATACTCGACGTTACAAAAGACAAATAGTGAATAGTTAATAGTAAATCATTAAATCCTAAATGACATTATGATTCGTTTAAATTGTTTCTTCCAAGCTAAGAAAGGTAAGTACAACGAAGCCCTTGAGGCAGCCATCCTCCTCACGGCAAAGACTCAGAAGCATGAAGGCATGGTCAGCTACGACGTCTTCGAAAGTGCCACACGCAAGGACATCTTCATGTTCTGCGAGACATGGGAAAGCGAAGAAGCCCTCGAAAAGCACTCCGCCACGCCAGAGTTCAAGGAACTCGTGGGTGTCATCCAGAGCTGTGGCGATATGAAGATCGAAAAGATGCAGCTGTAGCAGCCCGGATTATCTTACAATGACGATGCGTGTCACGATGGCCTTGCCTCCCTCAGGAGTGTTGGCGACGACATGATAAATGCCGCTCGCCACGTGCAAGCCATTGTTGGCACAGCCGTTCCAAATGCATGTGCCGCCGGCAGACCTGCCGTTCCATACGAGCTGACCACCAGTGGAGAGTATCTTCACTTCCGTGTCGTTCACCAGTCCCCGAATAGCAATCGGGCCGTTGTAGTCTGGTGTAACCGGGTTCGGGAATATGGTGACGTTGCTCTTCTCCAGTTCGGCTTCGGGCAATGTGGCATCGCCCATGTAGCTGCACAGGCCTTTGTCCGTGCCGAAGATCACTTCTCCCGTGCCCGGATGCGCAGCAATGCTTTGCACGTTGTTGCTTAGGAGAGGACTGTTGTCGGTAGTGAAGTGGTGTATCATCTCCTGCCCGTCGGCACTGATTAGGAAGGCTCCGTTGGTCTGGGTACCAATCCACTTGCGGTTAGCAGCATCGAAGGAGATGCAGGCAATAGAGACATCGTTGAGCAGATAGTCTGCCAAGCCGCTGCCATCATTGCGGTTTATCTTAACCTGGGTGAAGTGGAAATCCTTGTCAAACACCTTGGAAACATCTTCAATGGCAAATAGTCCGGACGATGTGCCAACCCAGACGGTGCCATCCAAATCCTCTTGGAGGCAGAAGAACTGTTCTGGTGAGTAGGACGTGTTATCCTGATTGACGATGTTCTGGAGCAGTATTGTCCTGTCGTCGGTGACGCGTTCTGTCCCTTTCGTATCAAGACAGAAGATGCCACGCATATCAAGGCGTCGGCTTGATATGAGTTTTATGCCGCTGCTATGATGCAGTATCTGGTCTATGAGCGACGCTCTCTTGATTTCATCGTAGGTCAGGCTTACCCATTTGCCATTCGGCTTGATGTAGTGCAGCACAGTGTCTACCTGCGACGAAGCCATCCAAAGATTGCCCTCTCCGTCATAACTCAGGCCAGAACATGTTACATAGTTATAGTATTGAGGATATGGCGGGTTGAAAATGCTTTGCAGGGGTGAGTTGTCTCGATTGTAGTTCTTGACGAACTTGCCATTCCTATACTCCACGAGACCTCCGCGGTAAAGGCTGGCAAAGTGATGCGTGTCGTCCGTCGGGTCTTGCACCAAGTTGGTCGTATTGATAATCTGTAGTCGGGGGTATTCAGGTGGTACGGTCATTTCCGTGAAGTTAGTCCACTCTCCATTCTCGTAGTACATGGCGGTGGCAGGATTGGAGAAGCCGCTCACCGTATTGATGCCGCCTGCCACGAGGAGGCGGTCGCCTACCCACGTGAGGCTGTATCCAAGGTCGCGGATAGGGCTGCTGGGCTGGATGACTTCACCTGTAGGCACTATTTCAGTGCCGGTTATCTTATAGCCGCGCAAGCCATTCTCCTGCTCGCTCATCCAGTAAGTGCCTTTGACATAGGAGACGTCGCTCCAATTGGCAGGCGTATCTAGGATGGTGGGGCTGGCTGTGAGGTCGGAGGTCATGCCGAGCTGTGTCTTGTTGCCCCAGAAGATATAGTCTCCGCTGTGCTTTAGGTAGGTGTAGCTACCTCTGTCGTATGCTGTATTGGTAGTGCTGCCGGGGTCCATCTCGTAGAGTGTGGCGCTCGTCAGAGCCATGACTTTGCCCTGATAATAGCACATGTTCATTACGGTGGCCCATGTGGATCTCTGGCTCCAGTTGTCTTCCAGTTGCATGTTGCTGCTCTTAGGGCATTGGTAAACGCCGTTCGGTGTAGCGATGAACACCTTGTCGTCGGATGCCGTGATGCATTGAACTGTCCGGCTCATCTTGTAGGTGTCCAGGAAGACGCCCTCCTTCATGTCCACAGTGACGAAGCCGAAGCCTGTTGCCAGGTATGCCGTCGTCCCATATATGCTGACATAGGAGACCTCCTTGCCCAGAATGCGTTTGTCCTTCAGGGCAGAGAGGTTCAAGATCGTCCCATCCCTGCCGAGCAAGTCTATGTTGCTGTTGCTGTAGACGATGAGCAGCCGTTCGGCCTCCTTGCTGTAGGCAATATAGGCGATATTGACATCACTTAGCTCGCTGAGGTGGTCATAGGTCCGCACTTCGCCGTCTTCCGTATCGTAGGAAAGCAGGTTGCCGTTCATCAAGGAATAGATGATGCTGCCACTCATGTCGCTTTTCGTAGCAATCTGATAGCTGAGATACAGTTGCCAAGTTCCCAGTTGATGGGCAGAGGTTGTAAGGCAGAGCACGCACAGGAGCAGTGCTATATAGAGAGGTCTTCTTGTCATTGGAGGGATCAGGAATTAGGGATTAGAGACTCTTCATTAAAAAAACGTTTGGGGGGCTTTATTTATTGTACCGCACAAAGAAATTCCGATAGTTTCTTTATGGCTCGGCCCCGATGGCTGATGCTGTTCTTTGCTTCGGCACTCATCTGGGCAAAGCTGAGTCCGCCTGCTTCTCGAGGGGCAAAGACGGGGTCGTATCCAAAGCCTCCCTCGCCAGCACGCCCTGGCAGAATCTCGCCTTCGACGATTCCTTCGAAGAGCCACTCCTCTTTCTCATTGCTCTCCGCTCCTCGCCCCCTGACAAGTGCTATGACCGTCCGGAAGCGTGCCCTGCGACTCTCTGCCCCCTCGAGTCTGTCGAGCAGGCACTCGATGTTAGCTTCTGCATCATGGCTCTCACCGTATCCGTTCATGGCTCCGAAGCGTGCCGTATAGACGCCTGGTGCTCCACCGAGTGCTTCTACCTCCAGGCCGGTGTCGTCGGCAAAGCAGTCCACGCCGTAGTGCTCGTAGATGTAGCGTGCTTTTTCAAGGGCATTGCCTTCCAGGGTGTCGGCAGTCTCGGGGATGTCCTCCGTGCAACCGATGTCGCTCAGACTCTTCACCGAGAAGGTGCCGGCCAGTATCTGCCGCACTTCCTCCAGCTTGTGGGCATTATTTGTTGCCATGATAAGTTCCTGTTCCATCATTTAGTTTTCACCTTTTTACTTTTTCACTTTTTAATCATGTCGAATCCTTCGCCGAAGACGCCTTCCACGTTACTCATGGAGACAAATGCCCGTGGGTCGAGCCGTTTTATGAGCCTGAAGATGCTGCGACTCTCGTAGCGTTTGGCAAGAATGAGCAACACCTGACGCTTTTCTCTGCTGTAGAAGCCTTCGCCCATCAGGACGGTCACGCCTCGATCGAGCCGTGTGTTGACTTCTGTCGCAATCTCCTCATAGCGGTCGCTGATGATGATGAACTGCACGCTCTGGCGGGCAGAGTTGATGATGTAGTCGATGAAGTTGGTGCTGATGAACATTGCCAGATAGCCTACCACCAGCGTCTCTATGTCGTGACCGATGATGTAGCTCAGGCCGATGATGACGATGTCGCACATCAGGAGCAGCCGCCCCAGTGAGATGTTCCAGTACTTGTTGATGGCACTGGCAATGATGTCTGTGCCGCCTGTACTGCCGCCTGCCAGGAAGATGGTTGCCAAGCCTAATCCTTCGAGAAAGGCACCGATGACGCAGGCCATGAACTTCTGGTCTCCCAGAATGTGCATCAGCTGCGTCGTCCCGTCGGGTAATGCTTCGGTGAGGTGACTTTGCAGAAGCCCGATACCCACGGAAACGAACAGAATCCCCATGATGGTGCGCACCAGATAGCGCCATCCCAGAATGTGCATCGCCAGTATGAGCAGGAAGATATTCACGAAGAAGTACGTGTTCCCCGCAGGGAAACCCGTCAGGTAGAAAATGATGGTGGCGACACCAGTCACGCCTCCGCTCACTATTTTGTATGGTAGCAGGAAAACTGCATAGCCCAATGTGTAGATGGTGGCACCTAATAGTACCTGCAGATAGTCGCGCAGCAGCTGCCACGGCGAAGGTCCTATGATGTCCTTTATCGTCATGGCTTGATGATGTTGAACCCATTTCCATAGACACCTTCCGCTCTGCTCTGCGACACGAAGGCGGCAGGGTCTATCTCCCTAATCATGCGTAGCAAGGTCAGACTCTCTCTCTTGTGGACAATCACAAAGACGACCTTCACGTTTCCGTGCGTGTAGTAACCCTCACCGTCGAGCACTGTGGCGGAATGTGCAGTCTCGGTGATGATGCGGTCACATATCTCACGATGTTTGCGGGTGAAGATGATGAATTGCACATCTTGCCGCGAACTGTTGATGAGCATGTCGATGACGTAGGTGTAGACGGCCAGGGTGACATAGCCGAACACCACCATGCGCCAGTCGTGGAAGATGGGCCAGCAGGAGGCGATGACAAGGAAGTCGAGGTAGAGCAGGATGCGTCCGAAGGAGATATTGTGGTGCTTGTTGACCAGCGCGGCAATGATGTCCCAGCCGCCAGTGCTGCCTCCCGCCAGGAAAACCATGCCCACGCCGATGCCATTAAGGATGGCTCCCAGCACACAAGCCATGGAGTCTTGTCCGGGACCGAGCACCTGAATGAGCGACCCGTCGGGATTCGTCATTACCTGTTGCCCTATCTCGAGGAAGGAAGAGAGGGCAAAGACGGCATACGCAGTCCCAGCCACAAACTTCCATCCAAGCGGTTTGAGAGAGATGAGAAGCAGGATGCCGTTGGCAATGAAGAGGGCTGCCGACATGGGGAACTTCGTCAGGTAGTACACGATGGCGAATACACCCGTAAGTCCTCCCGTCGTAATGTGGTAAGGCAGGAGGAACACTGCCCACCCCAATGCGTAGATAGCAATGCCAAGGTTGACGGCAAGGAAGTCCAGCAGAAACTCCCATATGTGGCCTTTCTTCTGTTCCAGTTTCAACTCTCAGAGTGTTAGTTATTCTAACTTTCGTTGTTTTCTAATTCGCCTTTGGCTTGACAACGATGTTGACGATGCGCCCCGGGATGGCGATGGTCTTCACTATCTGCATCCCTTCGAGGTACTTCTGTGCCTCGGGAGCGGTAGTGGCCAGCTCTGTCATCTGCTCGGGTTTGGCATCGGCGGGGAAGAGCATGTCGAAGCGAACCTTGCCGTTGAACTGCACGCCGAGCTTGACGCTTGTCTCCACAAGGTACTTCTCTTCGTGTTGCGGCCACTTTGCGTCGCACACGCTGCCTTCGCCTCCCATTGCTTCCCACAGTTCCTCTGCGATGTGAGGGGCGAAGGGTGCGATGAGTACAGGCAGTGTCTGGAGCACGCTGCGGCTGTTGCATTTCTGTGCAGTAAGCTCGTTCACTGCCACCATAAAGGCTGAGATGCTCGTGTTGTAGGAGAAGGCTTCGATGTCCGATGTCACTTTCTTGATGAGCTTATGCAACGTCTTGAGGCTTTCTGCGGCAGGCTCTCCTTCGGTGGCAGCCAAGTTGCCGTCCTTGTCCCAATACAGTGCCCAGAGCTTCTTGAGGAAGCGGAAGCAGCCGTCTATGCCGTTGGTGTCCCAGGGCTTCGACTGCTCGACTGGGCCGAGGAACATCTCGTAGAGACGCAACGTGTCTGCCCCATAGTTCTCGACAATCATGTCGGGATTGACGACGTTATACATCGACTTCGACATCTTCTCGATGGCCCAGCCGCAAACATATTTGCCGTCCTCGAGAACGAAGTCAGCCGTGGCATACTCAGGGCTCCAGGCCTTGAACGCGTCGAGGTCGAGGACGTCGTTCTTGACGATGTTTACATCCACATGAATAGGTGTGACGTCGTACTGGTCCTTGAGTCCGAGGGAGACAAATGTGTTAGTCTCCTTGATGCGATACACGAAGTTGGAGCGCCCTTGTATCATGCCTTGGTTGACGAGCTTGTGGAAGGGCTCCTCCTTCTTGCTGATGCCGAGGTCGAAGAGGAACTTGTTCCAGAAGCGTGAGTAAATAAGGTGACCTGTGGCATGCTCTGAGCCGCCGACGTAGAGGTCGACGTTCTGCCAATAGGAAGCAGCCTTTTCGCTTACCAAAGCCTCATTGTTGTGCGGATCCATGTAGCGCAGATAGTAGGCGCTCGAACCTGCGAAGCCAGGCATGGTATACAGTTCGATGGGATAGATGCCGGCAGCCTCGTCGATGAGTTTCTTATCGACAATCTTACGATTCTTCTCGTCCCAAGCCCAAATCTGGGCGTTGCCGAGGGGCGGTTCGCCTGTCTCGGTGGGCAGGAACTTCTCTACCTGCGGCAGTTCTACGGGCAGGCATTCCTCGGGAATCATTGTGGGGATGCCGTTCTTATAATAGACGGGGAAGGGTTCGCCCCAGTAGCGCTGACGGCTGAAGATAGCGTCCCTAAGTCGATAGTTCACTTTGATGCGTCCCAGGTGGTGTGCCTCTACGAACCGCTTCGTCTCGGCTATGGCCTCTTTGATAGTGAGTCCGTTGAGGCAAAGGCTTTCGCCGTCGTAGCTTACGCTCTTGTCCGGCGAGCTGGGCGAATTGGTGACGATGCCTTCCTTGGCGTCATAGCTTTCCTCCGAGATGTCGGCTCCTTCCACGAGGGGAATGATGGGCAGGTCGAAGTGCTTGGCGAAGGCGTAGTCACGGCTGTCGTGAGCAGGCACAGCCATAATGGCACCTGTGCCGTAGCCGGCAAGCACGTATTCAGCAATGTAGATGGGGCAGCGGTCGCCCGTAATGGGGTTGATGCCGTAGGCACCGCTGAAGACGCCCGTGACGGTGTGGTCTATCATGCGCTCCCTTTCGGTGCGGCTCTTGACGTACTTGAGGTACTCATCGACGGCAGCACGCTGCTCGGGTGCCACAAGCTTGTCGACCAGCTCGCTCTCGGGTGCGAGGACGAAGAAAGTAACGCCGAACATCGTGTCGGCACGCGTGGTGAAGATGGTGAAGGAACCTGCCTCCTCTCCATCTTTGGAGAGGGTGTAGGGGATCTCCACTTCGGTTCCCTCGCTGCGGCCTATCCAGTTGCGCTGTGTTTCCTTAATGCTCTCGCTCCATTCGATGGTGTCGAGGCCGTCGAGGAGGCGTTGGCTGTAGGCACTGACGCGCAAGCACCACTGCCGCATCTTCTTTTGTTCTACGGGGTAGCCGCCGCGTACGCTGACGCCTTCCACCACTTCGTCGTTGGCAAGCACTGTGCCGAGCTTGGGGCACCAGTTTACCATTGTCTCGCCAAGGAAGGCCAGGCGGTGCTGCATCAGCAGGTCGCTCTGCTCCTTCTCGCCTTCGGGCCAGGTGCCTTCCTGCTTGAACTTCTCTATGAGCCGCTCTATGGGCTGTGCCTTTTGGAGTTCTTCGTCGAAGTAGGAACCCCACATCTTCTGGAAGGCCCACTGTGTCCAGTGGTAGTAGTCGGGTGTGCAAGTACGCACTTCTCTGTCCCAGTCGAACGAGAAGCCTATCTTGTCGAGCTGCTCGCGATAGCGGTCGATGTTGGCGAAGGTAGTCTTCTCGGGGTGCTGACCTGTCTTGATGGCGTACTGCTCGGCAGGAAGGCCGTAGGCATCATAACCCATGGGGTTCAAGACATTGAAGCCTTGCTGGCGCTTGTAGCGTGCATAGATGTCGCTTGCGATGTAGCCCAAGGGGTGACCCACATGGAGGCCTGCGCCGCTGGGGTAGGGGAACATGTTGAGGACATAGAACTTCTCGCGGCTCTCATCCTCGGTGACCTTGTACGTCTGGCGTTCCGTCCAGAGGCGATGCCACTTCTGTTCTATCTCACGGAAATTATATTCTTTTGCCATAGAGCTTAGAATCTGTAGCCGACGGTAATGCTGAAGTTGAAGTTGTGGACTTTGGAAAGCTTCTCATTGGCGTGTTCGGGGGCATCCTTCCATTCATCGCGGAAGTTGTTGCGGTATATGTCTGTCAGTCCCCAGTCGCAGCCCAGCATGAGATTGTAATGTTGGTTGTACTCTGCGCCGATGCGGAATCCGAGTCCTGCGTCCCAGCGTTGGAAGGTAGGCCTGTCGAGGTCGGTCTTGTTCTTGAATGCCTTGAACTCGTACATGTCCTCAATCCCGGAGAAGAAGCTGCCGTCCTCGTCTATGTTGAGCCTATGCTTGCCGGCAAAGCCTACTGCAAAGTAGGGGCCGAACTCTCCGTAGAAGCCAAGTTCGTCGCCCAGATTATAGCGGAAGCCGACACGGATGGGCACTTCGAAGTAATGGAGGGAGTACTTGCCGGTAGCGTCATAATCCATGTCATCGAGTTCGATTACATCATCGAACTCACCCTTGCCGCCTTTCATGGTCCAGTCTACACCGGCCGTAAGGTAAGTACCATGAGCTTTGGGGAGAACGTAGTCTACCCTGCCTCCCAGCATGGCGCCGGCCTTTGTCCCATAGGGGTGGTTCTGGAGGTTAGTTACGTTCATGCCGAAGAGTCCCATGAAGGTGAGACCTTCTTCGGGCTCATTGTCGAGTGCCTTTGCACTTTGAGTAAACATTGCCATTGCGGCGATAACAAATAAAAACTTTTTCATAATTGTAATGGTTATGGTTAATACTAAATTCGGTGCAAAGGTACGAATAAGCGCGCGAAAAACAAAGGGAAAACGGAAGTTTTTCTGTATTTTCCCGACCGAGAGAACTTTCGGGGCTTGCCCCCAAGGTACGAAATGATTTTGGATTTTGAATAATGAATGATGAATTGATTTGTTCCCCGTGAGACGAAGCACCTCGCCAAAGCTACCGAAAAAGCAGGAAAAATCTTTACATTCTTATGCCTGAGTGATGCCGCCCATCAGGTTGGATTGGTCGGGGCATGCAGGTGCGTTCGCTGACGCATGCTATTGTAGTGGCAGTTTCATTATATTGCATTTGCAATTCCTTTATATTGATTTCATAGAGAAAAAAGCCTGAATTTTGTCCTGAAACACTTGGAAACTGTCCTTTTTCACTCCTTTCATGGGAAATGCTGCTTTATAACAGCTTGAATACCACTGCGTTGCAAAATAAGCCCAAAATTCGGTTTGGGGGGTCTCTGGCTATGGCGGAGACAAAAAGACGCGCTTAAAACGCGTCTGCCAGTAAAAAATGTTTACAAAATGACAGAGGCGCACCGAAGTGCGCCCCTGCAAGGTTGAGTGCCCAGCTCAGAAGAGCCTTTGTGCGAACATAGAGAGGTAGATGCGCCAGTTGCGCCATATGTGGCCGCCTTCACTCTCGTAGTATTCGTAGGGGTACTGCATCTTGTCCAGGTAGCGGCGCAGTCCGACGTTCTGTTCGAAGAGGAAGTCCTCCTTGCCTATCGCAATCCAATAGAGATGGGGCTTGGCTGCGAAGAGCGCTTTCATCTGGGCTGTAGCCTCAGGATTCTCTTCGAACTGCTGCTCCACGCTCTTTTGCTGATCGCGTCCCAAACGGATTGCTGCCGAGTAAAGGCCGATGTAGCCGAAGGTTCCGGGCTGGAGCATGCTGATTCTGAAAGTGTGGTAGCCGCCCATCGACAGGCCGCAGAGGGCCGTATTGTCGGCTCCCTTCTTAATCTTATAGTGCTTCGCCACGTAGTTCATGATGTCGGGGAAGCTCTCCTCGTAGGAAGCCTGAGGCCTATTCTTGTTTGGGATGCCCGTCTCCAGCGGTCCGGCATCGTCCGAGGCGTTGCCGTTGGGAGTCACCACAATCATGGGCTTCGCCTTGCCCAGAGCGATGAGGTTGTCCATGATCTGTGCCATGCGACCCAGCGTGAGCCAGGCCTCCTCGTCGCCCCCTGCGCCGTGCAGCAGGTAGAGTACGGGATAAGCCTTGCCCTTTTCGTACCCGGGCGGTGTGTAGATGCTCATGCGTCGCTTCATGCCCAGCGTGGGGCTGTCGTACCAGACGTGGCTAACGTCGCCGTGCTCCACGTTGTGGTTCTGGTAGAGCCAGCCTGCGTCGCCCTCTTCTTTGCTTATTATAAAGGTACTCATGAAGGAGCGTACGTCGCGGCTCCGTTCTATGTTGCCCGCATCCTGCGTCTCCACGCCGTCGACATAGAAGCGGTAACTGTAAAGCTCTGCTGGCAGAGCCTGCGTCGTATAAGTCCAGACGCCGTCCTGCTGCGTCATTTCCGCCCTGCCGTTCTCTATGCAGTCGCCGATGATACCTACCTTTTTCGCCTCGGGCGCCTTGATGCGGAGGGTCACCGTGCCGTCGGCATTGAACTCCGGAGAGCGGGTGTCGTGTCTCTCGAAAATGGCTTGCTGTGCCTGAACTGCAGAAGCCATGAGCAGCGTGGCTGCCAGAAGATGCAATTTTTTCATAGTAACAAATACACTTTAGGTTGTTAGACTGTCGTTCCTACCACAAAAGTAAGTATTTTTTAGGCAAACTCTTTCATAATTCCATAAAAAAGTGTTACTTTGTGTCGCATATCATATAATATAGTGCAATATGAGACGATTCGTACCCGCCCTGGTGGCGTTATTCATGATTATACAGAGTGCAGTGGGAAGCGACCTGACTGGTTACCGCGTTTGCCGTATGAAAGAGCCCGCCGGAATAACCCAGACCGCCGAGTTCTCATGGCAGACAGTCAGCCAGAAACCCAATGTCCAGCAGATGGCCTACCGCATCCTCGTGGCGATGTCCAAGGCTGACGTCAAGGCCGAACGCAACCTCTTCTGGGACAGCGGCCGCATAAATAAGGACGAGAGCATCGGTGTGCTTTATCAGGGACGCCGCCTGCCCTACCAGAGCCGCGTGTTCTGGCAAGTCGAGGTATGGCTCAGCACAGGCGAACACATCGTAAGCCCCGTGCAAAGCTTCCTGACGGGACTCAAGGCGTTCGACGGTAAAGCCAAGTGGATAGGCATCGACGACACCGACCGCATCGTGATGGGCGACAATGGCACCCGTGACTTGCCGGCCCGCTACATGCGCCACGCCTTCTTCGTCGGCAGCAAGCCCCGCCGCGCCATCCTCTATGTAAGCGGCATGGGATACGGCCAGACGTACATCAACGGCAAGCCGGTCGGCAACGACATCTTCGGTACGTTGCAGACGGACTACACCAAGACCGTCTATTACAATACATACGACGTGACGAAGCTCCTGCGTCGCGGCAACAACGCCATTGGCTCCATCCTGGGCAACGGCTATGTGCTCGGGTTCAACAAGGACTGTACGTCGTACGGCTTGCCACGCCTGAAGGCACAGCTCATCGTAGAGACCGACAAGGACACGCTGACCATCGTGACCGGTCCGGACTGGAAGGCAACGACGGAAGGTCCCATTCAGCGCAATCATCTCTATAATGGCGAACGCTACGAAGCTGCCCGCGAGATGAGAGGCTGGCTGATGCCTTACTTCGACGACAGTGCCTGGAGGCAGGCCGAGACGCTGGACGCTCCACAGGGCAACGTACTGCCGCAGCCCAGCTCGGGTATGAGGATACAGAAAGAACTGAAGGCTAAGAGCATCCGCCGCACGGAGGATGGCCGCTTCCTCATCGATATGGGACAGAACATGGTAGGGCAGCTGCGCGTCCGCCTCATGGGAAAGAAGGACGTGCCCGTCGTTATCCGACATGCCGAAATACTCGACCCGGCCAATCCCGACAGACTTTCCGTGGCCAACCTCCGCTCTGCAAAATGTACCGACACGTACATCCCAGCCTCGGACGGCACGTTCACCTACCAGCCGCAGCTTACTTATCAGGGCTTCCGATATGTGGAAATCAGCGGCATCAGCGTGGCGCCCAGGCTGAAGGACATCACGGGCATGGTCATCTATGACGAGATGTCCGACCAAGGCACCTTCTGGTGTGACAACGACCTCCTTAATAAGTTGCATGCTAATGCCTACTGGGGCATCATAGGCAACTATCATGGTATGCCCACGGACTGCCCTCAGCGCGACGAGCGAATGGGCTGGCTGGGCGATCACGCCATGGGGTGTTACGGCGAGTACCTCGTCGTAGACAACGGCGCACTCTATTACAAGTGGCTGCAAGACGTTTGGGATACGCAGGACGACGACGGCATGATTGCCAACGTGGCACCCGGCTATTGGGTGGTCCGCGGCAATGATGTGGCCTGGGGGGCGCTTTCGGTGTATGCCACATACATGCTCTCCCGCTGTTACGACGACGTGAGTGCGGTGCAGAAGTACTATCCGTTCCTGCAGAAATACATGAATTTCCTGAACCGCACACTGCAGGATGGCATCGTGACGGGTAATAACTACGGCGACTGGTGCATGCCTCCCGAGCGTCCCGACCTGATACACAGCGAGGACCCGGCTCGCAAGACGGACGGCAAACTCATCTCCTCGGCCATGTATTACAGCATGCTTACGATGATGGGGCAGTTGGCGATGCGCCTCGGACTCGAGAACGACATGCTGGACTATGACCGGCGTCAGCACAGGCTGAAGGATGCCTACAACCGTCATTTCTACAATCCCGAGTCGGGCAGCTATTCGAACAATACGGTGACGGCTAATCTCCTTTCGCTCGAATTCGGCCTCGTGCCCGACGGCGACGAGGAGAAGGTGCTGCAGAACATCGTCGATGTCACGGAGAAGACCTACGGCAACCACATCAGCTGCGGCGTGATTGGCATGCAGCACCTGCTGACGTGCCTGACCGGAAACGGCCATCTCGACCAGGCCATGCAGGTGATGCTCCAGAAGGACTACCCCAGCTTCGGCTATATGATAGAGAACGGCGCTACGACCATCTGGGAGCTCTGGAACGGCAATACGGCCGACCCTGCCATGAACAGCGGCAACCATGTGATGCTCCTCGGCGATGTCCTGCCCTGGATGTACGGCAACCTGGCTGGCATAAAGCAGTCGCCCGGCAGCCGTGGCTATAAGGAACTGGAAATGCGGCTCAGTATGCCGGAGGAGCTAAACCACGTCCGTGCCACCCACAATACGCTTTACGGCAAGGTGAGCAGTGAATGGCGGCGCACGGAGGAAGGCATCACTTGGGAGGTCGAGATACCTGCCAACACGTCGGCCCGCATTCATATCCCCAGCGGCTATACCATCCAGGGCATGCACAGCCTGCGTTGGGCAAGCGCAGAGGTAGAGGGCAACGACGTGTGCTTATGCATCGGCTCCGGTTCCTACGAGATTGTAGCGCACAAGACATTCTCCAGCGCGCAGCCTACATTATTCCGCCGCGTGACGGATACTATACGGAATATACCCGAATCCCTCAAAAACTTTTAATCCGAATCATGATACAGAACGACTTGCAACGCCTCAGATGGATGATCCTGGACGAGGCTCTCCGCGACCCCAAAATGGAATATTTCATGGGCGAACGTACTAAGACGAACGAGACGGGCAATACCAGGAGCCTGATTCATTACGTGAACCAGCGCCTCAAGGCTGTCAACCGCGACTTCAAATGCAGCAAGCGCATGTTGCAGAACGACGTGGCTTACTTCCAGCAGAAGGGTGCCCGCCTGGAGCCACGCTTCCGCAGGGGACACAAGCGCATACTGCGTTACATCAACCTCGACTGGAAGAACCCTCTCCTGAAAGCCGCTTCGTTCCTCCGCTATGAGGAGGGACCGGCCGAAACGCCTGCTTTGCCCGACGGACCTCTGACGCCCGTCACCATCCGCATTACGGCAGGCGAGGATGCCATCCGTGCCAGACTCGGCAACCCGGAAGTGCTCCAGCGCAGCAGCGACAGCGAGATGAACTCCGTCACCATACAAGTAGAGCTCCCCATGAGCAGCCAGTTGCAGTACTTCCTACTGGGGCTTGGCACTAACATCGAGGTTTTGGCACCCGAAAACCTGCGCGACGACATCCGACAGACAGTGGCGAACCTGCAGAAACTCTACAAGAGGGAAACCGCTTCAGCACGGAAGGCCGTCCAGGGTGACCTGTTCGAAGGAATGTTCTGACCAGGTGGAGTCGTTGAACATACATGTATGTGCAATTGAATATACATGTATGTGCAATTGAATGTACATGTATGTGCAAAGAACCCACCTCGCTGCGTCTGGCGGAACACACTGCCGGATGCCTCAACCCAACGTGAGGAATAAACTCATTCTATACATTATATAATATTAAAAGGTATAACATTATGAAAAACTTAAGCAAGCTGCTCATGGCAGCAACCCTGTTGCTCGGAATGTCGGGCACAGTTAAGGCGGCGGACATCCCCCGCAGCGAGTACCCACGCCCCCAGTTCGAACGTGAACAATGGGTGAATCTCAACGGCACTTGGAGCTATAGCTTCGACTTCGGACAGACTGGTGGCGAGAAGGATTGGCAGCGGAGCAAAGGCTTCGACGGCAAGATAACCGTCCCCTTCTGCCCTGAGAGCAGCCTCTCCGGAGTGCAGTACACCGACTTCATCCCCTGCATCTGGTACCAGCGGACCATCAGTGTGCCCGCCGATTGGGCAGGCAAGACCATCCTGCTCAACTTCGGGGCTGTGGACTACGAGGCTATCATCTACATCGACGGACGCAAGGTGGGCCGTCACTGCGGTACAGGCTCTTCCTTCTCCCTCGACATTACGAAGTACGTCAAGGCAGGCGGCAGCGCAAACCTCGTCGTGCAGGTGAACGACGACCTGCGTGGTGGCAAGCAGCCCGGAGGCAAGCAGAGCCAGGCATTGAAGAGCGCAGGCTGCAACTACACCCGTGTTACAGGCATCTGGCAGACTGTATGGATGGAGTCCGTCAGCAGCAATGCCTTGAAGCAGGTATTCGCTACGCCCGACATCGACCAGCAGCAGCTTGTCATTCGCCCCGAGTTCTATGACGAAGAGTCTGCCGGTGCAACACTCACAGTACAAGTGCTCGACGGCAAGAAAATTGTGTCGACCAAGACAGCTCCCGCCACCAACAACACCGTCGTAGTGCTGCCCGTCAAGAATCCCAAGCTGTGGTCTCCCGAATCGCCCTACCTTTATGACGTCATCTACACAGTCCGCGACGCCAAGGGCAACGTGCTGGACAAGGTGAAGTCCTATGCCGGAATGCGCAAGATACACTTGGCCGGCGGCTACTTCTACCTGAATAACAAGCCCTACTACCAGCGTCTTGTCCTCGACCAAGGCTTCTATCCCGACGGCATCTGGACGGCTCCCACCGACGAGGCCCTTAAACAAGACATCGAGATGAGCAAGGCCGTGGGCTTCAACGGCGCACGTCTCCACCAGAAAGTCTTCGAGGAAAGGTACTTCTATTGGGCAGACAAGCTGGGATACATATGCTGGGGTGAGCAGGCAAGCTGGGGTTTGGACGTCAACGACGAACTGGCCGTCCGCAATTTCCTCACGGAGTGGGCCGACGAGCTGGTGCGTGACCGCAACCATCCAAGCATCGTCGCATGGACTCCCCTCAATGAGACTTGGGGCGCGCGCGACGGTGTCTACGTCCGCTTTGTCAACGACCTTTACAATCTCAGTAAGGCTATCGACCCCACGCGCCCTGTTAATGATGCCAGCGGAGACAGCCACGTCAAGACAGACCTATGGACTGTTCACGACTACACCCGTGAATATGACCGCCTCGTAGCCAACCACACCTTCAAGCCCGGCGTAGAGCCTTACCGCAACATGCGTGATAGAAACTACCTCGCGGGGTACAACGGACAGCCTTACATGCTGGATGAATTCGGCGGACTGGGTTGGATACCGAAGGACGAACGCGGCAACTCATGGGGATACGGCGCACAGATCGAGACCGAGGACGAGTTCTTTGAGATTCTCGAGAAAGAGATTGATGCCATTGCCGCCTGCAAGCACATCACCGGGTTCTGCTATACCCAGATAACAGACGTTGAGCAGGAGAAGAACGGCGTCTACTATTATGACCGTCGTCCGAAGTTCGATACGGCCAAGTGGAAACGCATCTTCGAGAAGATTCCCTCAGTCATAGAGGACCCGCAGGACTTGAGCGACTGGAAAGCCCAATAATTATGTTTAACACCGTAACACTATAAAATCATTTCAAATGAAGAAGTCAATCATCTATGTTGCTGCGTTTGCAGCTATGTTTCTGGCAGCTTGCTGCGGTCAGAAGAAGTGTAATTGCGACTGCGAAGCCTGCAAGAATTGTGTAGAGAAGCAGGATCCGAATGCTCCTCAAGACAGTGCAACCATCATTGATAATGAGCAGTACGACCTCGCTCAGCTGAAGGTGGATGCCGACGGATACTATATCCTCTTCGACGGCACCAGCCTCGACGGATGGCGCGGTTATGGTCAGGACGCTGTTCCTACCAGCTGGGAGAATGCCGACGGCTGCATCCATCTGAAGGGCAGCGGTACTGGTGAGGCTCAGGTGGAAGGCGGCGGCGACCTCCTCTTCGCTCACAAGTTCAAGAACTTCACTTTCGAGTGTGAGTACAAAATCAGCAAGGGCGGCAACTCCGGCATATTCTATCTGGCACAGGAGGCTAAGGGAAAGGACGGCAACTACCTGCCCATCTGGCAGTCCTGCTCAGAGTATCAGGTGCTCGACAATGCCAACCATGAGGATGCCAACCAGGGCAAGGACGGCAACCGGCAGGCTGCGTCGCTCTATGACATGATTCCCGCCGTGCCGCAGAATGCAAAGCCTTATGGCGAGTGGAACACTGTGAAGATTCGCGTATTCAAGGGCAGCGTATGGCACTATCAGAATGGTGAGGAGGTTCTGGAGTATCACCTCTGGACTCCAAAGTGGAAGGAGATGCTGGACGGCAGCAAGTTCTGCAAAGGCGGCGAGTTCCCGGCAGCCTACGACCTCATGATTGTCGAGGGACAGAAGGACGGAGGTTACATCGCATTCCAGGATCATGGAGACGATGTATGGTACCGCAACGTCCGCATCAAGCTGGACGAATAGGTCTTCTCCTATCCTAAAACTAACAACGATAAGAGGCGAGCAGTCAGTTGCTTGCCTCTTTTTTGTTTTGTGATTTTGCCTTCCTCCTGTCCTGCAGGCTAAAGAAACTGGCCAGCAGGGTGCCCGAGATGCTGTGGTAGGCGCAGGAGATGGCGCATGGGATTACGGCGAGGGCGGCCGCAGGGTTCATTGCGATGATGGCGGGAGTGGCAAAGAAGTTGCGCGAGAGCACTGTTGCCATGCCTGCGTTCTGCATTCCCACCTCGATGGAAAGCGTCCTGCGTTTGGCCGTGTTGAAGCCGAAAGCCTTGCCAACAATGTAGCCCAGGAGGTAACCTGTGCCGTTGTGGAGGGTCACGACTGCGAGTGTCAGGAGGATGAGATTAAGCCCGTTTGCCTTGAGCTGGGGGTGGACCGTGAAGATGACGCCGCCTACGATGCACGCCAGACACAGCACGCTGATGCCGGGCATGATGCCTTGTATGGTCTGGAAGTCCTTTCTCTTGCCCAGAAAATAGTTGAAGAGGACGCCGAGCGTCACGGGCAGAAGGGTCACGAGCAGGATGTTCTGGAACATGCCCCAAGCATTCACCTGGATTTCAGCACCGGCGAGCCAGAGCACGAGCAGTGGTGTGACGAACGGTGAAAGGCAGGTGCTGACGGTAGTCATGCCGACGCTGTAAGCCACGTCGCCTTTGCAAAGGAAGCTCATAATGTTGCTGCTCACGCCTCCCGGGCAGCATCCCACCAGGATGATGCCTGCCGTCATGAACGGGTCGAGGTGGAAGGTCCTGGCCAGGCCCCACGCCACGAGCGGCATGATGGTGTATTGCGCCACTGCCCCGATCAGTATGTCCAGAGGGCGGGAGAACAGGATGCGGAAGTCTTCCGTAGAGAGCGTGCAGCCCATCGTCAGCATGATGAGGCCCAGGATGACGGATGCCCGCTGCCCTTCCTGCACCCATGCGAAGGTGTTCGGGAGGAAGAAGCTGAGGATGGCTATCAGGATGATGAACGAACTTGTGTAGTGCGCGAGGAACCGGCTTATTTTAAGTAGTACAGTCATTGCATGAAAATTTGCTGCAAAGGTACAACTTTTCGTCGACTTAGCGCGCGTATGTCGGCAAATTCTTTTGCCTCGAGCGGCGAAAGCCCTTGCATGGAACGTGAAAAAAACACGACAAAAAGATGCAACAAACAGTGCCATGTCGCGCGACGCATTACGCCATCCTTTCCGACGCATCATATTGCATCGGCCAATCCAATATATTGCACCCGTTGATTCTCCCTAATGTATGAGGCGACGCTCCCTGTTGGATTTTGCCGGAAACTGTGCTTCGTTTGTCGGCGAAGTAAAGTGGCTTGATACATTCTTAACATTGCGTCGCAAAGCTCGGTTCTATAACCTACTGAAAATCAAAGCCGACGTGATTTGAGCCATTATTTTGCATTTTTCGACCCAATGTGCCGGAAGCTCAAAAATATGCCGTCAGAGAGCGTTTCGGAAGGAAGAATCTTTACAAAATTGCCCGAATGCGATGTCCGGCTCGACTGAGTGTCCGAGCGGATTCATCCAGTCATATCAGCAAATTCCGCCCTAAAAGATTGATAAAGTCCGAAATAATCCGTATCTTTGCAGGCAGGCTAAATGAAGAAAGAAGCACAGAGAAAGACGAACGGAATAGCCTGACAACATCACATCCTTTAAATTCAGAAACTCACAGATATGGCACAGGAGCAGTTGACACCCATGATGAAGCAGTTCTACGACCTCAAGGCGAAGCACCCCGAGGCGTTGTTGCTGTTCCGTTGCGGCGACTTCTACGAGACGTATGCCGACGATGCGGTGATTGCTGCGGAGATACTCGGCATCACGCTCACCCATAGAAACAACGGCAAGACGGGTGCTGCGCAGAACATCGCAATGGCCGGCTTCCCCTTCCATGCGCTTGATACTTACCTGCCGAAGCTCGTCAGGGCAGGCAAGAGGGTAGCAATCTGCGACCAACTCGAAGACCCGAAACTGGCGAAGACCCTCGTTAAGCGAGGCATCACAGAACTCGTGACGCCCGGTGCCTGTATGGCCGACACGGTGCTCAACCACAAGGAGAACAACTTCCTCTGCGCTATTCATTTCGGCAGGCAGGCAGTTGGGATGTCCTTCCTCGACATCAGCACGGGCGAATTCCTCGTGACGGAAGGCGCGACGGAGTACGTCGTAAGCCTCATGGCATCCTTCGCCCCGAAGGAAATCCTCTATGAGCGTGGCAAAAGGATGATGTTTGAAGGAAGCTTCGGAACACGCTACGTCACCTTCGAACTCGATGATTGGGCGTTCACGGAGCAGACTGCCATGGAGAAGCTCCTGCGCCACTTCGAGGTGAAGAACCTGAAGGGCTTCGGCGTGGAACACCTCAAGAGCGGCATCGTGGCAGCCGGCGTCATCCTGCAATATATGGAGATGACGCAGCACCAACTGCTCGGACACATCACCACACTGCGCCGCATCGAGGAGGACCGCTTCGTGCGCCTCGACAAGTTCACCGTCAGGAACCTCGAACTCGTAGGGTGCATGAACGAAGGCGGCACGTCGCTCCTCGACGTCATTGACAGGACGGTGACTCCGATGGGCGCCCGCCTGTTGCATCGCTGGATGCTGTTCCCACTGAAGGACCCTGTTCAAATCAGTAAGAGACAAGACGTCGTGGAGAGCTTCTTCCGCAATCCCGAGGCGAGGGACGCTGTTCTGGAACAGCTCCAGACAGTGGGCGACCTGGAACGCATCATATCTAAGGTCAGCACCCGACGCGTTTCGCCGCGCGATGTTGTGCAGCTGCGAGTGGCTCTGCAGGCAGTGGAACCCATCAAGCAAGTGTGCCAGGGCAGCGAGGACAATACACTTCGTGAGATAGGACAGCAGCTTGACCTCTGTGCCGAAATACGCGACAGGATAGCACGCGAAGTGCGTCCCGACTGCCCCCTGCTGGTTGCAAACGGTGGTGTCATAATGGAGGGTGTGGACGCGGAGCTCGACGGGTTGCGCAAGATAGCGTACCAGGGCAAGGGCTACTTGCTGGAGATGCAGCAGAGGGAGATTGAGGCGACGGGCATCCAAAGCCTGAAGATCGGCTACAACAACGTGTTCGGCTACTACCTCGAGGTGCGTAACACCTACAAGAACCAAGTGCCGTCTGACTGGATTCGCAAGCAGACATTGACTCAGGCAGAGCGTTACATCACCCAGGAACTTAAGGAGTACGAGGAGAAAATCATGGGTGCGGAGGAACGCATACTCAGCCTCGAGGCCAAACTCTTCGACCAGCTCGTCACGGCTTTGGCAGCTTATGTCGCTCCCATACAGCGCGACGCGTCGCTTCTCGCCCAGCTTGACTGCCTGCTCTCCTTTGCTCAGAGTGCCCGCGAGAACCGCTACATCCGTCCGACCGTCGATGAGAGCGACGTCATAGATATCAGGGGAGGACGCCATCCAGTCATAGAAAAGCAGCTTCCCGTCGGGGAGCAATACATCGCCAACGACGTTTTCCTCGATACCCAAACACAGCAAATCATCATCATCACCGGTCCGAACATGGCCGGCAAGAGTGCTCTCCTTCGTCAGACAGCACTCATCACGCTCATGGCCCAAATGGGAAGTTTCGTGCCGGCCGACTGTGCGCGCATCGGTTTTGTAGATAAAATCTTCACACGCGTCGGGGCGAGCGACAACATCAGTATCGGTGAAAGCACCTTCATGGTAGAGATGACCGAGGCTTCCGGCATCCTGAACAACCTCTCGGAACGTAGTCTGGTGCTCTTCGACGAACTGGGCCGCGGCACGAGCACCTATGATGGTATCTCCATAGCCTGGGCTATCGTGGAGTACATACACGAGTCCGGCAGGGGTCGCGCCCGCACACTTTTCGCCACGCACTACCATGAGCTGAACGAGATGGAACGCCAGTTCCAGCGCATCAAGAACTTCAATGTGAGCGTGAAGGAGGTTGACGGGAAGATTATTTTCCTGAGAAAGCTCGAACGCGGCGGCTCGCAGCACAGCTTCGGCATCCATGTGGCGAAGCTTGCAGGCATGCCCAGGGCCATCGTCGCCCGTGCGAATGTCATCCTGAAGGAGCTTGAGGGAGCCGTCAATCACCAGAACCTGGGGGCACGGGGCAAGGAGAAAGCGACGGGAGACAGTGGTGTGCAGCTCAACTTTTTCCAGCTCGACGACCCCGTCCTCTGCCAGATACGCGACGAGATACTGGGTTTGGACATCAACAACCTCACCCCCTTCGAGGCACTCAGCAAGTTGAACGACATCAAGAAACTGGTGAAAGGATCTAAATGAACATATTGCATCGCTTGAACATACATGTACATTCAATTGCACATACATGTATATTCAATTGCACATACATGTACATTCAAACAACATGGCAGGGAGAGATAATCGGGAAGATAGTATTCAGCAGGCGGTGGAGCTGTTTATGAAGGGCTACGGATGCTGCCAGAGCGTGTTTTGCGCCTTTGCTGAGCGGTACGGGCTGGACATTGAGACGGCTCTCAAAGTCAGTGCCGGCTTCGGCGGCGGCGTGGGACGGATGCGGATGATGTGCGGAACGTGTTCGGCTCTCGTCATGTTGGCGGGCCTGGAGAAAGGCCAGACTCGGGGCGAGGACCGTGAAGGGAAGGCCGACTGCTACAGGCTCGTGCGCCAACTCCTCGAGACGTTCCGGCAGGAGAATGGCAGTATCAACTGTGCCGAATTGTTACAGATGAATGGCGTCAAAGCGGAGACGAACACGTCGCAGCCCGACGAACGCAATGCCGAATACTACCGCGTCCGGCCCTGTGCCCGCAAGGTGGAGAGCGCGGCGCGTATTTTCACAGAGTACCTAAACAATCGGAACACATAATATATTAATGCACATGAAAAGACATTTTACTTTAGCAGGCATGATGCTTCTCGCTCTTGCAGGAAACGCACAACAGACCGTCGGCACGCTCATCGACTATCATCTGGTCGAACCCTGGAATGAATCGGTCTGGATAAGCGCAAAGGATGCCAAAGTCGTCACGGGAAAGGTGGAAGACGGATGGCGTGCGGCGGACGGCGCAAGCTGGTTCGTCAGCTCACCCCGCAATGCGAAGAAGGTGAAGAAGGCTGTTTGGAAGACCACCGCCCTTGGCACCTACGAGCTTTACATCAATGGTCAGCTCGTCGGCGACGAGGTTTTGAAGCCCGGCTTCACGCATTACGAGAAGACGAAGTACAGCTTTACCTACGACATCACGAAGTCTTTCTCGAAAGGCGCAGGACAGGTGAACGAGCTGGCCGTGCAGGTGGTGCCGGGCTGGTGGGCTGATAAGATTATCACTCCTTGGGGTCACGACGGCATGGTCGGCAAGAAGGTCGCCTTCAGGGGCGTGCTTTCGTTGACCTACGCAGACGGCAGCGAGGAGCATTTCCCCACGAACCTGAAGGACTGGAAGGCTGGTGTGGGAGGTCCCGTGACGCATGCCGCCATCTTCGACGGCGAGGACTACGATGCCCGTCAGCCGCAGGGATGGGAGAGCGCAGCAAGTTTATCCGCTCCGGAAATCAATGAGGAATTCCCCGGAAAGGTGTGGGCGACGTGCGGCGCAGAGATTTATCATCGCTGGGACCTCGCGTTGTCTCCCGTCAAGGCCTACACTTGGAAAGGCACGACAGGCGCGACCGACGACCAGTTCGGCAAGGTGAACATCGTCGAGGAGTTCGCTCCGGGCAAGCCCATGACCGTCCGTCCGGGCGAGACACTCGTGGTGGATTTCGGCCAGAATGCTTCCGCAGTGCCCGCCTTCGAGTTCAAGGCAAATGCCGGCACCGTGCTGACTTGCCTGCCGTCCGAGCTTCTGAATGACGGCAACGGCGCAAAGAGTCGCGGCATGGACGGGCCGGAAGGCAGCACGCACCGCTTGAACCTTCGCATCCCAGACACGGGCATGATACTCCGCTACACATTCGACGACCCGAAGGGCTATTGGTCGTTCACTCCACGAAGCACCTTCTTCGGCTATCGCTACGTGTCGATAACCGCCACGGACGAGGTCACAATCCGTAGCATAAAGTCCGTCCCCGTCTCTTCCATCACGAAGGAAATGGAGACAGGCACTATCTCGACGGGCAACGAAGACATCAACCGCCTCATCTCCAACACGCTCTGGGGACAGCGCTCCAACTATCTGTCCGTCACCACAGACTGCCCCCAGCGCAATGAAAGGCTGGGGTGGACGGCCGACACGCAGGTTTTCACGGAGACCGGAACGTTCTTCGCCAACACGGATCGCTTCTTTCATAAGTGGATGCAGGATATGAGAGACACTCAGTCACCCACCGGCGCCTTCCCGGGAGTCGCTCCTCTCGCACAATATGGGGCAGGTGACGGCAAGGGCAATGGCGATATGATGAGGCTGGGCTGGGCTGATGCCGGCATCATTGTCCCGTGGACAGTGTGGAAGCAATTCGGCGACAACGACATCATCAACGAGAATTGGGAGTCGATGAACCGCTTTATGGACCACATCTACGAGACCAAGTACGACCACAACGTCATGCTGGGCGAGAACGGGAACTACCAATGGGCGGACTGGTTAAGCTACGAACCTTTGGAAAGCTGCAGCGGTCGTAGCCACGAGAATGGTAAACCGAAGCCCGATGCCATTACCTACTGGAACTACCTCAGCGCGTCGTATTGGGCCATCGATGCAGGCATGATGGCCGACATGGCCAAGGCTTCCGGCCGAGACAGCAAGCCATACGAGAAGATGCAGGCAGAGGCGAAGGACTACATCCTGCAGAACTTCCTCAATGCCGACGGCACGTTCAAGCTCGACATCCTTAATACGATGCAGACGCCGGCACTCTTCGCCCTAAAGAACAACCTGCTGCAAGGGGCGGCAAAGGACGCCATGACCAGCCGCCTTCGCAGGAACTTCGAGGAACACAACAATTGCCTGCAGACAGGGTTCCTCGGTACGTCCATCCTCATGCAAGCCCTTACGGACAATGGCATGCAGGATATTGCCTACGAGCTCCTCTTTCAACACAAGAACCCATCGTGGCTCTACTCCGTGGATAACGGGGCGACCACCATCTGGGAGCGTTGGAACTCGTACACCGTAGACCAGGGCATGGGGCCGCGCGGCATGAACAGTTTCAACCATTATGCTTATGGATGCGTCTGCCAATGGCTATGGGAGACGGCAGCCGGCATAGCTGCTGACCCGACGGAGCCAGGTTTCCGGCACATCATCATGAAACCCGTGCCCGACAAGAGGCTGGGTCATCTCAAGGCGGAATACAGGTCGGCGGCCGGCACAATCAAGAGCGCCTGGCGATACAAAGGCGAGCAGTGGGTGTGGACCTTCACTGTTCCCAAAGGCGCCACAGCCTCCGTCACGCTTCCCGGCGAGATGACTTCGAAGGAGTATCAGGCCGGAACTTATACCATAAAGCAATAGTCTGCCCCCTTCATGCGCTTCGTCCTGCTTCTCCTACTGTTGGTCACGGCCGTTCCCGCCACTGCGCAGAGTGACTGGGACGACTTTGCGGAGGCGTATGCAAGCGACGAGGAGAGGGCAGAAGACGAGGAACTTCAGCTGCATCTGCAGGAGTTGAAGGAGCTTTCGGAACACCCCATGAACATCAACACGGCAACTGTGGAGGACTTCCAGCAGTTGCCGTTCCTCTCTGAAGCACAGATTGAGCAGATACACGCCTATATCTATCTGCACGGGCAGATGCAAACGCTGGCCGAGCTACGCCTGGTGCCGCTCATCGACGACGCGACGCGCAGGTGGCTTTCCCTCTTTACGTATGCCGATCCAGAACGGCAAGAGACCGACAAAAGGCTGTTCAGTCACCTCCGCCACGACTTCTCGACGCGCACAGACATACCTTTGTATTACCGTCTCGGCCAGCAGCAGGAGGACGGCTATCGCGGCGATCCGCTCTACCAACGCATCCGCTACACCGTGGGCAACAGCCAGCATTTCCAGGCGGGGCTGCGTATGGAGAAGGACGCAGGCGAGCGCTTCTACGACAGCTATGGGGCGTATGCCATGCTGCACGACGTCGGCCTCGTCGACAAGGTTGTGGTGGGCGACTATCGCATCGGGTTTGGCGAGGGCCTGATCATGGGCGGAAGCACCTGGAACAGCAAGAGCACGCCGCCACTCAAGACGCAGGGTGGCATCAGGCACATGGCTGGCATGGACGAGACGTACTTCCTCCGCGGCGCGGCCGTCACGTTGTCTCTGGCGAAGCACCTCAAGCTGAGCACCTTCGGTTCGTACCGAAAGCGCGATGCCACGCTGACGGACGAGGGCGAGGTGCAGACCTTGCGGACCGACGGATACCACCGGAGCCGTTCGGAATGGGAGCGGCGACGGAACGTGGGAAGCACTGCCGTTGGCGGCAACATACAGTGGAACGACCGGGGCTTCCACCTGGGTGCGACGGGTTACTGGCAGAAGTTCAGCCGCGACCTCAACCCCGGCACCCAACAATACAGGGAAATCTATCCGAAGGGCAACAGTTTCGGAGCCGTCGGACTGAACTACGGCTATACGCGCTACCGCCTTACCTTTGCCGGGGAGACTGCCTACAGCACTGCCGGAGGCGGCTGGGCGACCATCAACCGCGCGTCGTGGAACATCAGCAAGAACTATATCCTCTCCGCCGTACAGCGCTTCTACGCCTACCAATACTACTCTTTCTACGGCAGTTCGCTTGCCGAAAACTCCAATCCACAGAACGAAAGCGGCATCCTCCTGCACCTGCAGGCAGAGCCTCTGGCAGGTCTGCAAGTGACTGCTTACGCCGACTTCTTCCATCATCCCTGGCCGCGCTACCGCATGACGCACAGCAGTTCGGGTCAGGAACTCTTCCTGCAAGGCAGCTACAACCTCTCGCGACGCCAGACGCTGCTGGTTCGCTATCAGCTCAAACGCAAGGAGAACGCCGACATCATGGAGCCGCACCACCGCGTCAAACTCGATTGGACGTACGAGGTAAGAAACAGAATGCGCTTCCAGACAACGGGTTATTATCACAATGTGCTGGGAGGAAACGGCTTCCTGCTGAGCCAGAACGCCCGCTTCTTCATAAAGAAGCCCGACCTGACCCTCAATGCACAGCTCGGATACTTCAATACCGACGACTACCTCAGCCGCATCTATCTCTCGTCGCCGGCACTTTACAGCTCCGTCTCGTCGGCCTCCTACTACGGTCACGGGCTGCTGGGCGTGCTGACGTGCCGTTGGAAAAGCAAGAACGAGAAGTTGTGGATAGAGGGCCGCTACAGCCTGCTCCACTACTTCGACCGCGACGAGCAGGGCTCCGGACTACAGCAAATCCTCAGTCCCAACAAGCAGGACCTGTCGTTCCAACTGCGTCTGAAGATATAGCCCCTACGCCGATTCGCCCCGCCCAGGGCATTGCATTACAAAACCCAATAGGGAGGATCCTTTGCAGCATCATGAACCTGCAATTGAATATTCATGAACCTGCAATTGAATATTCATGATGCTGCAACGAAGGGATTATAATGGGTCGACCGACCCGGCACGCAAAGTTGTCCGATAAAGTACTATGAGCAAGGCGACGTCTGCTTCCTCTTCGCCCTAATCATGCAGTAGAGGCCGAGCACGACAAAGGGTATGGAGAGCAGCTGACCCATGTTCAGGAACATTCCCTCCTCGAAGGCCTCCTGGTTTTCCTTGGTGTACTCGATGAAGATTCTACTCGTAAAGATGAGGAAAAGGCAGAGTCCGAAGAAGAAGCCGCTGCCTACGAGCTGTGGCTTCCTGCGGTAAACCGCCCAGTGCACAAAGAAGAAAATGGCATAGCAAAGGGCCTCGTAGAGCTGCCCAGGGTGGCGAGGCAGGCTGTCCACGCGTTCGAAGATGAACGCCCAAGGCAGGTCCGTCGGCTTACCAATTATCTCGGAGTTCATCAGGTTGCCCAGTCTGATGGCACACGCACAGACGGGCGTCACGATGGCAACATTGTCGAGGACGTGCGCGAAACGCAGCTTGACGTGCCTGGCATACAGCCAGAGCGCTATCATGAGGCCAAGTGTCCCACCGTGGCTGGCCAGTCCCTCATAGCCGGTAAACGTCCAGCCCTTCCCCGGCACATTGCGTATGGGCAGCAACATCTCCAGCGGGTGCGACAGGTAATAGCCAGGTTCATAGAACAGGCAATGCCCCAGCCTTGCCCCGATCAGTATGCCGAGGAAGCAATACATGAACATCGGGTCGAACTTCTCGTCACTGATGCCTTGCTGCCGGAACAGCCTGTGCATGAGCAGATAGACTGCCACGAGACCAATCGCCCAACACAACGAGTACCAACGCACTGCAAAGAAACCCAGGTCGAAGGCAACCACATCGGGGTTCCAGTTGATGAAAAGTTCACAGTTCATAATTCATAATTATTAGTTGGAGAATGGAGTTCTCCCCCTAAAGGGGGAGTTAGAGGGGGTCTTCTACACGTTGAAACGGAAGTGCATGATGTCTCCGTCCTGCACTTCATAGTCCTTCCCTTCCACACTCATCTTGCCTGCCTCGCGGACAGCGGCTTCTGAACCGTACTGGATATAGTCGTCGTACTTGATGACCTCTGCGCGGATGAAGCCCTTCTCGAAGTCTGTATGGATGACGCCGGCACATTGCGGCGCCTTCCAGCCACGGCGGAAGGTCCACGCCTTCACTTCCATTTCGCCCGCCGTAATGAATGTCTGGAGCGTCAGCAAATGGTAGATGGCCTTGATGAGACGGTTGCATCCACTCTCCGTCAAGCCCATGTCCTCGAGGAACATCTGCTTCTCTTCGTAGGTTTCCAGTTCGGCGATGTCTGCTTCTGTCTGTGCCGAGATGATGAGCATCTCGGCATCTTCGCCTTCGATGGCTTTCATGACGGCTTCCGTATAGGCATTTCCGGTGGCAGCCGACGCGTCGTCCACGTTGCAGACATACAGCACGGGCTTCGTCGTGAGCAGGAAAAGTCCGCGGGCTGCCGTTAGTTCGTCCTCCGTGTCGAACGTCACGGTTCTTGCGCTCAAGCCTTTGTTGAGTGCATCCCTGTAGCGGAGCAGGACGTCGAGTTCAGTCTTTGCCTGCTTGTCGCCGCCTACCCGGGCCTGCTTCTCCACTTTCTTGATGCGGTTCTCTACGGTCTCGAGGTCCTTGATCTGCAGTTCTGCGTCGATGATTTCCTTGTCGCGTACGGGGTCGACACTGCCGTCGACGTGTACGATGCCGTCATTGTCGAAGCATCGGAGCACGTGGATGATGGCGTCGCATTCGCGGATGTTTGCCAGGAACTGGTTGCCCAGTCCCTCGCCCTTACTGGCACCTTTGACGAGTCCTGCAATATCGACGATGTCGCAGACGGCAGGCACGATGCGACCGGGATGCACGAGTTCGGCCAGACGGGTCAGTCGTTCGTCCGGCACCGTGACCTGTCCGAGCTGTGCATCAATGGTGCAGAAGGGGAAGTTGGCTGCTTGTGCCTTCGCACTCGACAGGCAGTTAAAGAGAGTTGACTTGCCGACATTGGGCAGTCCTACTATTCCGGCTTTCATCTATGTTATTTACGATTTTACGATTTGACGAGTTACGATTTATTGACTATTGTGTCATGTAGTTATTTAAGCCTCTATTCCCGACTAGAAGTCGCCATATCCGTCGTTCCTTGCGGCTTGTATGGCGATGCACTCCATCTCGATGAGCCAGGTGGGTCGACATACGGGGGCGAGGGTGAAGACTGCCGGAACCTGCGGATATTTCTGCTGGAACATCTTGCTGACCACTTCGAAGTCGGCTCCGTCGCGCAGATAGACGATGATTTGTGCCACGTCGCTGGTGGTCATGCCTGCTTCGGCGAGGAGCGATTCCACGTTTTCCCACATGCGTTTTGTCTGCATGACGACATCGCCTGTGTGCAGTACTTCGCCCTTGTTGTCTATGCTTGCGGTGCCGGAGATGATGGCATGATTGCGGTCGCCGAAGCGGAGGAGTGTGCCGCGTTCAAAGGTGACGCCGTAGTCGCTGGTGCGATTGAGGTGGGATGTTGCGTAGAGGTATTGCTGCTGTTCAGGTTTGAATCCGTTCAGGGCGTAGCTTCCGAGCTGGATGATGGCCTTCGGGTCCGACGGGTTTCCGCCGATGCCTGTGGAGGCGATGTAGTGTGTCTCGGGCACGAGGCCGTGCTGGGCGAAGTTCTCCCAACGTGCGAGGACGAGTCCCTTGTACTGTGTATCGACGTCGCGGACGAAGAACCATGTGCGGATGCAGTTGTCTTCCAGGGTCATTCCGTGTTCCTCGAGGAGCGATTCGTAGTCTTCCAGGAGCGTTTGTGTCTGGCTGTAGCTGCTGCCTTCTCCTATCGTGAGGCCCATTGTCCACAGATGTTCGTAGCCGCCAGAGCGTACGAGGGTGGACTGCATGCGGTCTGCCGTCGGCGTGATTTCCGTGCCGCGTTGCAGGTAGAGCCATATGGCCAGTTTGCTTCCGTCGAGGGGAGGTTGCTGTATGTACGAGACGGTGCATGTGCCTGCTTCGGGCATGAGAGGCCGCTGGTTGGTAGCATCGGAGAGGAAGTACCTTTTGAAGACGGGCTTGGCACCTGTCATGTCGGGCAGGGACATCAGTTGTTCTTCCGCCAGGCTTATGCGGCGGAGCTGTTGCTGAAACGTTTCGTCCCTGGATTCGACGTGAAGGATGGCGTGATATTCTGCGTTCTTCCCTTCGGGGGCAAAGGTTGTCAGTTCGATGGTAGCACCGAGTTTTTCCAGATATGATTTCTTAAATTGCATGGTGCGTTGTGTGATATTGGGTGCAAAGATACGACAATTAATTGAAAATAAGAAGTTGAATTTTGAAAATTATTGTGCAGAGCGGGATAATGTCCCGTGCCATGTCGAAAAGGGCGACGTGTCCCGGGCTGAAACGGGACGCGTCCCGGGAGGCAACGGGACGTGTCCCAATCGGCAACGGGACGCGTCCCTTGCTGAGACTTCTCTTGAGAAGTTGCCGGAGTTCACTGCCGGAGTCTTGTCCTATGGCGCGAGATGTTCTATCCAGCTATCAATCAGGCGGCTCACTTCCTCGAGGTTCGACTTGAACTGGCTGCTGAGGATTTCCGCGTGATTTTGCGTGAGGAGGTCTTCCCCGCCCTCATTCAGAATCTGGTGCAACAGGGAGCCTTCGGCGTCTCCACTCGCCACGCGGAGCATGCCCTCTCGTCGAGTGCTCGGCACATCCACGAGGTCCGACTGGGCTTTACCTTCCGTCAGGTCCAGTCCGGCAGCAGAACGGCCGTTTCCCCCATGGCATTGGATGCAGGCACGATTGAAGACCCCGGTCTGCAGGACGCCAAAACGTCCCACGTCTATCGTGCCGAGGTCGAGGAGAATCGTGTCGCGGGCACCGTTGTCGCTGTAGTCCGCCATGTCGACCGACGCGAGCGTTATGATGCGTTTCCTCAAGGAGTTGGTCAGCGAGACTTCCACCGTCCGCACCTCACTGCCGATGTTCGAGAGGACGAGGCTGATGGGCTGTCCGTCTTCGACCGAAGAAGGCAGCGCCTTCTGCAGCAGGGCGAACTTGCTGTCCTGCGTGAAGCCGGCCACAGCCAGCGTGTAGCCCGTCCCTTCCCACTCGTCGAGTCCGCTCATCCGGGCAGTCATCTTCACCGTGCAGCCCTTTTCATCGACCTGATAGACCCTGTCGGGGATGTCGCCGCCATCGCAAGCCGAAAGCAGGACGACTGCACATATGTATAATAAGTAATGTATAGGTTTCATCAGTTGAGACTATAACTATGAACTATGGACTTTGGACTCTGGACTAATCAGAAGCTGTACTGCAGTTGCACGACTGCAGAATGCGTGCTCAGCCCCAGGTCGTCGTTGTCGCGGTCCAGTTGCGACTCGTGTCCGTACCTGCCAGTGAACTGGTACATCGCCGAGAGCTTCAGGTTGCACTTATTGATGTAGTAGTTCACCACGGCAGCAGGCATGTCCAGGAATCCGTCCTTGTCCGAGCCGTTGCGATCGAGGAAGTCGTAGCGAAAGCCTGCTTGAAGGCACCGCGTAAAGAAGTAGCCCACCTGCCCGTAACAGCCCCAGTAGTTGAAGACCTCGTCTGTCTTCTGCCTCTCCGTAAAGCTGACGTGCATCCAGTAACCTTCGGCGGCAGCGTACCACTTGCCGTGCAGCAGGCTCCACTCCACGCCTATCCGTGTGTCGTTAGTGCTCTCGTTCTCGCTCTCCACGTTGATGCCGCCGCTCACCCCAAAGAGCATGTGGCGGCCTTGGAGCATGTGGCTGTTGCCCTGGGTGGCAGGCATCGAGCCCCACGGCATGAAGGTGAGCCTGCCGGCATAGAGCAGGGAAGGGATATGCGCGTCGTCCGAAAGCGTCTTCGTCGCAGTGTTCACGCCGCTGCCCGTGCCGTTCCAGAGTCCCACCTCGTAGCCTATGGTCCAGCTGGCAGGCTTCTTGTTCAGCCTCGCCTTGCCATGAAACTGGAATCCGAGGTCGAAGCCCGTGCCGATGCTTGGCGTCACGGCGTTGAGGCTGTAAGGCATGATGACGGGGGACGTCAGCGAAGCGGGCAGGCAGGGGAACAGTGTCTCGCCGAGCGTTGTGAGGTAGGCATGGAAGAAGGGAGTCTTGAACTTGCCCGCACGGAAGCGTGCAGCAGGCGAGATTCTGTAGTCCACCCACGCCTGTTGCAGCACGTTGCCGCCCGTGGCAGCAGCATTGATGCTCAGGTTATAGTCGAGCCTGCCGAAGGTCGTACCCGTGAAACCCAGGATGGCGTAGGGCATCGAAAAGCCCGAATTGGCGACGTTGTCCTGATTGTATGCCTTGTCCAGTCCCTCGTCGTCATAATAGTTGTATTGCCCCCTGGTCTGCAGGAACAAGTAGGGTTTGAAGACGAACCGTCCGTCGCGCGATTGCAGCGTGAAGCCCCTGTCGTCGGCAATGCCCAGCACACCGTTCTCCATGTCGATGTTCTCTGCCTGCCTGCTCAGGTCGGCGCTCTTCAGGTTGTACCTTTCAAACGTGATGCCCTTCTCTTTCTCGTGCTCCTCGGCCAGGGTTGGCATGGCGAGGAGGCTGACTAAAAGTAAGATGTATGTCTTCTTCATGTTATAACTATGAACTTTAAACTGTAAGCTATGAACTTAATTACAGGCTCTCCAGGAACTTGAGCAGTGCCGAGCGGTCGTCCTTCTGCATTCGCGCGAAGAGATTCTTGCTGGCCTCGCCCTCGCCGCCATGCCACATGATGGCCTCCGTCAGGTTGCGCGCCCGTCCGTCGTGCAGGAAGTAAGTGTGAGCGTTAACCTTCTCCTGCAAGCCGATGCCCCAAAGAGGCGTCGTGCGCCACTCGTTGCCGCGTGCGAGGCCACTGACGTAGTTGTCGTTCAGCCCTACACCCATAATCTCGCTGCCCATGTCGTGGAGCAGGAAATCACTGTACGGATGCACCGTCTGGCTGCCGAGCCACGGCAGTTCCGTGCCGTTGAGGAGCGTCGCCCCACGAGGCCGCGTGTGCAACGTCGTGACGTGGCAGAGGTGGCACTTTGCCTCGTAGAACTTCTCCTCACCGATGCCGACAAGCTCCCTCTCGGTGATGGTGCGCCCCTTGTAAGGTGCAGTCTGCTTCGTGCTGCCTAATCTTCGCGCCGGAACACCAAGTCCGTGCAGGTAGAAGTCAACGTCTTCCATGTCTGCCGTACTGATGTCGAGCCTGTCGTAAAGCAGTCCCATCATCGAGCCCTCCTGCATCTGCGGCTGTCCCTCACAGATTTCCTCCGGATAGCGACTGTTCGTTGCACCCATGTCCGAAGAAAAACCCAGCTCGACAGTCAGGTCGGCATGCTGGGCTTTATTGCCCGAAAGCCCCAGCCGCAGCTGTCCGCGCTCGTTGATGTAGTTGCAGCGGCCGCTGATGCCATACTCCGGATAGTTCGACTTCACGGCAAGTTGCTCAATCTCCACAGGGTCCAGGGCCATCATCTGACCCATCCCGACGTGTCGCAACGGGATGCGCACCGAGCAGAAGAGCTCGTCGGGATTGATGGGTTCACCCGTCTCGCCGTAGCCCTTGTACCATTCCGTGATGACATATCTGGGATAAACCAGGCTGTAGGGTTCGCCGTCGGGGAAGGCGAACTGCTGTTCGTTCCACCGGCATTCCAGCTTGCCTTCAGCCGTCACACCATAGATACTCTGGTCGTGCAGCACTCGACCGTAGTTCTGGAAAAAGGCTCCGTTCTTCCTTGTTACATAGACAAGCATCGCGCTGAAGCCATAGCTGCCCGAACCATACACGGGAGAGCCGTCGGGGTCAGTGCCCGTCTGCGTCCAGAGCGCAGGTTTCGTGCGGCCCGCATTGCGGTGGCATGACCCGCAGGAATAGCCCGCGTAGACCGGTCCGAGACCTCCCGCCTGGGGCAACGCATCGTCGTAGAGCCCATCGCCATTGATGAAGCGTCGCGAGTTTGCCTTGATGTTCTCCACCCACTCGGCTTCCGTGTCGTAGGCATAACTGGAGTTGATGAACACCGTGCTTGTTCCCGCGCTCAGGGCATAGCCTTCGTGCGCCTCGAAGTCAGCTGCAGAAAAGCAAACATCTTCCCTGTCGCAAGCGACAAGGAAGAGTGCTAAGCAAAGAAAGATAATGTGTCTCAATTCTCAATCCTTCTTGGTTGTCCGTTCTTGAAGAGCAAGAACTCGAGGGTATGGAAGCCTCGTATGCTTTGTGCCTCGGCAATGCCCTCGTTCTCTTCATCAAAGTCGCCTTCCCAATCCAAGCCAGAGAAGTCGCCGCTCGAAAGCACGTTCTTGATGGCATCTTGGTCGAGGGGCCATGAGTCCATGTTGGGGTCGAGGCCAAGTTCGTCGACAGGTCCGAAGAGGAACGCCTCGCTCATTTCCCAAGGCTGGCGTGCCGTCATCCAGGCTGTGGCAGCCTGTTCGAATGTGGCATTCGAGGGGTGTGCAGTGAGGTTTTGTACTGCGAGATGCAGAGCAGTGTTAGCATCCTTCAGGTCCTTATAGGTGGGCAGCACTACAACGTCAACATAGTCGGCCACGATAGCCTTGAGTTCTGCCTCCTCGTCAAAGTCTTCCACCTTTGCCTTCAGCTCTCGGAGCACGTTCTTCAGGTTGTTGCAAGCCTCCATCGCTGTCAGGACGCTGGGATTGCCTATGTGGCTGCGGAAGGGAGCTGCCATGCCTTCGATGCGGTTGATGGCTGCCACGATGGCAGAGTTGACTTGGCTGGTGAGCTGGCTTTGCTCGTGGGCATTGAGGTAAGCGGCAATGCTGTGGCTTCCCTGATTACCCTTGTAGGTGCAGTTGAATGCGTTCTGTATGGAGCGAATGTTGTTGGCGTAGTCCTGGATGGAGTGGTAGCTGTACCACGACTCTACGGCATAGACGGCTTCGGTGTACTTGCCGTTTTCCCACTTGTCGCGCGGGTCGCCAATCTTGCTTTCGCCCACCTCGTTGGCGATGTCGATGCAGCCGTCGATGATCTGCTCGATGCAGCTGTTGGGACTGCTGTAAGCGCCACGCGCTTCCTTAAATGTCGTCTTGTATGCCTCGCCTTCGTTCAGGCCTTCGTTCCAAGCCTTGTAGAGCATCTCGGCATCGCTTTTCAGTCGCGACGACACGGCAGCAGCGTAGTTGCACCAGTTCGTCGGGTAGTCTGCATAGTCAGCATCGGTCTCATTAATCGTCACGTCGGCAGTGCCCTCGGGCATCGTGTCGGGATTGACAACAGTGTTGTCGTCGTTGCTGCATGATGCAGCAGTCATTGCAATGGCAATCATGCCAAGATAAAAGATGTTCTTTTTCATGTTGGTTTGTTATTTAATTGTTGTTTAATTGTTGTTATGATTACTCTGAATACTCCGATTACTTCGAGAAGCCCGAGAACTTCTTCTTCCCTTGAATGAAGGCGACGCCAAGGGCAAATTCGTTCTCGCTGTTGTACTTGCCGCCACCAATCCTTCGGGTTGTGTAGTCGGCCTTTATTATTATATAAGGTATAGGACGGTAGTTGAGTCCGAACGTCCACATCGAGGTCTTCAGACGGCTCTCCATTGTTTGCCTGGCTTCGCCTTTCTCCTGTGCGTTGTAGTACTCGTATCGGGCGAAGGGAATGAGGTCGGGCGCCTTTGTACTGCGGAAGAAGCCTTTCAGTCTGACGCCGCCTTCTATGCCGTAGCTCACGGCCTTGCTTGCAATGGGTGCCGTCTTCGAGTAGGGACTGGCGTTGCTTTGGCGAACGTTGCGTGTGCTGAGCAAAGTGGAGTTGCCTACCTTGCCGCTCAGGATGTTGCCGCGAATGATGCCGTAGCGATGCTGATACTGCGCATCGACACTCCACAGGTTGACGGGCACACGGAAGCTGTAGGTTGTAGGCTTGTCGGCATTCGATGCGGCGTTCTGGACATGGTACCAACTTGCCCCGAGGCGAAGTCCCGGAAGTCCGGTATAGTTCAGTCTGAGCACATAGCCCGGCGACGTGAAGTTGTCGGCCTCGAAGAAGCCTTGCTTGCCTCCCTGCACCCAATTGTTGCGGTCGAAGCCGTTGGCGTTGAGTCCTGCCACAATCTGAGCTTCCCAGTTGAACGAAGCCCATCGCCTCCCCACTTGTCCGAAGAAGCTGAGGCCAGTCTCGTGCCATGTGTTGGGAATGATGCTTGTCTCACCTTCTGGGCGAACGGTGCCGAAGTAGTTGATGGGTTCGTGGTGAGCATTGTTCAGGCCGACAGGCACGATGAAGTGTCCTGCGCGTACGTTGAAGTACTGATTCAGGTGATAGGTGATGTGGAACTGCTCGATGGCCACTTCGCCGCCTTTCTCCACTTCCGTCTCGTACTCGCCGTTCTCTGTGTTCTCAATCTCGTAGGCAGAGCCTGTGCCGCCGCTCTCGAACTCGATTTCCACGCCGACGTTCCAATGCGACCCAAACTTATAGTCGCCTGCCAGGACGAAGCGCGGCACGGCGATGGTGTTGCGATGTATTCGCGTGTTGCCTTCGCTGCCGCCGTAGAAACGGTTCGTGCCGTAGTCCTTGAAGGCAGCCACCACCTCGCCATAGCCTCCGATGCGGAAGCGGTCGTAGCTGTCTATTTCTGTCGAGTCGGTGTTCCACTGTGCCGAGGCTGTGCCGGCAGTGAGCAGCAATGTTGCTGATAGGATTTTTCTGTAGTTGTTCATCATTTCTTATGAGTTTTCTCTCCTCTTGGCTTTCGAGTCCATGAGGGAATTTCCGGCGGCAAAGGTATGGCGGTTTGCGGTTCCTTGCAATACGCAAAAAGCATGATTTCGCCTTCTGACGCCGCTTCTGCGGATACTTAATAATGATGAAATTGCGGGCTTTTTACAATTAATTGTAAATCGTCAATTGTCTAATTGTAAAATAACTCGTAACTTTGCTGCCAGAAATCAACATGAAAAAGCAATGTCTAACGGATACCATGACACAGACCCTATGAGCGACGTCATCAGTGATGACTATCGCATGCTACAGATTATCAGCCGCTTCGGCATAAAACTTGGCTTCGGCGACCAGACTGTAGGCACCACTTGCCGCAGTGCCGGAGTGGATGTCGACACGTTCCTGACCGTCGTCAACTATGTGAAAGACCCTGCTCATGCCCGCATCAGCGAGATGGTGGAGCAGGTGGATGTGCCGTCGCTCATTGCTTACCTGAAGAACTCCCACAGCTACTTCGTCGACTTCCGACTGCCGGGTATCCGTCGCAAGCTGCTCGAAGCCATCGACCTCTCCAGCGGCAACCGCCTGGCCATGCTCATCCTGCGCTTCTACGACGAGTATGCACAGGAGGTAGAGCGGCACATGACCTTCGAGAACACACACGTCCATCCCTATGTCGAGACGCTTCTGCAGGGCCGCCTGCCGCAGGAAACCTTCCACAGCATCGAAGAGCAGTACGACGAGCAGCACGCTAACATCGAGAAGAGTCTGAGCGAGCTGAAGAGCATCATCGTGAAGTATTATCCCAGCGACAACTGTGCATCGCTCATGGGCGAAGTGCTCATGGACATCTTCATGACGGACGAGGACCTTCACAGCCACTGCCACATGGAAGACACACTCTTCGCCGAATGCATACGGAAGCTGGAACATGACGTCAGGCATAAGGGCGGCTTGCCCGTTTCAGACGTCGCCGAGGCACCGGCAGGGCAGGCTCCAGCCGAACTCAGCGAGAGAGAAAAGGAGATTATCGTACAGGTTGCGAAGGGACTCTCCAACAAGGAGATAGCCGAGGCCCTCTTCATCTCCGTCAACACCGTCATGACCCATCGCCGCAACATTGCCCGGAAGCTGCAGATTCGCTCGGCTGCCGGACTCACCATTTATGCCATCGTGGGCGGACTCGTCAACCTCGATGACGTCGATCAATGAAGAATTAAGAATTAAGAATGAAGAATCCCTCGCGGAAGCTACGGCGGTAGCAAATTCTTCATTCTTCATTCTTCACTCTTCACTCTTCATTTTTAGAGGATAGTCAATCCCTCGCGGAAGCTACGGCGGTAGCAAATTCTTCATTCTTCATTCTTAATTCTTCATTCTATCGGTTCTTCATTCTTCATTGTCTTAATTCTTTCATTCTTTCATTCTTTCATTTTTTCATTTTTTCATTCTTCTTAGTGTGCGATTGCCATCTCCATATTACGAAATTCCACAAAAAGACAAATAAATATCCGTTACCAGCTTGCACACATTATATAAAAATATAACTTTGTGCGCTCTCCGAAAAGAAGCAAGCTGGTAACTCAACAAACAATAACAAACAAAAACAAAACGATGAAACAGAATCTACTTAACAGCCTGTGGTCGCGTGTCTGCCTGCTCGCTACCATCATGATGACTGCCCTCGCCGGCACAGCCTTCGCTGAAGAAGCAGTATTTGATTTTACTGCAATAACGGAAACTATTAATGCAGGAGAACTGTCTTTTAGAGAAGGGGAAATTTCTATTACCTGTAGCAATGGTGCAGTTTCACTGCAATCAAGCACAATGCAGTTGCGTTGGTACGCAAACCAAACCCTGACGATAGCCGCAGATGCAGGATATGAGATTTCTGCAATAAGCATCACGAAAGGTGCGAACGACAAAGGCACAATCAGCTTGGCAGCTGGTTCTACCGGCACGCTTGGCGGCGGGACCGGTTCTGGAGCCGGAAACGTAGCAACCTGGAGCGGAACAGCATCATCTGTTTCATTCACTACAGCAGGTCAATCCCGTGTTACGAACATAACCGTGACATATCAATCAGCAGGCGACACGCCTGTCGGTCCCGTGCCCACGATTACCGTGACTCCGACCACAGTGACATTAGCAGCTACCACTACGCAAGGTTATCAGACGGAATCCTTGGACATCGAATACAGCGACATCGCCATCGAGAACTACCAGAGCTTCACTGTCCAGTTCTATGATGCTGAGGGCGAAGAGGTGGACGAATCGGAATGGCTAATTGTTGGCGTAACAGGTAATAACGACGAAGGCTATAGCGTCAAATGTTTCGCAGGCGACAATGAAGGCGAAGCACGCACGGCTTACTTCAAGGTTTATGCTCTCGACAGCGACGATAACCGTGTCTATTCCGAACTCATCACCGTCACACAGGAAGCATACGTCGAGCCTGCCACTCCGGCTGGCTGGGCCCTGACAGCTCTGGCAGACATCACCCCGGACGACATCTTCGTCATCGTAGCTGACAACGGCAGCACCTATGCCATGTCTAACGACAACGGCACACAAGCTGCTCCTGCTGCAGTGCCAGTCACCGTAACAGATGGCACCCTGTCCGGCGACGTTCCTCAGCGCATCCAGTGGCAGCTTAGTGTCGGTGAAGATGGCTACACCTTCTATCCTTACGGAGATGCAGAAAGTTGGCTGTACTGCACAAACACTAACAACGGTGTCCGCGTAGGCACAAACGCTAACAAAGTCTTCACATTGAATGCTACCTCCGGTTATTTGGTCAACTCCGCAACAAGCCGCTACATCGGCGTTTACAACTCTCAGGACTGGCGTTGCTACACAAGCATCAATGACAACATCAAGGGCCAGACCTTCAAGTTCTACAAGAAGCAGGAAATACCTCAGCCCACTTCTCAGACCGTAGCAGTCAGCGCGGCTGGCTATGCCACATTCGCTGCCTTGTCTAACCTCGTGATTCCCGCCGACATGCCCGTTAACATATATACCGTCAAGGTGAACGAGGAGGGTTATGCAGAACTTAGCGACATGGGCAACATCATTCCTGCCGGAGAGCCTGTCCTCATTAAGGCAAACGAAGGCGAATATACCTTCCAGTACACGTCAGAAGAGGCCCAAACCGTCTACGACAACGACCTCAAAGTTTCCACAGAAGACGTGGTAGCCGACGGCAGTCAGTACATCCTGGCTAATGATGTCGAAGGCATCGGCTTCTACATGGCAACGCCAGGCAGCACGATTCCTTCCGGAAAGGCTTTCCTCCATATACAGGACGGCACTGGTGCAAAGGCCTTCATTGGGTTCCTCGCTGATTCCGACGCGACCGGCATAGCCGAAAACAATTTCACAATCTCACAATCTCACAATCTCACAATTTTCAATCTCGCCGGCCAGCGCCTCGGGAAGATGCAGCGCGGCATCAACATCGTCCGTGGCAAAAAGGTCCTGAAGAAATAATAGGATTATAGAATTAAGAATTAAGAATTAAGAATGAAGAATTTGCTACCGCCGTAGCTTCCGCGAGGGATTGACTATCCTCTAAAAATGAAGAGTGAAGAATGAAGAATGAAGCTCCGCCGTAGCTACCGCGAGGGATTCTTCATTCTTCATTCTTCATTCTTCATTCTTCATTGATCATGGTGCTGGAGCATCCATAATCATGGAGCTCGCTCATGCTAAGTCATGGACGAGCCCTTGCGTTTTTAGGTCCTTAAATTTGCTACCACCGTAGCTTCCGCGAGGGATTGACTATCGTCGAGCTAAAGCTTGACTGGCGTCGACCTATCGGTTGACTTCGTCGAGCTAAAGCTTCTTCATTCTTCATTCTTCATTCTTCATTCTTCATTCTTAGTCCCTCCCTCCAGAGCGACACGTCCTTATCCCCATAGGGACACGTCCCTCCCCCCAGAGGGACACGTCGATTTTGCAAAGCCCTCTGCAGGGGGCAGGGCAGGACATTCCTAAAGATGAAGAAAGGAAAAGATGAAGGATCCGTGTGATTCGAGTAATTCGTGGCAAGGCATCAACTCTTAGTCCATAATAATCCGGGTTAAACGTTCAATCCATGCTTCCTCATCGCCACGCATAAATTCCCCGTTTAGTTTAACAAAGAAAATAATTGGTCAATTTCCTTTGTCGCTACTGCATAAAAGTATAAATTTGCGTGCGCTTATGAAATGAATAAAAGAGCCAAACGCAAGCGACTCCCCAAGCGAAAGAAATCTCAAACCAAAATAAACAACTAAACAAACTAAACAATGAGACAAAAATTTATTTGCAAGTCCCTGATACTCATGCTACTGGCATGGATGGGGGTAACCTATGAATCCGCAGGCACAGCCCGGGCAGAGAAGGTAACTAACTATAATGACATAGTTAGCGGGGCTCAATATTACATAGGTGCAACAACAGGAGGGATTGATTATTACTTATCTGTTAATGGCACTAATGTAACTGGTAATACTTCTGTGGCAGGAACTGCAGTTACATCAAAAGAGGAAGCGACTGTCTTTACCTTTATCGTAGGAAGTAAAGTAACTCTTTGGGCAATTCAATTTTATGAATCGGGGTATTATCTGTCGCTTAAGACTTCTAAGGACAATGGAAAGGTTTTAGTTGTAAATACGGCTTCAACATTTATTGCTAAGAATCAAACAAACAAAGGATTACTTCGCTTTGAGTTAGAAACAGCAGATTATTCAATCCAAAAGAATAATAGCGGAACTCAGTTTGGCTCTTATGGGAATACCCAGACAGATATATGGTTGGAACCATTTACAGAAAGTTCCCCCACTCCTTCAATCTTAGCTGGTGATGTCGACATCACTTCTGATGCCACCAGTGGCAGCATCAACTACTCTGTGACAAATCCCGTTGATGGAGAAATACTTTCTGCAACCACAGATGCAGATTGGGTATCAGATATTACTGTTACAGCCGACATGGTTACCTTCACCACAACTGCAAACACTGGTGCTGAACGTACGGCAACCTTCACTCTTAGCTATACAGGTGCAGCAGACAAGGAGGTGACTGTAACACAGGCTGCATATGTAGCCCCTGCCCCTGGCACGTATGTGAAGGTAACTTCTGCGGACGACCTCACGGACGGCCAGTACCTCATTGTCTATGAAAAAGACAGTGTTGCTTTCAACGGAGGCCTTGAGACACTGGATGCTGTGAGCAATGCCATTCAAGTGACTATCAAGAATAACGAGATAGTAGCAACAAGCGCAACAGTCGCTGCTGAGTTTACCTTAGACATGACAGCAGGAACCATTCTCAGCGCAGGTGGCTTCTATATCGGCCAAACATCTGATGCAAACGGCTTGGCATCAAGCAAAGAGACAGCCTACACAAACACAATCTCTATTGATGACGTTGGTGATGCAACGGTTATAGCATCTGGCGGTGCTTATCTGCGTTACAACAGTGCAAGCGATCAGTTACGTTTCCGCTACTACAAGAGTAGCACATATACAGGACAGAAAGCTATCCAGCTCTACAAGAAGGTCGAGTCTGTCGAGCCCATTACCGTTACGTTCAATGCATACGGCTTTGCTACCTTCTCGAATGGGTCTGCTGTGAACATTTCCGAGGATGACGACTTCTCTGCCTATATTATTACTGCTGTGGGCACAGATAACGACATTACCTTAGGGCAGGTAAGCGGCGACATCAAGGCTGGGACAGGTCTCTTCCTGAAGGGCAAAGCTAACGAGGAGGTTACTATCGAGGCAGCTGCATCCGGCGAAGAACAAGAAGGCAACATTCTCATAGGCTTCCCAGTATCAGAGTATGTTGAAGCTAACACGTATTATGGCCTGTCCGGCAATCAGTTCAAGAAGGTGAATGCCGGCAACGTGAAGGCTGGTAAGGCTCTTCTGCCTGCAAGCTATGTTAACGCATCTAACGTGAAGCCCTTTACCTTCGTCTTCGAGGATGATGTCACTTCCATTCGGGCTGCAGAGCCAAAGCCGGAGGATGAAGAATCTGCCATCTATAATCTGGCTGGTCAGAAGGTAAGCGGTAAGTTATCAAAGGGTATTTACATTGTGAACGGAAAGAAGACTCTCTTTTGAAAATGAAGAAATAAAAAAATGAAAGAATGAAGAACCGATAGGTCGACGATAGTCAATCCCTCGCGGAAGCTACGGCGGTAGCAAATTCATCATTCTTAATTCTTAATTCTTCATTTGTATATAGTACACTTATAATCGTCAAACAGCAAACCATAAGATGAAAAAGACATATATCATGCCAGAGGCACTCATGGCAGAACTCAGTGCCATGCATTTGATGGCAGAATCATTTCCCGAGATTAACGGTGATGACTCTGTTAATGCCGAGGATGTTGAAGTGAAGGAAGGAATGAACTTCAGCAAGAACATCTGGGACGAGGAGTGGTAAGCCACGTTAAGAATGAAGAATGAAGAGTGAAGAATGAAGAATCCCTCGCGGAAGCTACGGCGGTAGCAAATTCTTCATTCTTCATTCTTCGCTCTTCATTTTTAGAGGATAGTCAGTCCATCGCGGAAGCTACGGCGGTAGCAAATTCGACCAATAGCTCATTTTGCAGGCTGAAACAGGCCTGAAACCACGGCCGCCACTAACTTTGCAGGCATTTAAGGTATCATCAAAGCAAGGTTAGTATGTTTAA